>JAJDEG010000437.1 GCA_029259895.1 Planctomycetota bacterium
GTGGCGTCCGGCGCGGTCGTGTCGATGTAAATCTCGGCGGTCGGATCGTCGGCGATGCCGTGCGTGGCGTCGTTGTTGTACTCGATGTCGTTGCCGGTGATTTGCAAGTTGCGTACTTCGCTCCGCTCGATGCGGATGCCGCCCAGGCGGTTGTAGCTGATGTGGTTGCCGATGATGTTGATCTGATGCAGATTGACGCCGTCGAAGCGGACGCCGATTCCGCGGTTGTGATAGATGTGGCAGCCTTCGATGATCGTGTTGCGATTGCGATTGAGCAGCGAGATGCCGTGTCGCAGCCCGCGCATTCCGACGCCGCGGACAATCGCTTGCACGGTGCCGGTCAGTTCGATGCCGTCGGCCTCGGCGTGGCGGCCTTCAATTTCGATATCGGCAACGGTCGGCATACGCTGCGACCGCCACACTTCGGGCTTGAACTGCGACGGATGGGCCGAGCCAGCGTGGTTGCCGACGAGCCGAAACGCCGGGCCGGGGCCGGCCATGAGTATTTTGGCCGTGCCGAGACTGCCCGCGATGCCGAGGCGGCCGCGCTTCGTCGTGTCGACTTCAATGGTCCGCGTGATGAGGTAATCGCCGCGGGGGAATTCTACGACGCCCTCGCCATCGTCGATGGCGTGCTGAATCGCGGCGGTATCGTCGGTTTGTCCGTCGCCAGTCGCGCCGAAGTTGTGAACACTGGACATGGGAGGCTTGGGGCTTGAGGCGTGAGGCTTGAGGGATTCAGGTCTTGGCACGCAGCGAGCGTAGCAGGCCGGATAGGACTCTCGCGGTTTCGTCGGCTTGCTTTGCAAGCGCGGCGGCGACCTCTGGCGGCATGTAGCTGAGCCTGGCTGCAATCGAAAGCTGGTACTCGACCTCGCGGGCCGATCCGAAGGCCATATCGAGAAATCGCGTGTAATCGGCGGACGATGAACGGGCGCAGCCTTCGACGATGTTGGACGCGATCGAAACGGAAGCACGCCGAAGCTGCGAGGTCAGTCCATACTGTTCTTCACGTGGAAACTGCCGCGTAGCGTCGTACACGGCAAGCACCAGCGCATCGGCCAACTCAAACGCACGAAGTTTACGATGATCTCTCATGCGCAAATCCTCACGCCTCACGCCTCAAGCCTCAAGCCTCGTTCCTCAACCCTCCAGCGAATGAATCACCAAGCCCGACAGCAACTTCGGATAGAAATACGTGCTCTTGGCCGGCATGCGTTCGCCGTGTTCGCTGATCTGCTTGATGTGGTCGACCGTGGCCGGCATCACAAGCGCGCAGAGCGGGAACTCGCCGGACTCCGCGCCGGCGATGACTTCCTCGACGAGATGGACGTATTTGGGCGTCGGATGCCCGGCCGCGCCGAGCAGCGTGTCGACGACGAGCCGATGCAGCACGGAAACGCCCAACTCGCGCCAGTCCTCGCTGCGATCCGGTGCGAGTTCCGCCAATCGTTTGCGGCCGGCGTCGGTGATGCGTGCGATCACCCAGCGGTCGTCCTTGCGCGCGAACAGCCCAATCGTGCCTTGCTCGCCTTCGCGTTCGATTTCGTTCCACACGACGTCGGCGAGGTCGGCCCCTTCGCCGGCGATCCGCGTGGCGAAAGCATCGCCGAGCTTGGCAACCAGTTCCTCTGCCGTCAGTTCCGGCACGCCGCGGAACAGGCGGTGCGTCGGCAGCACGAGCAGGCCGCCGTCGTTCATGCCGATCGACATCATCAGCACGTAGTTTGCCGGGTGATGTTCGGTCAGTTTGCCGTCGGCGGCAAGTCGGTCGCGATAATTGCAGGCCGTTTCGTAGCGGTGATGCCCATCGGCGACGAACATCGGCTTGGCGTTGATGGCGGCCGAAACCTTGCCGATGACGTTCACATCGGTGACCGGCCACATCCGATGCAGCACGCCGAGATGATCGGTCGCTTCCAGCGGTGCTTCGCCGGCGACCGTCGCTTCGAGAATGTCCTGCACTTCGGCCTGCGGGTCGGGATACAGGCCGAAGATTTGGCTGAGATTCGCCCGGCAGGCGGTGGTGAGCAGCAGCCGATCTGCCTTGGGGCCGGACATCGTTTCTTCGTGCGGATAGATGTTCCCTTCGCCGAATCGCTGCAACCGGCAGCGGCCCATGAAGCCCCGGCGGGTGTGCGTCTGGCCGCGATAATCAAAGATTTGGTGATAGACGTACAACGCCGGGTCGTGCTCGGCGAACATCAGCCCTTCGCTGCGCCAGTTCTTCAAAAATCGGGCCGCGCGGGCGTATTTGTTGTTGGCGTCGTCGTCGCCTGGCTCCTCGCGGTTGAGGATCAGTCGCACAACGTTCGCCGGGTGGCGCTTGTAAAGCTGCTCTTGCAGTTCCGGCGAGATGACGTCGTAAGGCGGGGCGACGACGTCGGAAAGCGAACCGACGTGGCCCAGATCGTAGCGAATTCCGTTGAATGCTTGAATTTCTGGCATGGAATGGACTTGGCACGCGGAAGGAAAGCGAAGGAATCAGAGTCGCGCCAAGTGTCGGCCAGAGCCGCGGTCGCGCCAAGTGGCTCGGTCGGGAGACCAAGCCGCAACCGCCGCACGAGACCAATCCACAACGGCGGACCAGCAGCGGTTCCCCTCCCTCAAGCCTCACGTCTCAAGCCTCACGTCTCAAGCCTCCGGCCTGCTACGAAAAACGCGAAAGGCGAGTCGCTCGGCCGCCCGTGAGTCGTCGATGACTCTTCCGGGTTCGGCACTTGCGACTCGCCTTTCGCTCAATCGCGTGAGGACGAGTGGGGCGGCGAATTGCGGCTAGCTGCCGCCGTTGATCGCCGATTCCATCTTGTTGTAGGTCTCGTTGTAGCTATCCGCCGTGGCGTTCACCATCGACGTTATCGAAGCGAAGCAGGCTAATATGATCAACGAGAGCATGACGGCGTATTCAACGGCCGTCGGTCCGTCCTCCGAGCGTAAAAAGTGGAGAATGCGTTTCATGAAGGCACACGTCCGGGCAAAAGTTGGAGCGAATCAAGAGGTGTAATGGCCCGATGAGCACGGTTCGGTCCTCGGCGGATTGCGGTGCGTCGGCGACCGCGTCGTCGGGCTAGATGGTCATCCAAGGAAACTCTAGGTCACGCCCACGGAAGTGGCAAATCGGATTCCTCGGACGGGTAGTCGAATCGGTGTCGGCCGGCGATGCCCCCCCTCAGTAGAGCCGTTCACCTCACAAAAACAGATATTCTTTCCCGAAATGCTTGAATCTTCTTGGACGCCGGTTATACTCGCAGGAACGTTAACGTCGGACTAATCCAACTAACCGTTCTCGCCAGCCATTCACGTCAGTGCCGAGCGAGAAGGAGTGTCTTGCCAAAAAAACTCCCGTGGCTCGAGCATTCGGCCATCGGGCGGTTGTAAAGCCCATCGCGACGCAATCGACTACTTGGCGAGGTTCCCGTCACCGCGGGAATTGTGCGAGTAAGATGTGCGTTCGATGGTTTTTCCACCGCGCCCCTGGTCGTCGCACGTTGGTCGAGCATAATGACCCGCACAACCCGTACGGTTTCACCACCGCGAAAAGTCCGCTAGATCGAATTTGTCGGCAATCGCCGCCCTTGCGGCCCGTTCACATCCCGTGATTCACGAACATACTCAGTTGGCCCCCAGTTTACGGAAGAAACAACCCTATGATGAAACTCATCTCTCGCAAACAGCGTCCCGCCCGCAACTTGTCGCGCCGCCGAAACGGCCTGAATTTGGAGTCCCTGGAGCAGCGGACGATGCTCGCCGTGACGGCGATGGAAGACCCAGATTACGTTGTCAACGAAGGGGCTACACTGACGACGGGCGTCATCACGACCCAAGCCGTGTCGCTCGGCTCGATGTGGTCGCGTTTCGAGGGCATCACGCGGACCGCGCCCGACAATGTGTATCCCGATGCGACCCAACTGCCGACCGATTGGAACGACGTCACCTACAACACAGGGAACCCGTCCTTTACGGGCCACAACGGCCTCGGCTGGGTTGCCCCTGCTCCGGCGCCGTTTCACGCGGGCGGCGTAAATGCCTTGTCCGGCGGCACGGCGCTGGCTGCGGAAAATACGAATGGCGGCGGCGGCACGTACGTTACCACGTTGTATCGTACGAATTTTACTGGCGACGCCGCCGCGACGGGGTTGAGCGGAAGCTCGGTTTGCGACGACGGATGCGCGGTCTACGTGAACGGTACGCTCGTACACTCGCAGAATATGCCGAATCCGATCACCGCGGGTGCGAACGCGCCGGCGGTGGGCAGCGAGGATGCGTTTACGAACTGGACCGCGGATTTGACGGCGCTCGGCATTACGCTTACGTCGGACAATAACAATGTGATGGCTCTGGAGTTGCACCAACAAAGCAATACCAGTTCCGACACGGGCTTCGATGCCCGAATGTCGTACCAAGTACCTGGCGGTCCTGCTGGCACGCGGGCAAACGATATCGTTACCGCGCCCACGACGTCCGCATCGACGTTCTACTACGATGTGGCCGCCGTCCCCGCGCCCGATGGCGCGACGGTGACTGGCGTTACCGGCAATGTTTATGACGCCACGACGGTCGGTGTTGGTCTTGCCAACACCGTCATCGGCAACGTAACGATCGACTCGGCGACCGGCGATTTCGTCTATACGCCGACCGACCTCGACTTCAACGGTTTCGGTCAGTTCCAGTACGTGCTCCGCGACAATG
>JAJDEG010000438.1 GCA_029259895.1 Planctomycetota bacterium
CAGACCCCCAACCTCCTTCCCCTCTTCTCTGTTCTGCAAAGAAGAAGCGAAGGCCTGGACCAAAAAAAACAATACGCAGAACCCCTTGCCGCCCGGCCGCGTTTCAGGGATAGGTCAGGCAAAGCGGCCAAACATCTCTCCATCACTAATCGAATCAACCCGCGCCTGCCTGACAGGTTTTCTTAACCCGCCCTACGACTCGCTCCGCCGCCCAAAATAAAAACAAACCAATCCAACCCCGATTAGAATCGAACCACCAAGAACCGACCCACCGCCCAAGGCCAAACTGTGGCTCGAACTGTAATCGAAGCCTTTAACGATCAAAATCGCGCCCAACCCAACGGCGGCGATCCAAAGAAATCGCTCGCCCAGCCGACGAAGTTCCTTCGCGCCGGAATCATTTTCGTCCCGATTCGCCGGCGGCCGAAGTAACTCGCCTGGCTTCTCGTGAGAAAACATCGCTTTCTCCAACAAAAGACGCACTGCCCGCGATTATTTCCTTCGCGCACGCTACCGCCCCAAGTTTCCGTTCGCAACCGATTTTGTGAACAAACGCTAGGGGGGCCCCAGGGGTTGCGTTCAATTAATCTCCCCTCTGGCGTCATTCGCCTGCGCGCATTCAAATTCCCGACGCATCGCCGCGTCAAGAAAAATTCTCAGGCCGAACCAGCGCCGCAAGTCCGTCGCCGCGCAGCGTTCCAACCTACCGACCAAGTGGCCCAATTTCAACCGAAAAAATCGCCGCCGCGTAACCGGACGCCACGAAAGATTGAGCAACGCCCCAAAACGCGCGCCGCACGACGACGGGCATTCTCCGTGCTCTCCCTCCGCGTCCTCCGCGGTTAAGAAACCACCACGACACATAGAGAAAAGCTAGTTCGCCGCCGGGTCTCCATTCCCGCCGCGCTTGCCCAGCATCTGCCGCAGATACATCGCCCGCTCCACGTTGCGGTCCGACGTGCTCAGCTCCACGCCCCGCAGCTTCTGCAAATGGGCCGGCTGCGTGTGAATGAACAACTGGTTGATCGCCGCCATCTCCACGTCCTTGATCAACCCCAGATTCACGCCCATCCGCACGCTCGACAGCAGATGCATCGTCTCTTCCGAGCTGATCTTCTGCGCCGTGCAAAGAATCCCATACGCCCGGCTCACTCGGTCGTGCAAATCCTTGTGGCTTTCCTTCACCAGAAAATCGCGTGCCTTCCGCTCGTAGTCGATCAGCACCGGCACGATGTCGGCCACCTGCTGCACCAGGTCCTGCTCGCTGCGGCCCAGCGTAAGCTGATTCGAAATCTGATAAAAATCCCCCATCGCCTGCGAACCTTCGCCATACAACCCCCGCACCGCCAGGCTAATCTTCTGCAAGCTGCGAAACACCTTCTCGATCTGCCGCGTCACCACCAGCGCTGGCAGATGCAGCATCACACTCACTCGCACGCCCGTTCCCACGTTCGTCGGGCAGGCCGTCAAATAACCCAGCTTCGGATGAAACGCATACGTCACCCGCGACTCGATCTGATCGTCGACGCTGTTGATCTCTTCCCACGCGCCGACGAGGTCGAGCCCGCTGTGCATGATCTGAATCCGCAGATGGTCTTCCTCGTTGACCATCAAGCTCACCCGCTCGCCCGGATCGATCGCCACGCCGCGCGCGCCCTCGTTGTCGGCATGTTCGCGGCTGATCAGATGCCGCTCGACCAAGAACTGCCGATCCAGGCCTTCCAGTTCTTGCACGTCGTAGTACGCCAAATCGCTGGCGTCGTCGAGCTTACCGATGTTCTCGCGCAGCGCGCGTTCGATCTGCGTCTTGTCGGCGTCGCTTGCCCGCCGGATGAACGGATAGTCGGCCAGATTTCGGGCGAGCCGAATGCGGCTGCTAATGACGATATCCGACTCCGGCCCGGTGCCGCGTAGCCACTCGCCCGATCGATGCACCAGGTCTTCCAGCGGAAAATTCACGGCCGACGCAATCCTTTCACTTTTCGCTGGCTAACAGTTCGGTGGCTTAAGCAGAAGGCCAAAACGAAACACGGAGACACGGAGTAGGAACGCTACAAGGAGTCGGTTACGGAGGACACGCTGTCGTCTGAGAGAATTTATTTTCGAGACGCCGGCCAATGCACCGTGATGCCTCTGCTCGCGTTCTTCTCTGGTTTCTTCTCTGCGACCTCTGCGAAACCTCTGCCACCTCTGCGTTAACAAAGTACCAGCTTGTTATTCACTTGAGGCCAACGACTGCTCCTAGCCTCCGAGTTGAATAATCCGCGCCTACTTCTCGCCCGCCGCCGAATCCAGCCCCTGCTCGATCCCCTTGATCTCGTCGCGCAGCTCGGTCGCCTTCTCGTAGTCTTCGGCCGCTACGGCTTCCTTCATCTCGCGTCGCAGCCGAATCAACCGTGTGCGGTTTTCCGTCTGCATCGGAGCACGCCGCGGCGTCTTGCCCACATGTTCCGTCTCGCCGTGAATATTCGCCAGCAGCGGCATCAACTCCTGCTCGAAAAACGTGTAATCGTGCGGACAGCCGAGCCGCCCCTTGCTGCGAAACTCGTAGAACGTAATCCCGCACACCGGACACGCCTTCTGGTCGAGCCGCGACAACTCTTCCGCCGTCTGCCCCACCTGAAGCTGCTGCGCCAGCGCTCCAGCCATGCTTTGCTTGTCCTCGGCCGAGTCGTCGGACTGCGTCAGGTAGGTCCGCGCGTGGTCCTCGCACAAGTGCAGCTCCACCAACTCGCCGCCGGGCCCACCCGTCAACTCGGTAATGTGAAACGTCGCAAGTTTATCGCATTTCTGGCACTTCATACGGCGACCTTATGCTCTGCCCCGGCATCCACGACCGAATGGTGATGCGCGTCTACGCCGTTGCGGCTGGTCTCCGGACCGCGCCGCAACGTTACGCCCGGTCGGCACCGTTGTGGCCGGTCTCCCGACCGCGCCACGGACCCCGCGCGCGGATAGCGGAAAACAGCCCCCGTGATTCTATTCCCAGCGCCTCCCCTGTCAAGGTGACGCAGCCGCGCGCAAAGCGACGTAACGTCGCTACTCACAACCGGATAGGACGCCGCTGGCCGAGCACGGCCGTGGCCCAAAAGAGATGATCGCGTGAACAGAAAAAGGCCAAAGAAGACCGCACCAACGCTGCGCCGGCGAACCACGAACCTCGACGGAACAAGAACGGCATCAGCCGCCGCAGCCCCTAATCCCCAGCCCCCGCTACTTCACTGCTTGCCAACCATTCGCGTCCGTCGTCGCGCCGCTTCCGCCCGCCGGCACAATACCCGCAGGGCGAATCGCGGAAGACTTCGACATGCTCACCGGTCGATAAGGCGCCGTCGTATTGGCTGCCGTCGCATTGGCGTTCGTCGCACCGCCGTTCATCGCCGTCCGGTCGCGCGGCGCGGCCACAATCGGCGCGGGGTTGCTCGGTGCCGAGCCATGGGGCGCAGGGCCGCCAAACTTCCAGCCGTGCGTCTGCTGCACCGGCGCAGGCTGACCGTTGCCGCCGCGCGTTTGCGTTTCGTTGAGAATCGACTGCCCCCCGGCATTCGGCACTTCCGCGCTCGGCTCGATCGCCGGCTGCGGCAGACCCGAACCGCTCGGTGCCGCACCCGTCGGCACCGTACCTGCCGGTGCCGTACCCGCCGGTGCCGAGTAAGTCGGGACCGCCGACGTCGTCGCGCCCGCACAACAAGAACCGGTCGCCGGCGCAGCCGCCATCATCGGCGCTGCGGCATAGTAAGCCACCGCCGGAGCCGTCGATATCGCCACGTTCGTACACACCGGCCGATAGGTGACTTGCGGAACGTAATACGCCTGCCGCGCATTGGTCGTCACCGGTCGATAGCTCGTCCAGGCGCAGCCCGAGCAGTGATCGACCGTCGTCACCGGATGATAGCTCGTCACCGGCACGTTGCGATAGGCAACCTGGTAAGTCGTTTGCGGCACGTAACTGCACACGCGCTGCACGCACGTCGCCGGCCGGCACGTCTGGCAAGCCGCCGGCGCGGCCGTCATCGGAGCGTACGCCGCGCCGTAATACGCATGGTACGGCTGCGTGCGATAGTAAGCCGTTCGCGTCGTCGGATAAGACGTGCCCGACCACCACGCGGCATCGGCCGCGGTCGTACCGCACAGCAATATCGCCGCGGCAAGAATCGTCGTGAACCGACCGAGCGTGCAAACGCGCGCCATGAATTCGCTCCTCAAACCGGTGAACCCGTTTCGTGATGTCATTCTTCAACGCGGCCCTGCGCGATACAGCGCGACCGCGTTGCGTGACCGTGCGGCGACGGACGCCGCTTCCAAGAATCCTACGTCGCCGTAGCGAAAAAAGCACGGACCGCGCGACCATTTCTCCTAAAGTTTCCGACCCTAAGCGTCAGATCGATTCGACGGGGCAATTCGGAGAAAAAGGGTAAAGCCTAACCCACCGATTGCCGAAGCCGAGCTTTCGCTCGGCGCGAACCCGCGCAAGCGACACAACCGCTACAAGCCGCCCTGTCGGCGTCGCTCGTAAAGGTCGTACAACGCAAACAGCGCCTCGCGCAGATTCGTCGGATGCGCCTCCATCGCCCGCGCCACGTCCTCGCGCGTTACGATCGCCGCCCCCTCCGGCTCCCCCTCCAGCAAATGCCCGACCACGCGATCGACGGTCGGCATATCGACGGACGTCTCATACAACGCCGGCAAACCGGCCGCCGCGTGCGTCGTCACCAGCAATCCCAAGCTCCGCTGCGCGCACGCCCACCTCAGTAGCCACTTCCGCCACCACGGCAACTGCTCGTAACCGTCCACCACGACCGCGGTCCCCAACGCCAAGCGATCAACGCGCTGCGACTGCTCGTCCAGCCGTCGTTCCCCCTCGCGCAATCGATACGTCGCCACGGCCCGCCCCGCTCGTTCGATTTCCGGCAGCAGCGTCGCGAGCAGCGTCGACTTGCCGCTCCCATGCGGTCCGACGATCTCGCCCCGCCAGCCGTTCGCCGCCAGCCGCGCGACCAAATCCGCCGCGCTCTCGCCCGCCGCGAAGAAAAATGGAATCGCCCCCGGCCGCACGTACCGCGTCGCAAACGGATTTCCCGGCGGCGGATCGTTCGGCGTTGGACCGGCGTCGCGGTGCATGGCCGCCGTGCGAAAGCTCGAACGTGCAAGAAAAGAATCAGTATGCGGCCAGCGTTGACGCCCGTTCGCCATCGTCCGGCCGAGCATTGCCGTCCGGCCGAGCGTTGCCGTCCGGCCGAGTCCCCGGCACGCGTGCCTTGCCGCCGCGTTCACCGCCCGCGCCATTAGCCGCTGCGTGGCCCGCGTCGTTTCGTTCGCTACCGCGCTTGCGGCTTTCGGCCACGCTTTGCGACGGACTCGCCACGCTCCCCAACTGAAACCACTGATCGGCCACGACGAACCGACCGCGATTGAGAAACGCCCGCACCCGCACGCACCAGCGAATTTTCACGATCCGCCCGTCGTAGCTCAGCGGACAATGCGGCAACGTCGTGCGGATCGAGCGCAACTCGTGCAGCGGCACGTCGTCAGCTTGCCCGTCATCTCTATGGCCGTCATCTCTATTTCCATCGAACCGCTTGAAGAAATGCACGCCCAGGTCTTCGTCGCCCTTGCCTTCCGTGTACCACAGCACCGACGCTTCGACCGCCTCGACCTCGCCTGGCTCCACTGCATCGATCTGAAAATCCGCGACCAGTTCATCGCCCGGCGCGAAGATCCGCGTGTACGCTTGCAGCGCGATGCTCACCAGTGGCTCTTTCATGCCGCACCTCCCTCGCGCGCCGCGGCCGATGTGGCCGCCGTCGATGACACCGCCGCCGACGTTTTCGTGGCTCCGCGATCGCCGGCCGCGTGTCGCTTGACCATCGTCTGCGCCTCGGCCGGATACACCACGATCGGAAACGAACGCTCGAACGCCGGCCAGCCCTCGGCCTCGCCGCGAACCACGATGCTCCAACGAATCTCGTTCGACGGACCGGAGAGCGAATGCATCGCCCCGACCGGAATACCCACCAAGCACTTTCGCTGAAACGGCCGTCCATCGTCGACGCGAAACTGCTCGCACCGCAACACCCGCTCGCGCCACACCGCCGCCGTTTCCGTGCGCACGTCGGTCCCCTGCTGATACGACGCCTGCTCGACGCACACCAGACTCGCATCGAGCCACAACACGTCGAGCCGTCCCGACTGCAACACCATCAGCTCGTACGTCTCGCCGGGAAACAACGGATGATCGGCGATCTCGACCATCGTCGGCCCTACGGCGTTGGAAATCGTCCACTGCCGCGCCACCAGCGACACCGCCCACGCCGTCACGCCGGCCAGCGGCAAGATCGAAAGATCGAGCAGCCAATCCGGGCGACCCCGCACGTGCGCAGCCACGGCCAACCATCCGCACACCACCGCCACGCCCGCCGACAACACGCAAAACATCATCGCGCCAAACAACCGCCAACTCGACTCGCTCGACATTGGCAGCCGATACGCCAGATGCGTTCCCGGACTGTTCGTCATATTCTCCGCCAACGGCATGGCCGGTAACGAGAACGCCGCCGAGCGCTCGCCGCCATCCGCACCGTCGCTATTCACACCGTCGCTATTCACACCGTCGCCGTCTGTCTCATCGCCGGACGAATTTCCTCCGAGCAAAGATCGCCCCATCCATCCCTTCGCCCCGCGCTGCGCCGCCCGCCGTTCTGTCGACGTTCGCCAATGCAACAGCGTATAAACCAACCCACCGCCGCCGATCGTTATGAACGGGATGGGTATCGCCAGCAACAACCAAATCCACCAGTTCCGCCCGCGTTGCAGCACGACGCGGTCCGGATCGCGCGGTGCGAACCAACACGCATAACGGCCACCCACCTCAAACCGCTCCAAACCGCTCTTGGCCGAATCGCGGTCGCGCGAATAGTCGTTCGACGCGCTAAGCGTCCACACCCGCCGCGTCACGCCGTCGAATTCGTACTCGACGAGAAACGACGCCCGATAGTTCGGCTTCTCCATCGACGTGCCGGTCGTTTCATCGATTTTCGAGTCGACGATCGTGCCGACGGTTTCGACGAAGTCGTAGTCGGCCTGCCAGTGCGGCACGATCCACCAACTCAACACGGCCCATAGCCCGACGGCTCCGACGGTCAACAGGGCCCCGAACAGCGCGGCCTCGCCGACCTGCGCAGCCGCAGCCGACCCGGTCCGCCGGTTGCCCCGCTTCTTCAAGAAAAATCGCGACTTACGCGCCACCACCACGCCCCCGCAATCGCCGGCAATCAAAACAGAGCGCTCTGCGAGCACCCGCATTGACTCGTTACTACCACCTACTGCAAATCCGCCGCGCCGCGCGCTACAATCCAATCCGTCGACCAACCGAGCGCAATGCAAACGCCTTGCGCAGGCGGAACACTGCATTCTATCGAAAGGCGCACGATTATGACAGGTCGCGAAGTTCGACGTCTAGGCGAGTTGCGCGGTCTCACTCGAAACGCGGCGGCGGTCGCGATCCTACTCGTCACCGCCTTGCTGACTGCCCACTCCGCCCGCGCCGGCGACTGGCCGCAACTCCTCGGACCCAACCGCAATGGCCACGCTGCCGCCGACGAACGCCTCGCCAACGCTTGGCCTATCGGCGGTCCCAAGGCCGTCTGGACGCGCGACATCGGCAGCGGTTTCGCCGCCATCTCGATTGCCAACCCCAAAAACGCCAATCCCGCAGACTCGACCGCCACGGCGATCCTCTTTCACCGTCAAAAAGACGAACAGATCGTCGAAGCCCTCGACGCCACCACGGGCGATCCGCTCTGGCGAAAAGCGATCGCCACGCGCTACGTCAGCACCATCTCCGACGACGACGGCCCCCGCGCCACGCCCGTCATCCACGCCGGCCGCGTCTATTGCCTCGGCGCGGACGGCGAACTGGTCTGCCTCGCGCTCGACTCCGGCAAACAAGTTTGGATTCGTCACCTCTCGCAAGACTTCGAGATTCCCGGCAGTTACTTCGGCGCGGGCAGCACGCCGTTGGTCGAAGGCGAAAATCTTCTCGTCAACGTCGGCGGCCGCGGCCGCGCCGGCATCGTCGCCTTCCGGCTCAGCGACGGCAAAACCGCCTGGCAAGCCACCGACGAAGCCGCCAGCTACTCCGCCCCCATCGCCGCAACCATCGACGGCACGCGCCACGCCATCTTCGTCACCCGCTACAACGTCGTCTCGCTCGACCCGGTCGACGGCAAGGTCCGCTTCAAGTTTCCGTTCGGCAAGCGCGGTCCCACGGTCAACGCCGCCGCGCCGCTCATCTGCGACGGCAACTTATTCGTCACGTCCAGCTACGGCGTCGGCGCGGTGATGTCTAAGATCGAAGCAAACCGCGCCACCGACGCGTGGCGCAATGTCGACAACATGTCCAGTCAATACACCACGTGCGTCTACCACGACGGCGTCCTCTACGGCTGCGACGGCCGCGCCGACCAACCGCCCACGCACCTCCGCGCCCTCGACGCCACGACGGGCGAGATCCTCTGGAGCGAAAAAAACTTCGGCGTCGCCCACCTCATCCTCGCCGACAAAAAACTGCTCGCCCTCAAAGAAGACGGCACGCTCGTTCTCTTCGCGCCATCAAAAGAAAAGTTCCGCGCCCTAGCCTCGGCCAAAGTTCTCGACGAAACCACCCGCGCCGTCCCCGCACTCTCAAACGGCTACCTCTACATCCGCGACACCAACACCCTAAAATGCCTCGAAGTCGGCCAGCGAAAATAAAGCCACGCCCAATCCAACCAAACGCCGTTTCCCGCCCTCGGTGCTCCTCCTCGGCGCTCCTCCTCCGTGCCCATCCGCACCCATCCGTGGTTAAGCTTTTTCCCCAGCCATCAAGCCCCCAGAATCTCCGAGATCGGCGTACCGCGCGAAATCGGAATCGGCCGCCCCAGCGCATCGTGAAACATCGTCGACGGCCCATACCCCAGGCAGTGAAACAGCGTCGCCAACAAATCCGCCGGCACGACGGTGCCCTCCTTCGGCTCGCCGCCCACCGCGTCCGACGCTCCATGCACGACGCCGCCGCGAATCCCTCCGCCGGCCAGACAAACCGAGAACACATTCCCCCAATGATCGCGTCCCCCCTGGGCGTTGATCTTCGGACTCCGCCCAAACTCCGACAGACAGACCACCAGCGTCTCATCCAGTAGCCCCCGCTCCTTCAAGTCGCCCACCAGCGCCGAGAACGCCGCATCGAACGGCGGCCCGAGCGCCGTCCGCAATCGCGCCGCCTCTTTCACGTGCGAATCCCAACAGGGCGCATCCGACGGCTCCTCCGGACCGCGAAACCAATTCACCTGCACCAGCGTCACGCCCGCTTCGACCAGCCGCCGCGCGAGCAGCGTGCTCTGGCCGAATTGCGTCCGTCCGTAACGATCGCGGACCGCGTCCGGCTCGGCATCGAGCGCGAACGCAGCCCGAGCTTGCTCCGATGTCAGCAAATCGAACGCCGCCGCCGTCGCCGAGTCGTACGACGCCAGCGCACCGCCGCGTTCCACCGCCGCGCGATGCTCGTTCAACTTCGCCAGCAGCGCATGCCGCCCATGCAAGCGATCGACGTGAACGTCGCCCGGCAGCGTGAACTCGGGTATCCGAAAATCGGCCGACGCCGGCTCGCAGCGAAACAGCCAAGGATCGGCCCCGCGTCCCAGAAATCCAGCATCCTGCCCCGGCCACACCGAACCGTCTGTGTTAAAAATATGATGCGGCAAGCGCACGGCCGCTGGCAGCATCGCGTCGCCCGGCGGCGCCAACCGCCGAACCACCGACCCCAAATTCGGCCAATCGTTCGGCGCGCCCGGATTCGCGTTCTCGCGGTTCATCGGCGCGTGCGGCTGCCCCGTGAGCATGAAATACCCGCTCGACGAATGGGCGTTGTCCCCCGTATGCACGGCCCGCAGCAAACAAAGATGCTCGGCCACCGTCGCCGTCTTCGGCAGCAACTCGCTCACCATCATGCCCGGCACGCGCGTCTGTATCGGCGCAAACTCGCCGCGCACCTCCGCCGGCGCGTCCGGCTTCGGATCCCACGTCGAATGCTGCGGCGGCCCGCCCATCAAGAACAGCACGATGCAAGACTTCGCCTTCCCCAGCGACGCCGGCCCCACGCGCCGCAAGCCAGCCTCACCGCCCGATCCGTCCACCGCCCGCGCAAGATCGGCCATCCCCACCGCGCCGGCACCCAAGCCCGCCAATCCCAGCGATCCAATCCGCAACATCTCGCGCCGCGAAAGTCCGTCGCACAGCCGCACGCCAGGAGCGGATATCGAAAACATCGCCGCCGCCCTTCACTCACAAAGTAGTCGAGGGAGAATATTCGCCGCCAACACTCGGCACGCGCGTCGTTCGCGCCCCGCGGCCCACCCGCGAATATAGTCCAGCCGCACTCGGCGCGAAAGCACGATTCGGCCAGGAGAGAGGCAAGCAACAAGGCCGTGGCGTTCTGGGCCACGGAGCGCATCGAGTGCCGTCGAACGTTGCATTCCGCACGTCGGCAAACGACAATCGTGGCATGAATACCACAAATCCGCTCCTCGCCGTCGTCCTTTATCTCGCCGTACTGATTCTCGCCGCGGTTGCGGTATCACCGGCCGCTGGCGACGAACTCCGCACACTCCATTCGCAGCCCTGCTTCTCCATCCGCACGGCCGACGTCGACGTTGTCGTCACGCAGCTCGGCGGACACATGGCCCCCGTAACGTTCTTCCGCTCCACGGGCGATTCGCAGGGCGACGGCATCCGACCTTATTACATCAGCCCCTGGCAGGACGAAAACGCCTCCGATATCCCCGCCCCGGTCATGGTCCCGTTGCGCGGCGACTTCTTCTGTCTTCCCTTCGGTGGAAACGCCGACGAAGTCGCTGGCGAAAAACATCCGCCGCACGGCGAAACGTCCAGCTCGAAGTGGAGCCTCGTCGGCTCGAAAGAATCCGGCGACGCCACGACGCTAACGCTCGCCCTAGCCACGATAGTCCGCCCGGGCCGCGTGACCAAAGAGCTTTCCCTCGTCGAAGGCCACAACGTCATCTATTCGCGTCACACGATCGAAGGCTTCGCCGGCCGCGCGCCGCTCGGCCATCACGCCACGCTCGCCATGCCCGAAAAAGAGGGCGCGGTCCGCGTCTCCACCAGTGCGATTCGCTTCGGCATGACCTGCCCCGGCATGTTCAGCGACCCCAAGAACGCGGAGTACCAAGCGTTGCTGCCCGCGGCGAAATGGACGAACCTATCGAAAGTCCCCGCCGCCTGGAAAGGCGCGCCCGACGCCGATCTCACCCGGCAACCCGGCCGCTTCGGCCATGCGGACCTTGTTCAGTTGGCCAACGAGTCGTGGGAAACGACCGGCGGCCCCGCCTGGACGACGGCCACGTTCGCCGACGACGGCTACCTTTGGTTCTCGCTCAAAGACGCCGGCGTCTTGCGTACCACGGTGTTCTGGATGGAGAACCACGGCCGCCACGCCCACCCCTGGAACGGACGCAACAACTGCCTCGGCCTCGAAGACGTAACGAGCCACTTCGCCGACGGGCTGGCCGCCTCGACGAAAGAAAACGCCCTCACCAAAGCCGGCGTCCCCACCGCCGTCGAGCTAACAGCCGACCGACCAACGACGATCAACTACATCCAAGGCGTAGCAAAAATCCCGCCCGACTTCGAGATCGTCCAAGAAGTCGAATTCGCCCCCGGCAAAGTAACGTTCATCGCCCCCAACGGCAAACGCGTCACCGCGCCTGTCCGACACGAGTTCATAAAGTCAGGCAAGCTGTAGCCGACGAAGTGTCGAGTGCCGCCACGACCGGATTTCGATTGAACAGATTACCGATCAATCAATGAATCTCGCCCGCTTAATTCGAAGTCTTGTCGTCCTCGCGATCGTGTCGGCAAGCATGCGCTGGTCGAGTGTCCCGGCCTGGGGCGACGATCAACCCGCCGGCAAACCGAAAACGGCGCGTGAACTCGACGCGCTGATCGATGCGCTGGCGAATCGAAATCCGCCGCCCAAGATC
>JAJDEG010000439.1 GCA_029259895.1 Planctomycetota bacterium
CGCGTTTGAAATGCGAGAAAAGCCGGGAATTTCGTCGACCTTGGTCTTCAAGAATGTCGGTGCCCCGGCAGGCGCATCGATCGAACACGCGCATTCGCAAATCCTCGGAACGCCGATTCCGACGACCGAGGTCGGACGAGACTGGGCGGCATCGCTGGGTTACTTTCGGCGCCAGGGCGCATGTCCATTCTGCCGCTTGATGGCGGAAGAATCCGACCGCGGCGCGCGCGTCGTTGAGGAGAATGACTCGGCGATCGTCTTTTGCCCGTTTGCGTCGCGTTTTCCGTACGAAATGTGCGTGCTGCCGAAGCAGCACGAAAGTCGTTTCGAAATTGGCGATGCGGCCTGTCGTGATGCAGTCGCGCTCATGACGCGCAGGGCGGTCTCTCGCCTGGAAAACGTGTTGGATCGGCCGCCGTACAATTACGTAGTTCATTCCGCACCCTACGACGATAGCGCGGAGTTGCACTATCACTGGCACGTCGAGGTGTATCCGCGCGTGACCACGCTGGCCGGCTTCGAGCTTGGCGGCGGCTGCTACATCAACCCCGTTGCTCCGGAACACGCCGCCGAGCAACTCCGCTCCGCACTACGGCAATGATGGCCCACGATTGCCCTTGGAGTGTTCCGCGCGACTTCGTTAACGTCTTGCCTAGATCGCCAGAGCGAAGTTTTTCTCGCGGTTTTGCCCAGGATCCCCGTCCTCGACATTGCCGACCGGAGCGTTTGACGATACGCTTCCGCCGCCGTTGATATCAGGCGGTCGTTGTGAAATCGCGCAACAAGAAAAAAAGAGCCATCGACGAGAATTCGCCACACCCTGTCGCCTTCGCCCTATGACGCCATCCATCCACCTCGCCCTGGTTCTGCACAATCACCAGCCGGTCGGCAACTTCGACGGCGTGTTCGAGCAGGCGTATCGCGACGGCTACCTACCGTTTCTCGACCTGTTCGAGCAGTACCCAACGCTGCGGATCGGCCTGCACACCAGCGGCCCGCTAATGGAGTGGCTCGACGCGCACCATCCGGAATATCTCGACCGCCTCGCTGCGCTGGTGAAGGAGGGTCGCGTCGAAGTCCTCGGCGGGGCGTTCTACGAACCGATTCTCACCATGATCCCTTCGCGGGATCGCGTCGGACAGATTCAATCCTACTCGCGTTGGCTCGAAAGCCGCCTCGGCGCGACGATCCAAGGCATGTGGGTCGCCGAGCGCGTCTGGGAGCCGGCCCTCACGTCGGACCTCGTCGACGCCGGCATTCGCTACACGATGCTCGACGATTCGCACTTCAAAAGCGCCGGCCTCGTCGACGAACAGCTCAGCGGCTACTACGTCACCGAGGACGATGGCCGCGTCTTGCTCGTCTTTCCCGGCGACGAGCGGCTGCGATACATCATCCCCTTCGACGAGCCGCAGCGAACGATCGACCACTTGGGCGAATTGGCCGCGCGGCATCCCGGCGCGGTCGCTATGTTCGCCGACGATGGCGAAAAGTTCGGCTCCTGGCCCGAAACGCATCGCCACGTCTACGAAAACGGCTGGCTGCGGCGGCTGTTCGAATTGCTCGTCGAGAATCAAAGTTGGATCAACATCGCCACGCCCGCCGAAATACTCGACCGCACGTCCCCGCTGGGAAAGATCTATCTTCCGGCCGCCAGCTATCGCGAAATGACCGAATGGGTGCTCCCCGCCGAACAGCAGAATAACTACCTCGCGTCGCGAAATGCCTTGGAGCAAGATTCCCGCTGGCCGCACATCGCGCCGTTCGTCCGCGGCGGCTTTTGGCGAAACTTCAAGGTCAAATACAGCGAAGCTAACGAAATGTATGCGCGAATGATGGCGGTTAGCGCGCGCTTGGATGCCGCGATCGAATCCGGCGCAAGCGGCCAGGCCATCGATAGCGCTCGCACCGAGCTATATCGCGGCCAGTGTAATTGCGCGTACTGGCACGGAGCCTTCGGCGGAATTTATCTGCCGCATCTGCGCAACGCCGTATTCAATCATCTCATCGCTGCGGACAATCTGCTCGACCAGGCCGCAGGGCGGTCCGGCCCGTGGGTCGAGGCCGATGTTGCCGATTGGAATTTCGACGCCCACCAGCATGTGCGACTCGCCAGCGACCGCCTCTCGTTGCTACTCGCGCCGTCCGAGGGCGGGCATATGACCGAACTCGACGCCCGCACCATTTGCCACAATCTTCTTGCCACGCTCACTCGCCGGCCAGAGGCCTATCACGGCAAGCTGCTCTACGGTCAAGAGGACGGCGAACATCACGCCGCGGTGATCAAGGACCGCGTCGTTTGCAAACAAGATGGCCTCGACGCGCTACTGCGATACGACGCTTACGCCCGCAAGAGCCTAATCGACCATTTCTACAGTCCCGACACGACCCGCGAGTCCGTCGAACGCGGCGAAGCCAGCGAGCTCGGCGATTTCGTGCTCGCCCCCTACGAAACGCGGCTGCGACGCAATCCGGATCGCATCCAAGTCCAAATGACGCGCAATGGCCGAGCCGGTGAACACGCCGTCCGCGTGACCAAGGGCGTAACGCTTGCCGCCGGCGGCGCCGCGCTCGAAATCGCCTATTTACTCGAAGGCCTGCCCGCCGGCGAAACCATGCTGTTCGCTGCCGAATTCAACGTCGCCGGACTCCCTTCCGGCGCGGACGATCGCTATTTTCACGACGGCGACGGCGACCGCTTCGGCCAACTCGGCACGCGGCTCGATCTTGCCGATGCCACGCGGCTGCATCTCATCGACGAGTGGCTCGGAATCGATGTCGGTTTCGACGTGAACCGCCCAACTGGCTTTTGGACGTTCCCGATCGAGTCGGTGAGCCAATCCGAAGGCGGCTTCGAGGGCGTCCACCAGTCGGTCGTCGTCATGCCCCACTGGCGCGTGCTGGCCGACGAACAGGGCCGCTGGTCCGTTCGCATCAAGCTCGACGTCGACACGAGCCTGGCGGAAAGCCGGATGGAGAAGCCGACGACGACCGCCACGATACCCGCGGCCGTATAACGCCGGGCGATTCGCGGCCCCGATTTCTCGCCCCCTTCTCGCTCCCACGAAATTGCCACGCATTTGACTTTGCCGTCGCCGTGCGGTCCGATAGAACTGCGGCGCATCGAAAACGCCAAAGCCGACGGCGGACTTGGATGGGATGTTGGGCAATGGCCACCGAGCAGCTTTCGCAGCCACATTCTGCCCGCGCGGGTCGTTCTGCTCGTGATTTGCCGCCCAATGCGAATCGCAGCCAGCCGATCCGCTGCGGCGTCGGCCGCGACATCGGCCGCGGCTTTGGCGCGTTGGCCCTGTGGGGACTGCTCGCCACTGTGGCCGTGGGGCAACTCAGCCTTTCACCACGGTTCAACCTATCCGAGAACGTCCGCGTCGATGAAGTCGACAATCGCACGCTAGCGCAATTTCAGCGCGTCGACGAATTAATCGCTGCCGACCAGTTCGACGAAGCCCTCGAAACGCTCGACCGCGTGACGGCCGAGCATGGGCGGAAGCTGATCGAGGTCGAACCGGGCCGATATCTGTCGCTCCACGCATATCGCCACTTGCGGATCGCCGCGCTGCCGCCCGCAGCGCTCGATCTGTATCGGCGGCGAGTCGACCCGCTCGCCGAAGCCGCGTACCGACGTGGCGTCGCCGATCGCGATCGCCGCCTGCTCGCGCGAGTCGTCGACGAGTGGTTCTGTTCCAGCTCGGGTGACGACGCCGCATTGGCATTAGGCGAGTTGGCCCTCGAGCGCGGAGAGTACAACGTGGCGCGGCGGCATTGGCTCGCGCTATTCGAGACGCCGCCGACGGCCATGCGGGCAGAGGCATTCGAGGCCGCGCGCCGCCACGCTTCGCTGGCAAAGAGCGACGCAGATCTGCTCGACCGCTTCTACGTTAAGCAAACCGTGCCACAACGCGATGCGCCGACCGTGGACGACGAAGCAATGCGGAACGTCCCCGAGCCAACTCGGCCGCAAGTGGGTTGGTACGTCGCCAACGCCGACGCGTGGCGTGCGATGAGCGACGCCGAATCGGCGGCCCTGGTCCGTATCTGGAAAGCCCAAGGCACGATCGGCTCGCGAATGGCGTATCCGGGCACACAGATTCCGCCGGCTGACATCCGGGCAAGGCTGATACTCGCCGACCTGCTGTCGGGCAACCTGACCGTCGCCGCCGAAAAACTAGCGACGTTCCGCACGCTGCACGCGACGGCGACCGGTAAGCTCGCCGGACAGGAAGGACCGCTGGCCGAACGATTGGCGACGCTCGCCACGCAGGCCCGCGATTGGCCGCCGCCGGGAGCGACGGCAGGCTGCACCACGTTCGCGGCGGACGTTCGGCGAAGTGGGCGAAACGCCGGCCGCGTGCGAGGTCCAATCGCGTTGTCGCAGCCGGCTTGGCGAGTTTCGCTCGGCAAACCGCTGGAGGCCAACGTCGAATCTGACCGACAAATCCTCCAGCGACAGCCACGCATCGGCGAGTCGTGGAACGGCCTGTTGTCGTACTTTCCCGTCGTCGGCAACGGGAACATCTTCGTCGCCTACCCAGCAGGAATCGCCGCGCTCGATGCGGCGACCGGTAAGCCCGCATGGCAAGCGCCATCGACCGATAAACTGTCGGCCAGCGACGCCCTGGTGTTCCGCGACGACGGATTCGCGCCGCTGAAGACCAACCAATGGTCGCGTGGCGTGCCCCGTTTTACCGCCACGCTGCAAGGCGAGCGACTGATCGCGCGCGTCGGTCCGCCAGCGACGAGCTCGCCGACCGAAAGCCGGACCACGCCCGCCAAATCGCGGAGCAAGATCGTCGTACTCGACGTTTCGCCGCAAGGACAGGGACGACTGGCCCTTGATCCCATTGAGACCGACGACGAGTCGCTCGCCTTCGACGGCACGCCGATTTCCGACGGGCGGTTCTTGTACGCCACGCTGCGGCGCAGCGACGTGCGACCGGAAGTGCTGATCGCCTGTTATGACTTGGAGGAGAATCCGCCGCGCCAGCGATGGCAAACGAGCGTCGCCGCCGCCGAAACGCCAGGCAGCGGCCAACTTTACGAATGCACGCACAACGTCCTCACGCTCGACGGCGATACGCTGTATCTAAATACGAATCTCGGCGCGGTCGCCGCCATCGACGTGGCCAGTGGAATCGTTCGTTGGCTCCACACCTATCCCCGCGTCAAGCTCGGCGACCTGCGGCGGCTGGCCGACACAGGCCACTTCTACCGCGATTTGACGCCCTGCCTCCTGCATCAAGACGCGGTGATCGTCGCCCCATTCGATTCGCCGGCGATTTTCGCCCTCGACGCGGCGACCGGCGCGGTTCGCTGGACGACCGATGCCGCACCCGATGCGATTCACCTCCTCGGCGTCGCTGCCGAAACGCTGTGGGTCAGTGGCGATCGATTGTACGGAATTGACGTCCGCTCCGGCCGATCCGTCGGCCTTTGGCCAGAGTCCGTCCGCGCCGATCCGCGCGGAATCGGCCGCGGCGTCGTAGTCGGCGACGCAGTGCTATGGCCCACGCGGGATCAACTCTACGTCTTCGAGTCCCGCGGACGGGGCGACAAGACTGCCATCGCCATCCGGCAGCCGCCCGTGCAATGGTCTCGCCTGGGCGTGTTCGGCGGGAATCTTTCGTGGGTCGACGGATACCTGATCGTGGCGACGGACGCCGAAGTCGTCGCCTTCGCAGTCGATGCAATCCGCACGTCGGCGGTCGGCGAACGCTAAGAGACAAACGCCGCCGCGCAATGTCCACGTGCTCCCTCGCCAATCGGCGTCGCCATCGCGTCACTCGTCAATTTTCGCGAAAAACGTTCGGCTTGTCGCGGAAACCGCAGTTCCGGGGGCTTGTCGGCCGGGGGGCGATTGTGCCATATTTCACAATCTTAAATCTGGACCCTCTTTTCCGCATTCCATTGCGTCGGACGGATCGACCGTGGCGGATTTTTTTCAGACAAGCTGGGGCCTGTGGCCGGCGGTGGCTTATACGCTGGCCGCGCTTATCCACTGCGCGCTGCTGATCAATGTGGTGGCCGTTGGGGCACTCGTCTTCATCTGGATGGAGCGGAAGATCAGCGGGCGAATCCAAGATCGCCTCGGACCCACCCGCGTCGGTGGTAAGTTCGGCTGGCTCCAGACGCTGGCCGACGGCCTCAAACTGATCACGAAAGAGGACTTGATACCGGCCCAGGCGGATAGCTTTCTATTCAAAATCGCTCCGTATATCGCGTTCTGCGCTTCGTTCGCGGCCTACATGGCCCTGCCGTTTTCCAGCGGTTGGGTCGCCCTGCCGATCAATACTGGCGTGTTCTTCATTCTCGCCGTGATCGGCCTGGAAGTGTTCGGCGTGATCCTAGGCGGCTACGCTTCCGGCTCGAAATGGTCGCTCTTCGGCGGCATGCGCGAGGCGGCCCAGGTGGTCAGCTACGAGGTGCCGCTGGGCCTATGCGTCGTCGTACCCGTGTTGATCGCCGGCACGATGGACCTCGTCGCCATCGGCGACATGCAGGCCGGGCTGTTCACGAATTGGTTCGTCCTCCACGACCCCTTCACGTTCATCACGTTTTGGGTCTTTTTCACCTGCGCCACGGCCAGCGTCAATCGCGCGCCGTTCGACTTGGCCGAAGCCGAAAGCGAACTGGTCGCCGGGTTTCATACGGAATATTCCGGTCTGCGGTGGAGCATTTTCTTCATGGCGGAGTACGGCTCGATGTTCGCCGTCAGCGCCCTGGCGGCGATTCTGTTCTTCGGCGGCTGGCACGGCCCGATTCCGGTCACGTCGCTGCTCGGATTGACCGACGCCGGCGATCCGGTGCGGCTGGGTTCGTTCTTGACGTTTGTCTTCGGTGCGGAAAATGGCGCGGCTGTCGCAGGTTATTTGGGTCGGCTGATCGGTATGTCGAACTTGATTTTCAAGGCCACCCTCGGCGTGACGGTGATGATGTGGGTCCGCTGGACGCTGCCGCGATTGCGAATCGATCAGGTGATTACGACCTGCTTGAAATACTGCACGCCGATTGCGGCGGTGATGTTTGTCGGTGCCTGCTTGTGGAAGGTCGGCGGACTGCCGTCCCTCAATAACGTGTTGCCGCAGCAGCAGATGCTCGAAGTTCGTGAAAGCTATATGCGCAGCGGAGTTAATGCGGCGGCAGAATCGCCGGCAGGAAGTCCGACGGCGAGCGAAGTAACGGCGGCGACCGCCGCGAAATGACCGTGGCGACGTAACGATTTAACGACGTAACGATAGAGTGCGACGGGAGTCGACGAGCGTGGAATCGATCAACTGGCATTCGTTCTTCTTTTTGCTATTCGCGCTCGTGGCGTGCGCATTTTCCGTCGCCGTGGTCGTCACTAGCAACGTCGTGCGAATGGCTTTTTTCTTGATCGTCGCCTTGGGCGCGACTGCCGGATTGTTCTTCCTCGCCGGCGCAGATTTCGTCGGCGCCATGCAATTGATGATTTACGTCGGCGGCACGTTGGTGCTGCTCGTCTTCGGCGTGATGCTGACCGCCCAAGGGCCGTTTGTCTCGATGCGCACGCGGGCGGGCGAATGGATCATCGCGGCCATCGTCGGTTCTTCGCTGTTGGGATTGCTAATCTCGACGGCGTTCAGCGTCGACGCTTGGCGAGCGCCAGCTTCGGCCGAATTGCCGACGGCCGACGCCACGGCGACGAGATTGGGCACCGGACTGCTCGGCGTTCGCGTCGACCGCATCGAACGCGCCGCCGCAGAAGAGGCCGACCCCACGCTTCCCAAGAACGCCCAAGGCATGTCCGCCTACCTGATGCCGTTCGAAGTCGTTTCCGTCCACCTACTAATCGTTCTGATCGCCGCCGCATACCTCGCCCGACCCAAAAAACGAGTTGGCACGATCGATTCGTAACGCCGTGTTCCCCAGCCCCCAGCCTCTAGTTTCCAGTCCCTGCCATGAACCTGCTCACTCAACCCATCGGCGTTTCGCACTATCTCGCGGTCGGCGCGGTGATGTTCGTCGCCGGCGCGGTTTGCATGGCCACCAAACGCAACGCGCTGGGCGTGCTGATGGGAATTGAACTGGTGCTCAACGGTGCAAACGTGAACTTCGTGGCCTTCAGCAGCAATTTCCTGCAGTCCGGCCCGCGACCGATGCTCGGGCTGGACGGACAATTGATTGCCCTATTCGTGATCGTCCTCGCCGCGGCAGAAGCAGCCGTCGCGCTGGCCATCGCGCTAAACTTTTACAACAACCACGCTACGATCGACGTCGATCGGGCAGACGAACTAAAAGGTTGAGTTGGTTATTAACCACAGAGGTCACGGAGGCCACAGAGGATTTGGGAATGAAGGATGCGAAACGAAGATAAAGCAACGCATGCCCGATGTTCTCGTCTGTCACTTTTTTCGTTCCTTATTACGCCTCATGCATTCCCTCTGTGCTCTCCGTGTCCTCTGTGGTTAAGTAACCAACCCGCATACGACCAAAGCTGATGGACCTCGCCACGACGCTACCTTCGCTGCTTGGATTCGCCTGGCTGTTGCCGTTGGCGTCGTTCGTGATTATTTGGCTGTTCGGCCCGCGGTTGGGTCCGGCCGGTAAGCACGGCGGCTACGTGGCTACGGGCGCGATTCTCGGCTCGTTCGTGCTGTCGCTCATCGCCCTGCTGAGTTGGACGGGCAAGCACGGCGTGTTCGTCGAGGCCCACCACGGAGACTCAAACGCCGCCGCCCTCGCACCTCTAGACAGCGCTCCCGTAGATCGTTCGCCGGTTCAGTTCCGGCTAACCGCCGCTCCCGCCGCAGGATCGGATCACGTCCACGATGACGAAGGCCATCACGACGAAGGCCATCACGCCCACCACGATCACGAAGGCAAAGCCTACTACACCGGCGACTGGTACACGCTGGCGAAATTCGGCGACCTGCGGCTGACCATCGGTTATTACATCGACTCGCTCACGGTGGTCATGTTCTGCATGGTCACGCTGATCGCGTCGTGCATTCACTTCTACGCCCAAGGGTATATGCACGACGAGTTGCACGACGTGGAAGACCACGAAGTGACGCTCGGCAATGGCCATCACCTGCACCGGCCTGGCCGTTATCACCGATTCTTTCAATATCTGTCGCTGTTCTGCTTCAGCATGTTGGGGATCGTTATCGCCGGCAACATGGCGATGGTCTTCATGTTCTGGGAATTGGTCGGCGTCTGCTCGTATTTCCTGATCGGCTTCTACATCGAGCGCAAAAGCGCATCGACGGCGGCCAACAAGGCGTTCATCGTCAATCGCGTCGGCGACTTCGGCATGCTCATCGGCATGATGGCCCTCTGGTCGAGCCTGGGCACGTTCAACTTCGGCGATATGTCGGTGCAGCATGGTGGCGCGGACGACGGTCACACGCACGTTCAGGCCGGCATCTTCAGCCAGGTCCGTCCCGGTCCGCACCACGAGCTTGTCGTTCCCGAAGGAATGAAAGATGCCGCCGTGGCGATGGGCTCCGAGGACAGCGACCTCTGCGGATACTGGCTGCTGGTCATCGCCGGTGTGGGCATCTTTTGCGGCTGCGTCGGCAAGAGCGCTCAGTTCCCGCTCCACACGTGGTTGCCCGACGCGATGGAAGGTCCGACGCCCGTTTCGGCGCTCGTTCACTCGGCGACGATGGTCGCGGCCGGAGTTTATCTCGCCGGGCGGTTTTATCCGGTGTTCGCTCCCGAAGCGCTGCTGGTCATCGCCGTCGTTGGCTGCATCACGCTGTTCATCGCGGCGACAATCGCCATCACCGCCGTCGACATCAAGCGCGTGCTGGCCTATTCGACGGTCAGCCAACTCGGCTACATGATGTTCGCGCTTGGCGTCGGCGGTTGGGTGGCCGGTATGCTGCACCTGATCACGCACGCTTTCTTCAAAAGCCTCCTCTTCATGTGCAGCGGCTCGGTGATTCACGCCGTGCATACGAACGACATGACGAAGATGGGCGGACTGCGGAAGAAGATGCCGTGGACGGCTTACACGATGCTCGTCGGCTGTTTGGCGATCGCCGGGGCCGGAATTCCGTTCGTCGTCGGCTTTAGCGGTTACTACTCGAAAGACTCGATCATCGCCCAAGCGATTGTTTACAAAGAGGCCAATCCGCTGTGGGGAGCGATGCTGTTCGTGGCCACAGGCGGCGCGGCGATCACGGCGTTCTACATGTTCCGGCTGTGGTATATGACGTTCGCCGGCAAGCCGCGCGACGCCCACAAGTTCGATCACGCCCACGAATCGCCCAAGGTGATGTACTATCCGCTGGTGCTGCTCAGCGTGTTTGCGATCGCCGTGGCCTGGCCGGTGACGATCGTCGGCGACGCGAACGACAGCAGCCCGCTGATTCACCTGCTCAATCAAGGCGTTCCGGACGGCGTCGGTTCGATGGAAGGTGTGGCCCGCGGCACGCTGGTGACGTCGGTCGCGGTCCCTTCCGAGCACGCCTCGCACGAAGATCGCGTCCATATCACGGCCACGATCATGGCGTTCAGCACGGCGCTGGGCGGATTCCTGCTGGCGACGATCTTCTACGGCTGGCGATACCTCGATCCGTCCGAAGTTCGCAGTCAGTTTTCGCAGGTGTACCGATTTTTGTGGAACAAGTGGTGGTTCGACGAGTTATACGACGTGCTGTTCGTCAAACCGTCGCACTGGTTGGGAAGCATTGCCTCGTGGCTCGACAAAAACGTCCTCGACCGGATCATCGACGGTTCGGCGAAAGTGATGCTGGTCGTGGCGCGATACGACGACTGGTTCGACCGGCTGTTCGTCGATGGATTGGTCAATTGGGTGGCGCGTTGGACGTATGGGTTTGCCTCGGCGCTGCGAGGATTGCAGACGGGCCGCGTGCGGCAGTACGCGATGTTCGTCGTCTTGGGCACGGTCGTGTTGTTCGTGCTGCTATCGTTCTTCATGGGAAATGTGGCCGCCGGACCGTAATTCCGGCGT
>JAJDEG010000440.1 GCA_029259895.1 Planctomycetota bacterium
TTGCCGTGCTTACGACATGCCGCGCTAACGCGAGCAATCGCTTCCCAAAGCTTGTCGTGATGAAACTCGCCGACGATCCCCAGCGACATCGACAAGTCGGCCGGACCGACGAACAACATGTCGACGCCCGACAGCGCCGCGATCCCATCCGCCGCATCGACCGCCGCAGGGCTTTCGATCTGAATCCCAATGAGATGGTCGCGATTAGCGTCGGCAATGAACTGCGCCGGGGATTTGTGCGTGTAGTCGGCATCACGACCAGACGTATTGATGCCCCGAGCGCCGTCGGGATGGAACATTGCCCAACGAACGAACTGCTCCGCTTCGGCCAGCGAGTGAATCTGCGCCGCCATCACACCGCAGGCACCGGCTTCAAGATTCTGCGTCACCTGCCAATACCCAACCGGTGCCATCCGCACGAAGCAGTCCAGCCCGTTGGCACGAGCTGCCAGCGCAAACGTCACCACCTGGTCGTACGTCACCGCGGCATGTTCCTGGTCGATCCAAAACCCATCGTAGCCGCCGCCCAGGGCGAACATTTCGATGATCGAAGGATGAGGAATCCGCCCGGCGCAAAACACGCGGACCAACTCGCCAGCGGCAAGACGTTTTTTGAGCGACATCGGATCGTGTTTCGGAAAACGGAACCAGAATTCTCGAAGCGACGGCGTCAGTTTCGCACCCAGGTTGCCCGCGGTCAACGTCGCGCCGCAGGGCCTGCTTCGTAACGTGTCGACGACACATAGCTGGAGCGAGCGGCACGTTCGATATGCTTCTCTTCCACCACGCCGGGGACGAACCAAGCGAAATCCCAGCCGCCGCCGGCGTGCAGAGGCGTCTTCCTGCTCGTTTCTCCTTCGATCAAGTACGCATTGCGTTCGTCCGCCCGCTGGATTACTGCCCAGTGTCCGTCAGGGCTGACCTTGATGTCCGCAATGAGATACTTGTTCTCGTTCATGCTGCGCGCCAGGAGTTGTTCGTCGCTACGAGAATAAAGACCGTCGTCGCGAAGTACCAAATGCCCCCGCGCTCTCTTTTGCCGCGCCGGCCGACTGTCGGCCTCGCGTTCAGCGTTGCTTACGATTTCCCTGGCGTCTTCGCAAACGACGGATTCCCCCGTGCTTACGTTCAATACGGTCCGCTCGATCATTCCATGCACCAATCGTTCATCGTCGAGCCAACTGACTCGTAGCGGATGGATGGTTCACCCGAATTGACGCTGGTACACGTCGTCCTTGACGAAAGCGAATTCGTTTCGAGCGAGGTCGATGATGGCCAATACGCGCTGCTCAAAAAAGTGACGCTGCTCGTGGCTGGCGGTGATCGCCAAGTATTTCTTCGAGGGCGACAATTCCATCTGCGGGTCCGACAAACTCCAGTGCTTGTCGATGCCGATAATCTGCTCGGGCACGGCGTCGGGCGAAAGCGGAATCCGGTACACGTGTCGTGGTTCGCCCGAACTGACGACCCACAACGCCCCGCCGGCATGGCCGAGAATCGACTCCACCTCAAGCGTCGTGAACTGCGAGGCCTCCTGGCTGCTGCCCACATCGAGGCAATGCAGCCGATAGCGCGCCCGCTGCTCGTCCGCGGCAACGATGAGGCCGTCGCGAACGGTGGTCGTTCGACCGAAAACGTGACCCGCGTACCTCTCGCTGAAATAAACGCGGCTGCCGTCGATCGCGAGGAGCCTAAGCGGCCTTTCGGCGTCCAGCAACGGCCGCGTCTTGCCCGTCGCCAAATGAAGCACCGACCGGTCCAACACGAGAAACTCTGTGCCGACCAGCGCGATCGGAATGGGCCGATCGTCACTCCCACGCCAAATCGGTTGCGGCCGCTTGTGGTGCCGCGGATTGAAGGTGCATAGCTCGACGTTCTTGGGCTTGCCGAGCCGCGGCGGCGCAATCTCGTTGGCGACGAACACAAGCAGCGGACCCGGTCCGTTCGTCGCGGCGATAAACGGCTCGTCCGCTCGGCATTCGCCCGGCCAGCACAAAGTCGCAACCAAGCAAAGCGCGACAAAACCTCTCAGTCGATTGCCCACGAATCATCTCCCTTCTACCGTGCTCGCGTGTCGTTCGGCATGAAATCACACCCCAATCTCGCGTTCGCCAACTTCGTAGGGTGGGTCGAACGAAGTGAGGCCCACCAGATTGCACGAAACGTTCCAAGTACCAAGGAACGCAATCTGGGCCGAATCCATACCTCGTCGATCAAAGTTTTGCACGGCGCACGATTAGAGTCGAGAGCGATGTCTCGAAGTTCGATAATTCTCAGAGCGCAAAAGTCCTGCGGCGGCTACCGCCGCGCACTCCCCAGCACGCCGCAAGGTCAAGTACGGCGATGTGAAACTGCATAATTAGCAACCCCAAAACCAAGCCACTTCTTGGCTGCCCGGCACAGGTTTATTGAACAAACGCTAGGGGGGCCCCGGTACCCGTGTTCAATAATTCCTCCCAGCCGCCATAAAGCGCCGGCCGATCGGCCAGCGCCCGAAGGTGCGAATCGACTCGCCAATCAACGCAAGTCAACGTAACGGTCGAGCGACCGAGTTGCCAAAGAACGTTCCGACGAAACTCGGCCCTCGGCCGCATTTCGCGCAGCGACCTTCCTACCACAGCCACTGGCCTGATTTCCAGCCACAATCTCCCAAAAACGGCCTCCCAGAAACGGCGAACACCCCGCCAAACCGTCGCCGCCGCAACCAACGCTCCATCGACGTTCCACTATCGCTCGCAACGCCCGCACGCAATGTTGCCGAAAAAAAGCCGTTCGGCGACCGAATTCCGCCCGACAATGTGATTCGCAAGGCATTGCTACAAAAAGACTTGCGACGATCTAAAAATTATCGCGAACCTTTTCGGCTACGCCGTGCTCTAAAACGATAACCGACGCCATTCAATTGGCTGTGGCTAACCGTGTTGACGTGCCGCACCGGCGGCATTTCGCGAAATTCCGCCGCCAGAATCCGCCCGACCAGGGCCGCGAAAACGCGATTGAAACTACCCCGGCGACGTGCAACACTGTAATATTGCGATTGTTCCCCTTGAAAGTCTGTTTTTGTGTCGGCTGAGCGAACGGCCCTGGTTTGGCCGTTGCGACCCAGCCGATCAATTCGTTATAGGTTTCACTGAAGTTCATCGATTCTCGTTTCACTCCGAAAGCGCCATCGCGCAGGGAGCCTCCAATGCGTAACTCGATCAACAACCGCAGCAACTTCGTCGTCTTTGGCGTTCGCCAGAGCAACGTTGTCGTGGCCGGTCGCGATCGGTTGCGCTCCCTCGCAGATGCGCATCTACTCGTGTCCCGGCCCAAGGCCAAATCGTGCGCGAAACCCTCGTCATGTACGACGGGAGCAACGTATTGCACGACCACGGCCGCGGCGTACGCCGCCCGAGAAGCCGGCATGTTGCGCGCGGGCATTCCCGCGCGGCAGCGGTGGCAACCGATGCACCGTCTGTCGCACGCGCCAGCCAGTTGTAGCTGAATACTTCCGTAACTGAGAAACGGAAACCAGCCACAACGGCGGCCGATCGCACCTTGCGGACGGTCGAACGGCGCACCCACCAGTCGCTAACGCGTCTGTGCGTGCATTGCCTTCGACACACCCCGCGAAGCCTCGATCGTCGGCGTCCCCGCGTTCGCATTTTCGCATTCACGCACACGAGATATCTGTCGGAGTTTACGATGTCCGCCGTTTTGGAAGAAGAAGAAATCAACACCACGACCATCGATGTCGAGCGAACGACGGCCGAACTCGTCGCCGCCGCGCAGATGGGTGATCGCGATGCGTTCGGCGAGTTGTTCCAGCGCTACGAGAACACCGTTTACAACGTCGGCTTCCGGCGATTGAACGATCACGGCGAAGCGCAGGAGCTTTGCCAGGAAGTGTTCGTCCAGGCGCTGTTGAAGATCGACCAGCTTCGCGTGCCCGAGGCGTTCGCCGGCTGGATCGTGTCGATCACGCACCGCATGGCCATCAACCGCGCCGTGCGGCGTCGGCCAGTTGCGCCGATGGAAAACGAAACGATCGAAACGGTGAACGTCGAAACCCGCACTCCGCTCGCGGTCGCCCTCGACCAAGAGCGAGCGCGGCAGGTCCGCGCCGGTCTCGACCGGCTCGGCGAGCTCGATCGCGACACGCTCGTGGCGTTCTACGTCGACGGGCAGTCGCTCATCGAGATGAGCTCGGCGTTCCGCTCGCCCATCGGCACCATCAAGCGCCGGCTCCACGTCGCCCGCAAGCGGCTCAAGGAGCAACTCGAAGACGTCGAAATCGCGGCGATCTGAAAGCCGTCAGCGAAACCGTGTGTTAGGCGACGGCCGGGACGGTCGGCAGAAATGCCGATTCATCCCGGCCGTTGGCTTGCGCGGCGAAAGATAGACGCCGGAACAATCACCCCGCGATCGACCGATAATAGTCGATCGACAGCTTCAGCCCGGTCTCAAAGTCGACTCGTGGCTCGTAGCCGAGCAGCGCCCGCGCGCGGCTGATGTCGGCCAGACTTTCGCGGACGTCGCCGGCGCGGGATGGCTCGAAGTTCGGTTCGATCCGCGTGCCGAGTCGCTCGTTAAGTTGCTCGATCAACGAAAGCAGCGTCGTCGCGCGGCCGTTGGCGGCGTTGAATACTTCGCCTGCCACGTTGGGCGTGTCGGCGGCCAGCAGATTCGCGTGGACGACATTCTCGACATACGTGAAATCGCGCGATTGCTGGCCATCGCCATACACGGTCGGCCGCTCGCCGCGGAGCATCGCCGTGATAAACAACGGGATCACGGCGGAGTAGGGACTTTTTGGATCCTGCCGCGGGCCGAACACGTTGAAGTAGCGAATCGTGACTGTTTCCAGGCCGTAGGTCGCGTAGAACGCGCGGCAGTACTCCTCGGCCGCGAGCTTGGCGGCCGCGTAGGGCGAAAGCGGATTCGGTAGGTCGGTCTCGCGCTTCGAGGTTGTCGGCTGGTCGCCATAGGCGCTGCTCGATCCGGCGTAAACCACGCGGCGCACCTTCGCCTTTCGCGCGGCGTCGAGCAACGTCACCGTGCCAGTGACGCAAGCGGCGTTGGTATCGAGTGGGCATTCGACGCTACGCGGGACCGAAGCCAGTGCCGCCTGATGAAACGCGCAGTCGACGCCCTTCACGGCTCGCCCCACGGCGTCGGCATCGCACAAATCGCCTTCGATGATTTCCAGCCGGTCGTCGGATGCGCGATCGGCCAGGTGGGCCAGATTCGACCGGTGTCCCGTGCTGAAATTGTCGAAGACGCGGACGCGGTCGCCCCGCTCGACGAGCGCCGTGGCGATATGAGAACCGATGAATCCGCCGCCGCCGGTAACGAGAAACGTGCGCATGGAGCTGCTAAAGCCGGTCGAAAGGGAGTGCGGGCTGAGCCAATTCAATCTCCAATCGTACCACGCGGAATCGATTCATGCAGGCCGCGCGACAAATTCGACACAATCGCTCGCGTGCGGAATTCTAAGGCCGATCGCGGTCGGGCTTTAGCGTTGCGATTCCCCATAGGCGACGTTCCGCCGCCTGCAAACCCGCCATCGCGGGGAGTGGCCGTAATTGCCCGTTTGGATTATTCTCGGTCGTAGTAAGGCGCGGCAACGGAAAACCGCGAGGAACTTAGAGAAACAGAGCGAGGAGATTCGATGAAGCAGTTCGCAATTCTATTGGCCCTGTTGGCGCTGCCCGCGGTCGTAGGGTGTACGTCGTCGTCAGACGCGAAGAGCGCGTCGGCCTCGAAGAAGAAAAAGAAGTCCAGCAAGAAGCCGAAGGTCACGGCCGACCCACACGGAAAGGGCTACAAGCCGCCTCAGAACGTCTGGGGGCCCATGATGCGCGAGGGGTATCTCGACGATCTCAAGAGTTCCGACCCCATTAAGAGAGAGGCCGCGTGCAATGGACTATTTAATCAGCGATCTGGAGCACGCGAGGCGCTGCCGGAGCTAAAGAAGCTCCTCAAATCGGAAAAGAATGAGAAGGTCCGTGCCGCCGCCCGCCGCGCGATCAAGGCCATCGAGGAAGGTTGAACCGGCGGTCGCTTCGGCCGCGAAAAACCCACTCATTCGTCAGAGGCGAGTCCCTTCGCCGACGCGGCCGATGGTTCGGCCCGTCGCGCGTAGCGATTCGCCTCGAATCATTTTACAATCGACGCGGTTCGAGAACCCGTTACCCACCACCAACCGCAACTCTCAGGGGAAACCGCATGTCCGCACGTTGGCCCATCGGTGTATTCGCCAGCCTCGACGCCGGTCTCGGCGTCAAGCTGGAAGTCGCTCACGAGCTCGGCGTGCCGACGATTCAGCTTCACGCCCCATCCCAAGGCGTCCGCACCCGCGAACAGGCCGAGCAGTTTCTCATGCGACTGGCCGGCATGGGCATCACGCTCACTGCCGTCTTCGGCGGCTTCGAGGGCGAAAGCTACGCCGACATTCCCACCACGGCCAAAACGGTCGGCCTCGTGCCGCCGGAAACGCGGGCCGCCCGCACGAAGGAAATGAAGGAGATCTCCGATTTCGCCAAGCTGCTCGGCTGCCCAGTCGTGGCGCTGCACCTGGGATTCATTCCTCACGATGCCGCCGCGGGCCTATACAAAGAAGTCGTTGCCGTCACCCGCGAGATATGCGATCACTGCCGCGGCAATGGGCAAAACCTGCACCTCGAAACCGGCCAGGAAACCGCCGACGACCTGCTGCAGTTCATCTCCGACGTCCGCCGCGACAATCTGTTCATCAACTTCGACCCGGCGAACATGATCCTCTACGGCACGGGCAATCCGATTCAGGCCCTGTGGAAGGTCGGCCCATACGTCCGCAGCATCCATTGCAAGGACGCTCGCTGGGGCGCGAATCCAGGCAAGGAGTGGGGCCAGGAAGTCGCGCTCGGCGAAGGCGATGTCGGCTTTGAGACGTATCTACGAACGCTCGCCGCCATCGGCTACAGCGGCCCACTCACCATCGAACGCGAGATTCCGCAAGACCCCGTGCGACAAAAGGCCGAAGTCGGGCACGCCGTCGGATTGCTGGAAGAATTGAAGGCCAAGCTGGTGTAGGCGGCCGACCATCGATTTGCTCGGCTCGAACGGTCGTTGACGCTCTGTCTTCTCGCGGAATGGCGATCCGCTCTACGGAGAACGCCGTCGTTACGAGCCCGTTGCGCATATCGGCCGCCATAGCCGGCGAAGTGCGTTAGATTGGTTCCTATGAGCGCACGATTTCGGCATATCGGGTTGATCTTCGTCTTGCTGACCTGCGCCAACCCCTCGGGAAGAGGCTATTTGGCCGATCGCGAATGGAAATCGTTCCCCGAAGGCGACGCGCGCGAACTGCCCTCGATCGAGCACCTCGCAACGTTCGGCAATCAGGCGTTTGCCGTCGGCGACGATGGGCTTTTCTATCGATTCGAGGACGATTCGTTCGTCCGAATCAAAGCGCCATCGGCAGTGCCCTTTCACCACGTATGGGCGCGTAGCGAACGAGAGGTCTACGTACTGGCCGATGACGGCGCTGCCTTGCTGTTCGACGGCCGGTCGCTTGCCAAACTCGGATCGTCCTTGCCGGACGTCAAGCGCAAGACGCATCCCTTCACCGAGGCTCAGGCGTGCCGGCCCGATCTGCGAACACTTTGGGCGTCGTCGCCAACGGACGTTTGGGCGGTCGGCGACCCGATGGTCCTGTTCCACTACGACGGCAAGACGTGGTCGGAGGTCGACATCGGGGCCGCGCAGGTGATCGTACCGTCGCAAAGTCGTCTCACCCGCGCCGTCGCGACGCCGCGAATCGGCCCCGTGTGGGGAACTGGCCCCCGCGACGTTTGGGTGCGGAAGGAAGTCGTCGAACCGGTCGCTCTCGACGAGGGCTTCGAGCCGGGAAGACCGCTCCGCCGCGACCGCTATCGCGTGACGCATCGGCTGATGCGCTTCGACGGCGAGCGGTGGCACGAAACCGACAAAACGCTTCCGCTCGAAGGTCTCGAGCGGCGAGGTCGCGGCTTCGTGGTTCCCGAGGTGCAAGTGGTCGGCGAAAACGCGATTTGGACGCAGTTCGACAACGCCCTTCACCGTTGGGAAGACGACGATTGGAAGCTCGTTGTCGAATTGCCCGCGTCGAAGAAACCGTGGACCTGGTGGACGGCGGGCGAAAACGGCACAGCGCTCATCTATCGTTGGCCGGAAGGGTTTCGCGTATTCAAAAATGGCGATTGGACGGCCGTGCCGCTCAGCGCGGACGACAACGGCAGTAAATTGCCGCAGTTGTTGGGCGATGGGTCGATCGTCGCACGCGGTCCATACAAGAAGAAGATCATTGTCGGCCGCTAGGCGGACGGCCGACGACAATATTCATTCCCGATTTGCAGCGCGACGAGCGCCGCCCCCAGATATTGGCAACCGCCCGTCGTCTCATCCCGCCGGCCGCAGCACGACGCGCCGCAGATCCATCACCGCCACGCCCGGTTTCGTCTTCGGCCGCACCGCCAGCGTCTGCTTGCCGGCAGGAAGTTCGACTTCGCCGATCGTCCGGAGAATCATTTGCTGGAAATGGCCGGTGTCTTGAACGATGAAGTTCAGCGTCGTTTCGCCAACTTCGACGGCAACCTCCGATCCGCCGCTCCCCTTGCCGCAGCCTTGCTGGACTTCGACTTCGTAAACGCCGGCCTTGGGGACTTCAAATTCCCAGTCGGCCCAATCGTCGACGATCGTCCAATAGCCCAGCACGTTCTTGTGCG
>JAJDEG010000045.1 GCA_029259895.1 Planctomycetota bacterium
CGACGCGCCGGACATGACGCTCGTGAACGTCGAAGTGCGGGGCGGCGATTTTGGCGTCGCCGTTCACGACGGCAGTAGCGGATTTACGACGGACAGCGTTAAGTACTTCCGCAATACGCACGACGGGCTGACGATTTACAACGATTCGCCCGGCGTGTGGATCGATCGGATCGAAGCTTGGGAGAACGGTCGACACGGGATATTCGTGGAGAGTGCGCTCGACCATATTCGCCAGACGACCGTGTACGACAACGGCGCGACGGGCATGGCCTTGCGCGGCGTCGGTGCGGCGGTCGTCGAAACGAGCGAGGCCTATTGCACGGGGCTGTCGGTACTCTGTCAGCGGACGGGGATCGACATCATCAACCCCGGGGCGCTCGAGGCGGTTGTCGGAAACCGCGATCTTTCGCTATTCCTCGGCAATAAGGTCCATCGCAACGCCTTCGAGGGCATCTTCGCGTCCGGTAACGTGCTGGTGACCGGCAATTCCGGTTGGGAGAACGGACACTACGGTATCCGGTTGGACGACGGGGCCGATGCGCACCGCAACGTCGTTCATCATCACGCGACGGGCATATCCGCGCTGGGCAGCACGTCGGACATCGTCGAGAACCGCAGCTACATCAACACCGACAAGGGGATCGAAGCCGGCCTGGAAAGCAACGTTCTGCGAAACGTCACGTACTCGAACGACGTCAATGGGATTTATGGCCAGCGGTTCAGCGGGCTGATGGAGCACAATCTCGTGTACGCGACGGGCGAGGTGTCCGTTCACATCGAAGGGCCGGGCAAGGGCGCGCAGTTCGTCAACAACACCGTGTACGAGTTGTGCAACGTAAACGACGACCTGCCGCACACCGGACCGACGATGATGGACGTGCCGTGGGACTGGGAAGCGCAGTTCATGCCGGATGCGATACCGATTCCTTTCAATGCCGTCTTGTGGGGCAACGCCGCCTTCGAGTTCGGCGAAGCGACGAGCGACGCGGGCAGCACGTTCAACCTGGGCGCCGGCGGCCACTTCGACGCGCTCACGCCGGAGCCGCTGCCGCCGGGCGAGGTGTGGACGATTCCGTTTACGATCACGTCGCTGGAACTCGACGCGATGGAGCCGACGCCGTTCGGGCCGCTCTCCGCGCATCAAGCCGATCCGGCGCTCGGCACGATCATCGTCGAGAACCTCGGCGGCATGCTGGTCGGCAGCGTCGAGATGACGGCCTTCATGCGGTTCACGCTCGGCAGCGAGGAACTGCTCGTTTCGGAGCCGATCGTTATCGGCCGAGAGTTTGGACTATCGGGCGGCGGCACGGACGGGCTCAATGAGTTTCAGGTGTTGCAGACCGTGTTGTCGCTATCGAAGATCGCGCCGCCATTTCCGGCGCAGCTCCGCTCGGAGAGTCAACCGCCGTCGGCACCGCCGTGGGGTCACTGGGACTTCCTCGATGCGCAAGTCAGTCCGATGGACCCGCCGGAAGAACCGCAGGACCGCGGCGAGACGTGCGCGGAGATCGCCGTGCTGGTCGACAACTTCAGCCGCGACGTGTATTTCCGCAACAACATTATTTACGCCGAAGGAGACGCGACTCCGGGCCTTCCGCTCGAAGGACTGTCGGTCGACGTCGTAGTTGCGGCGGACAGCATCGTGGGCTGGGACAGCAACTTCAACGCGCTGATGACGATTCACGGTTTGATCGGCATCTTCGCCGGAGCGTCGGCGGCGACGCTGCCCGCCTGGCAGGCGATTACCAGCGACGACATGCACAGCATTAGCCCGATGCCTAGCCGCGTGTGGGTGGATCCTGACGGCATGGACAACGCACTGGCCGGCGAGGCGGGTTTCGACGACAACTTTCACTTGCGTAGCCCGTTTGGTCAGGCGATGACCGGAGCGCTCGCGCCGATATTGGACAACATTCCCGGCGGATCCGACTTGCCGATCTTCGAGCCGGTCACATTCGTCGGCGGTCCGGGACCGGGCGACAATGGCGTTTCGCCGGCCATCGATTGGGGCGATCCCGACTTCGCATTCTTCGCCGAGACGCCGGAGGACGGCAAGTTCATCAATCTCGGCGCGTACGGCAACACGACGCAATCGTCGAGCACGGAAACGGAATACATCAACATGGTGTTTCCGCTGGGCGTGGAGCAACTCGCCAGCGGCGCGACGTATGAGATTCGCTGGCGGAGCCACGATCACGTGCCGGGCGCGACCGTGTCCATCGAATTGCGGCACGATAACGAGAGCGGACTGGTCGAATGGTCGGACCCGTTGGCGCCGAATACGGGTTCGTACCTGTGGACGATTCCGCCGTTCGTGCCTTTCGATACAAATTACGTGATCGTCGTGCGGCGGCCGAGCTTTCTCGATCCGGCCAACGATGTGATCGGGATCAGCCGGCGGACGTTCGAGATCGGCGCGCTGTCTTACGGTCCGACGGTGCTTCGGACGTTGCCGGAAGCGGTGCATTGCGAGACCGCCGCCACGCATACGACTTCGATTACGCTCACGCTGAGCGACAACGTGGACCCGATCGCCGTCGGCGACGCGACGAACTATGAACTCGTCGAAGCCGGGACGAGCGGTGTGTTCGACGACGGCGACGACGTGTTCGTCTCGGTATTTCCGACGTACGCGGCCGGTGGGTTGCTGGTCGATACTTCGACCGTGGTGCTCGATTTCGCCGGCGTGTCGCTGAGCGAAGGTCGCTATCGGCTGACGCTATTCACGTCGCTGTTTTCAAGCACGGGTTTGCCGCTGGATGGCGACGCCGACGGTTTGGCGGGGGCGAACTACGTGCGGGAGTTCACGGTCGATCTGACGTCGCCGACGTATGCGATCGATCCAGTCGTGCCGGGCGTTCGCAACACGCCGATCGACGATATCCAATTTCAGTTCAACGAGCCCATCGCCGGTTTTGGCGTGGCCGACGTGCGGCTCACCCGCAACGGCGGGCCGAATCTGCTTACCGGCGTCAACTCGCTGATTACTTCGACCGACGATATGCGGTGGGTGCTCGCGAATCTTTCGCGACTGACCGCCGACGAGGGGTTGTACGAGTTGACGCTCACGGCGAGCGACTCGAACATTCGCGATCTGGCGGGGAATCCGCTGCTCGTCGATGCGACGACGAGTTGGCAGGTCGAGACGACCGCGCCGCGGGCCGTGGTGACGCCGGTGTCGCCGGATCCACGTTCGACGGGCATTTCGTCGCTAACGGTCACGTTCAGCGAACCGGTTTTCGACTTCACGACCGCCGGTTTCGATATCCTTCACGACGAGTTGCCGATCGCGCTCGGCGCCGCGCAGTCGCCGACGACGAGCGACAATGTTACTTGGACGATTCCGAATCTTGCGGGATTGCTCACCGCCGAGGGCATTTATCTCGCTCGCATCAAGGCCAGCGGAGCGACGCACGATTTGGCCGGCAACACGTTGGGGGCCGACGCCGACGAGACGTGGGAAGTGCTCGTTGCGCCGCCACTGGCGACGATTTCGCCGGTCTCGCCTAGCCCGCGGAATGCGGCGGTCGACGTGCTGACGGTTTCGTTCGACAAGCCGGTCGTCGGTGTGACGCTGTCCGATTTGTCGCTTACGCGCGGCGCGTCGGGCAATTTGCTCACGTCCGCTCAGACGCTTTCGACCATCGACGGGCAGACATTTACGCTCAGCGGCTTGTCGTCGCTGACGGGCGGGTCGGGCGACTACGCGCTGCGTCTGATCGCCTCGGGCAGCGGTATTCTCGATCTCGGCGACAATCCGCTCGTCGTCGACGCGACGCGTTCCTGGTCGACGGACTTGGTCGCGCCGACGCTTGTGGACATTGTCGATGTGTCCCCCGACCCGCGGAACTCGCCGGTCGGCTCGATCGCCATCGTGTTCGACAAGCCGGTGTTCGGATTCGACGTTGGCGATTTAACGCTCGTTCGCACGACGACGGGCGGACCGAGCGGCAATTTGATCACGGCGGCGCAGACGCATTCGACGAGCGACGGCGTGACGTGGACATTGGGGAATCTGGCGTCGCTTACGGCGCTGGAAGGGAGCTATACGTTGTCGCTGGTCGCTGCCGGTTCGTCGATCGTCGACGCGGCGGGCAATTCGCTGGTCGCCGGCGGTTCGGAGACTTGGACAACGGACACGACCGCGCCGACCGTGAATATCGTCGACGTATCGCCAGACCCGCGGACGACCGCCGTGACGTCGATGTCGATTGCGTTCAGCGAGGCGGTGACGGGCTTCGATCGCGGCGATTTGGCGCTTACCCGCAATGGCGCGGTGGTGGTGCTGACGGCCGGACAGACGCTGACGTCGGCCGACGGCGGCGTTACTTGGACGCTGGCGAATCTGGGCGGCCTGACCGCGCAGCCGGGACGATACGAGTTGAGCTTGCGTTCGATCGGTTCGGGCATTGTGGACTCGGTCGGCAACGCGCTGCCGGTCGGTACGTTCGACGGCTGGCTGACGACGATCGTCGGTGACTTCAATCAGGACGGCCGGGTCGGCGCAGCGGATTTGGCGATTCTGCAAGGCCATATGGGCGCGAGCGGCGCGACGGCGCTCGACGGCGACATGAACGGCGACATGCTGGTAAATCGCACCGACGCGCGGTTGTTCGCGCAGGTGTATGGGCGGTCGGCGTTTGTCGATCCGCCGGGTCCGCCGCCGGCCGAGGCTTCGCCGCAGGCGGCCGACGCGGTGATGGTGCGGCTGGCCGGCGGGCGAAATCGCGTGCCGGGAGCGATGGCGACGGCGACGTTGGTTGCGCGACGCGGTGGTGATCGGGCGGAGGGAAATCGGGCGGAGAGGGATGCTTCGCGGAGTTCGTTACGCGCGATCGACGCGGCGATGGAGTCATTGACGCGGCGCGACCGGTCGGTGCTGGACGAGACGGACGGATTGCGTGCGCGGCGCGTGCGGCGTGCTGCTGGGGCGGGGTAAGTTGGATCGAAACACGGAGGCGCGGAGGCACGGAGAAGATAGGCTAGGAGCGCGATTCGCCTGACGCGGCGCAATATCGCCATTGCTACAGCCTACGGCCGCAAGCCTACCGCCCGATGCGCGACGAAGCCTGTTATACCTGCGATGCGTGCGGCGAGGAGATCGTCGTGCCGATCGATGTTTCGGCCGGATCGTCGCAGGAGTACGTCGAGGACTGTCCGGTTTGCTGCCGAGCGAATATCGTGCACGTTGAGATCGACGACGATGGCGACGCCCAAGTGTGGGCCGAGCCGGAAGCGAACTGATTTCCGCGCATCAATCTGCAGCCCCTATTCTCCAGCCGCGAGCGGCCGCTTCGTGTTCGGACTGCTCAATATTCATAAGCCGACGGGCGTCACGTCGCGCGACGTGGTGAACGTCGTCGCGCGGTTGGTGCGGCCGGCGAAGGCCGGTCATGCAGGGACGCTCGATCCGCTGGCCGAGGGCGTGCTGGTCGTGTGCGTCGGTCCGGCGACGCGGTTGATCGAGAACGTGCAGCGGATGCCAAAGCAGTATCGCGGCGAGTTTCTGTTGGGCCGCGAAAGTCCGACGGAGGACGTGGAAGGGACGGTGACGGAGCTTGTCGATCCGCCGATTCCGTCGCGGGAGGAACTGGAGGCCGCGGCGCGGACGTTGGTGGGCACGATCGAGCAGCGGCCGCCGCAATTTTCGGCGCTCAAAGTCGGCGGGCGGCGGGCGTACGACGTGGCGCGACGGGGCGAGATGATCGAACTCGCTCCGCGCCCGGTGACGGTTTACGAGATGACGGTGGTCGAATACGACTATCCGCGCGTCGTGCTCGACGTTCGCTGCGGCGGTGGGACCTACGTCCGTTCGCTGGGTCGCGATCTGGCCGCGGCGGTCGGCACTGCGGCGGTGATGTCGGCGCTGGTGCGAATGGCGATCGGGCCGTTTGCGTTGGAGTCGGCGATTCGGCTGGCCGACGTCGATGCCCTAACGTTGGGCGATGCGCTGTTGCCGCCGACGATGGCGCTCGGCGAAATGCCGCGGCGGACGCTCGGCGATGCGGACTTGGTGGAAGTGGACGCGGGTCGGTTCATCGAAGTCGCACGCGATGAAATAGATGGCTCGTCGGCCAGCGAAATCGCGGCGGTCGACGCCGCCGGGCAGCTTCGCGCGATTCTGGTTCCGCGTGGCGAAGGCCGGTGGGGTCCGAACCGCGTTTTCCACGCGTCGCGTTCTTAATCGTCAGGCAACCGCCATGAACGCGATCGATGCTCGTGCGAAGTCACCGACGCGGATTGTCGTCGTCGGTTCGATCAATCTCGATCTCGTCGTGGCATGCGCGCGATTGCCGCAGGCGGGCGAGACGGTCGCCGCGCGGTCGTTCGATGAAATACCGGGCGGCAAGGGAGCGAATCAAGCCGTGGCCGCGGCGCGATTGGGCGCGGATGTCGCGATGATCGGCCGCTTGGGCGACGATGCGTTTGGGCGGCGGCTGCGCGAAGGTTTGGTCGCGGCCGGCGTAGACGATGGGTTCGTTCTGGACACGCCGAATTGTGCGAGCGGCGTGGCGCTGATTACGGTCGATGCGCGCGGCGAGAACACGATTGCCGTCGTCGGGGGCGCAAACGCTCGGCTGACGGCCGTGGACGTCGAGGCTTGCGAAGCAGCGTTCCGCGACGCGAACGCGTTGCTGGTGCAGCTCGAAACGCCGCTGGATGCGATTCTGGCGGCGGTCCGCATGGCGCGACGGTACGGACTGAAGGTGATCGTCGATCCGGCTCCGGCGGTCGATTCGCTGCCGGCGGAGTTGCTGTCGGCCGACGTACTCTGTCCGAATGAGACGGAAGCGGCGCTGCTGTTGGGACATGCCGTGGAGAACGTCGAACAAGCTCGCCGCGCCGCCCAGTGGCTGTGCTCGCAAGGGGCCGGTGTGGCGATCGTCAAACGGGGCGAGCACGGCGTCGTCGTGGCGGCGAAAGGGGAACCCTGCCGAGAGGTCGCCAGCTATTCCGTCAACGCCGTCGACGCCACCGGAGCGGGCGATGCGTTCGCCGGAGCGCTCGGCGTGGCGCTGGCTGAGGGGACACCGATCGATGAGGCGATTACGTTCGCCTGCGCCGCGGGAGCCGTTGCCGCGTCGCGCATCGGCGCACAACCGGCGATGCCGACGCGCGACGAGATACTGCAACTGATGGCAACTCAAACGCGGCGGTCGGCCTTGGGCCTTGAGCCTTGACACTTATCTAAGCCTTGAGACTTGAAGCTTGAGCCTTCCCCACGCGGTTGTTCCGCCGCGCCCGCCCACTCGACAACCCGCCAGTCCATCCAACAGCGATCCGCATCGACGCCGCGGCGGCCGATGAAGCCCAAATGACCGCCGTGAGTGGCTTCGATGAATCGCACGCAACCCGGCCAGTCGACGCCCGCGAAAATGCCGAACGGCACCACCGGATCGTCGTGCGACGCGAGGACCGTGGTGGGAATCGCGATGCGGGGAATCAGCGCGGCGGCGCTCGATTCGCGGTAGTAATGTTCGGCATTATCGAAGCCGCTCACGGGCGCGGTGTAGCAGTCGTCGAAGTCGAACAGCGAGCGCGGGCGGCGGGCGAGAATTTTGGCGTCGTGTTCGCCGTTGCGGAGCGACTCGCGGCGGGCTTTCTTCGTGAGCAGCGAGACGAAATGGCGGTCGTACAGGCGGCCGAGACCGCGGTCGAGCGAGCGGCAACAGAAACCGAGGTCGATGGGCGGGCAGATGGCCACCGCGCGGTCGACGGCTGCGAGCGGTGCGGCGGAGAGCGGAGATGCCGCAAGCGATGCGTCGGCCTTTTCGCCGAGAAGCTTGAGAACGAGGTTTCCGCCGAGCGAGAATCCGACGAGCGCGATCGGCGAAACGGGGCAGAGCCGGGCGATTTCGGCGAGCGCCGCCCGGACGTCGGCCGTCAGGCCCGCGTGATAAGGCAGTCGCGCCAGTCCTTCGCCGGCGCCGCAGCCGCGCAAGTCGAGCCGAAAGACGCGCACGCCGCGGCGGGCGAGCTTGTGAGCGACGCGGCGCATGTACGGGCTTTCGTGGCAACCGGCCAGGCCGTGTACGAGCAGCGCAGCGCGGTCGCCGGATCGCCAGTCGTCCGGGCACGTTTCCGACAGCATCACGGCGTCGCCGTCGCTCAGCGCGACGCGATGTCGCCGCGGCGGCGATTGCGTTCGCGGGCCGAGGAACGCAAGCGCGGCGAGCGTTTGGGCGTGGCCGCTGCGAAGCCAGAAGGGCGGGCGAAACGGCGGAAACGATTCGTTCATTACCAGCGCCGCGACTATCGCGTTTCAATGGCTCCGTGTTTCAGTAGAACGCCGACTAGACACCAACGCGGCGCTGGTCGCTACGGCTTGACGCCTTCGCGGCGCTGCTTTTCTTGATACTTGTCGTAGAGCCGCTTGTGGCGATTGCTCAAGTCGACTTTTCGACCTTGGATGAACGCCTGCTCGACGTGTGTGGCGATTTCTAGAATGTCGCCGTCGGCGATGAAGAGCGTGGCGTCTTTGCCGACGTCGAGTGAGCCGGCGCGGTCGCCGATGCCGAGAATTTCCGCGGCCGAGAGCGTGAGCGACTTGAGGGCTTCGTCCGGCGGCAGGCCGTAGGACGCGGCTTTGGCGGCTTCGTAGGGGAGGTTGCGAATGTTCGATGCCTCGAATTTGCCGCCGTCGCAGATACAGAACTTGACGCCGGCCTTTCGCAGCCGCTCCGGCACGGTGAACGGCGTGTCGAAGGCGTCGCCGCGGTTCCTTGGCAGGCGGTTGACGCTGTTGACGATGACGGGAATGTCGTGCTGCTTCAGCAATGCCGCGCAGTGCGGGGCGTCGTAGCCGCCGACGATGACCAGCCGCACGTTTTCCTTGAGGCAGAATGCGACGGCCGCTTGAATCTCGTCGAGCGCGTCGGCGGCGACGAACAGCGGCAGCTTGCGCTCGACGACGGGGATCATGGCCTCGAGGCGGACGTCGACTCTCGTCGCCGGCTCGGCCGCGCGGGCTTTCATGTACGCCCTGGCGTCGTCGAAGGTCTTGCGCAGGATGGCGAGTTGCTGATTGCGGCCTTCGGCTTGCTGCTGGCCGGACTGCTCGACCCACCAGGAGCTGACGGGCGTCATCCGCGGCCAGTTGACGTGCATGCCGACGGGCGCGGCGAGCGTCATGTCTTCCCACGTCCAGCCGTCGAGGGCGATGATGGCCGATTGGCCTTGCAGCATGCCGCCGCGGGGCGTGACTTGGGCCAGGAGCACGCCATTGGCGCGCGTGACGGGGATCAACTCGCTGTCGGGATTGACGGCGACTTGAGCGCGGACGTTGGGATTCACCAGCCCGGCTTCGGTATGGTCGACGGTCGCGCGGACGGCGTCGATCTCGATCAGACCGAGCGTCGTGTTGGCCGCGATCAGGCCAGGGAAGACGTGCTTGCCGGCGGCATCGATGCGCTGGGCATTGGCCGGGATCGCCGTGTCGGTCGGGCCGACGGCGGTGAGCTTGCCGGCGTCGAACACGACGACACCGCGCTCGATGACCGCGCCGCTGACCGTGTGGACCGTCGCGCCGACGATGGCGATCGGTGAAGCTTGCGGCGCGCCGGGAATTTCTGGATTGGCTTGGGCGGTGATCGTTACTAGCTGAGCGACTAGAAAGCAGGCTGCTTGGAGGGCCGGTTTGATTGAAACACGGAGGCACGGAGACACGGAGAGGAGAGGACGATGAGGAGTGCGCCGGTTGGGTTTGTTGGCGGTTCTTGTTTTTCGCCGCGGCCGGGAGTTTTTGGACGGAGTGTGCATGCGAGTGTCTATTGAGAGTGATTGATTTAAGAGCGATATCTGGTGGGCTTCACTTCGTTCGGCCCACGCTACGGTTTTGCGATTACTGCTGCGCGCCGGTGCGGCAGCGGCAGTAGATGTCGGTTCGGGGCCAGAGTTCTTCTTCCATCGCGTCTCGTTCGCCCGCTTTTAGCATGTCGGCGCCGCCGGTGAGGATTCGCTGGACGAGGGTGTTGCGGATGTTGGCGTCGCGTTGGCGGGCCGAGGCTTCATCAGCGAGATCGAAATACTTGCGGCCGTCGATCCAGGTTTGCTCGCAGCGCGAGTAGCTCGAAAGCGGCGGGCCGCTCCACACGACGAGATCGGCGTCTTTGCCGGTTTCGAGCGAGCCGACGCGGTCGTCGATGCGCAGTTGCCGGGCCGGGTTGAGCGTGACGAATTTGAGGGCTTCTTCCGGCGCGACGTTGCCGTACTTGACGGCCTTGGCGGCTTCGAGATTCATGCGGCGGCCAAGTTCGGGATCGTCGGAATTGAACGACGTGATGATGCCGGCGCGGTGCATCAGCGCCCCGTTGTAGGGAATCGCGTCGATGACCTCGAACTTGTACGCCCACCAGTCGGAGAAGGACGAGCCGGTCGCGCCGTGCCGGGCGATCGCATCGCTCACTTTGTAGCCTTCGAGAATGTGCTGCAGCGTGCCGATCTGGACGTGAAATTCTTCGCAGACGCGGAGCAGGGCGAGAATTTCGTCCTGGCGATACGAGTGGCAATGAATCCAGCGGCGGCCTTCGAGAATTTCGACGATGGCTTCGAGTTCGAGATCGATCCGCGGCGGCAGGCCGGTGTGGTTCTTCTTCCAGTCGACGTGGCGATCGCGATATTGGCGGGCGGCGAGGAATTCGTCGCGCATGATCTGCTCGACACCCATGCGGGTTTGCGGATAGCGGGAGCGAAAGTTATCGCCCCAGTTGCTCTGCTTGACGTTCTCGCCCAGCGCAAACTTGATGCCTTGCGGCGCGGCGGCGAACTTGATTTCTTCGGGCAGCGCGCCCCACCGCATCTTGATGACCTGATTCTGACCGCCGATCGGATTTGCGGAGCCGTGCAGGATGTTCGACGAGGTGAGTCCGCCGGCGAGTTGGCGATAAATGTGGATGTCGCCGGCGTCGATGAAGTCGCCGATGCGGACTTCGGCGGTGATGGCTTGCGTGCCTTCGTTGATGCCGCCGTCGGTGGCGATGTGCGAATGGCAGTCGATCATGCCGGCGGTGATGTGCTTGCCGGCGACGTCGATGACGGTTGCGCCGTCGGGCGTCGGGAGGTTGGCGCCGACGGCTTCGATCTTGCCGTCGCGGAGGACGATCGAGGCGTCTTCTAGCGTGCCTTGCGGGCCGCTGGTCCAGATCGTCGCGCCGCGGAGAACGACGATTTTCGGCTGCTCGGGCGAACTTTTGCGGCCGTATGCGCCGAGCGGATAGTTGACGGCGAAGGCGGCTTGCTTGGGCGACTTCTCTTCGTCGCTATCTTTGTCTTCGGCTTCGTCGTCGTTTTCAGCGTCGCCTTTTTTGTCGCCTGACTTCTCATCGCCTTTGTCGTCCTTGGCATCGTCCTTTTTGTCGTCGGTTTTCGATTTCGCGTCGAGCTTGGGCACGTCGGTGCTCGTTCGCTGGGCCGAGATGGCGAACGCGACGCCGTCGGGCCAGAGGCCGTTGCCGGGGCCGATCGTGCCGCCTTGATCGGCCGCGATCGAGATGATTCCGCTCGCTCTCGCGATGCCGTCGTGGCCGAATTCGTTGGACTTGAACACGATGGCAAGGCGTCCTTCGTCGACGGCGATCGATTTGAGATCGACTTGCTTATCGCCGAGGACGAGCCGGCCCTTGAGTTTTTCGGCCGTGCCGGCGAGCAGCAGTTGCGCTTCTTGGGCCGCTGCGTCGGTTGTTTCAAGCTTGACCGACCACGTGCCGCGGGCGTCGAGCGGTGCCGGCGTTTTGATTTCGTATCGCGTGCCGTCGACCCACGTTTCGAGGACTTTGGTCTTACTGGCGAATAGGTCGCCGTCGGTGACGACGAAGCTGGCCGCCTTGCCGGCTTCGACCGTGCCCAGGCGGTTGTCGACGCCGAACAGCTTCGCCGGCGTCGTGGTCAGTGCTCGCAGGGCCGAATCGCTGGACAGTCCGCGCTCGACAGCCAGGCGGACGCTCTTGAGGAACGTGCCAGCGTCGCGAAGGCCGTAGGTCGTGAGCGCGATGGTCACGCCGGCGCGGTCCAGCCGGCCGGGATTTTCCGGGGCGATGTCCCAGTGCATGAGTCGTTCGAGTGTGGCGGTCATGGCGGCTTCCGGCGTGGCGACGTCGGGCGCTCTGGGGAACGCCACGGGCAGCAGCACGGGACGGCCGGTGGCAACGATGGCGTCGAGGCGCTGGTATTCCTGGCCTGAGCCGCGGACGATCGCCCTCAGGCCGAACTCGCGGGCGACCTGGTCGGCGCGGAGGAAGTACAACTCGTTGGACGAATCGAAGATGATCGGCAACTGGCCGTCGATGACCGGTTCGAGCGCGGCGAGCGCGTCGTTGCGTTCGGGGCGGGGCAAGCGCGGGTCGGCGGCTGCGGCCTTGTGCGCGTCTCGATGCCACTGAGCGTCGTAGAGCGACTGCCGCACGAGCGTGAGCGCCCCCATCGGCGATCCGGGGTAGCTCTGCGCGCGGCCGCCACCACGGCGAGAGACGGTTAGCTGGGCTTGCATGGCGACGCCGCTGCGCAGAATCGCCGCGCCGGTCTCGCCGTCATTGGTGGTCAAGACCGCGGCGGTTCCCTTGATGATGCCGGCGCTGGGAACGACGAGCCGCGCGGCGATGCCTTGCGAGCGGAGCGTTTTGTTCGTCTTCTCGTCGGCGGCATACGTCGCGGCGACATCCGCCTGGGGGACGATGTTGTCGTTCCAATGCTTCGCGCCGCCGGTGGGCGCGGCGACGTCGGTCTCGGCGAACGCATCGATCAGTCCCGCGTAGATCGTCTTGCCGGCGCAATCGACGACGCGGGCGTCGGCCGGCGTCTCGACATCCGCGCCGACGGCTTCGATTGTGCCGTCGCGAACGACGACGGTTCCCTTGTCAATCGTGCGGCCGGGAGCGACCACGATCTTCGCGTTCACCAGGGCGTAGACCGCCGGGACGTTCTCCCGCAGGCCGTCGGTGGGTCGATTGGACGGCGCGTCGGCGGAAATCGCGGGTCCGACGATGGCGAGAGGAGTAACAAGGATGACGGCGACGACCGTGAGGAGCCGACGTCGGGTGCAGTGTTTCGATTTTCCAGATTGCATGAACTGGGGTCTCGTTCTTCGCGTGCGAATCATGGTGGTGTGGATCGGGCGGAGTGCGGGTTCGGACGGTGAGTATCCGCGCGTCTTGCCGCCGAGCGCGACGCCGGCGGCTGCCGCGGCAGGTTCGGTGGGTTACGTGCAGGGGTGCGCGGCACCGGTGCGGGGTTCCTGTAGGTATCGAGTGTAATTGCCGCACGACGCCGTCGCCACCGGCCGCCGCGATTGTGCCGAAGAGGCTTGTTTTTTCGTACGCGCGGCCCGAATCCACGTGGAAATCGGGCCACGGACGTGGTAGGTTCGGAAGGGTCGGCCGTGGCGGCAGGATTCGATACCTAGTGGTCGGCGCAGTGCCGCGATCGAGAGACCGCGACACAACACGGGAGTTAACAAACCTGCCGTTTGCGCGGATAAGGGATCGTTCCCGGAATCGTTGAGGAATGGAGTGTTCAGACGTTTTTTTCACCGGCGAGTGGGATTCGTCGCCGAGCAACAGACGCATGTAGAGGTCACCATGAAATTCAGTCGGCCGCTTTTTCTATTGACAGTCATGCTCGCGCGTTCGCTCGCGCTCATTGCTGGGACGGAGAAATTCTCTTGTGCGGCCGATGGGCCAGATGCTCAAAGCGAATCGACGGAGCGAGTCTCGACCGATCACATCTCGGCGGAGTTTCAGGCCGCGATCGTCGTTCGGCCTGCGCGGATATTCGCGAATTCCAAAGTTGGGCCGCTGAAGATCGATGAGATGCTTTCGCAAGTTTGGGACGGCCGTTTTGATGCGAAGTCGGTCGAGCGGCTGACGCTGCTGTATGGCGTCGAGATTCCGGAAGACTTGGAATCGCCGCGCGGGCAGGGGCGTATCGACTTGGGCGTCGTTCTTCAAACGAACCGACCTTTCGACCCAAGCGCGTTCACGAAGTCGGCCACGCGCGGCGAGGCCGTCGAGCACGAGATCGAGGGTAAAACGGTTTACGAGTTTCGCTACGGCCAATACAAGGCATGCGGATTTCCGGACGAACGGACCGGGTTGTGGGCGAATTCACCGGAGTTGCTCCTGGCGATGTGGAACGCTCACGACGTGAAGTCACCACTGACGAAACAACTGCTGACGCTCGACGCGAACCACGACGTGGTGGCGGCGGGCGTCCTGGTACCGCTGAGAGCCGGCGCCGAGGCGCTCGTTAAACTTCGACCACTGCCGGCTCCGTTTCAGGCGGTGAATGACTTGCCGAAGCAGTTGCGGTCGGCGAGCGGATGGATCGACTTGACGGGCGAGACGCTCGCGGAGATTCGGCTGACGACTTACGACGACGAGACGGCCGCCGCGCTCAAGGAAACGGCGGATGAGTATCTGACGCTGCTCAAAGGGCTGTGGGTGCTAAGCGGGCCGAAAGTGCTTACCGTCATTAAGAGAGATTGCGGTCCAGAGTTCGCAGAAGCCGTTGCGCCCGCGATGAAGCAATTCTTTGAATCTCAATCGCTGTCTCGCGAAGGGCGCGTCGTGACGGCGAAGTGGCGACGGCCGGTAGGATTGGACAGCGCGTTCGACGAAATGCCTATCGCCATTGAGCGGATCGATGAAACGATAAGATTCAATCGTCGGGCGAATGCACTCAGTTCGATTTCAAAGGCGTTTGCTTTGCATCAAGCAATGCATGAAGGCGCGTATCCGCTATCGTCGATTCGGAGCAAAGACGGGAAACCTCTACTGAGTTGGCGCGTGGCCATGTTGCCAAATCTCGATGAACAGGCGCTGTACGACAAGTTTCGACTCGACGAACCATGGGACAGCCCGCACAACAAGCCTTTGATCGACGAGATGCCGCGCGTGTTTACGCCGGTAGATTTGGACCGCAAGGGGCGAACTCGCTTCTTAGCTATTGTCGGCGCGGATACGGTGTTTCCGCCCGATGCGACGAAGGGCGTGGCTCGCACTAGCGACGGCGATTCAAACACGATTATTGCCGTTGAGGTCGGACCAGATAAGGCCGTCATTTGGACGAAACCGGACGATTATGAATTTGACCCGCAATCGCCGCGTGCCGGCTTGGGCAACGTGTCGGAGCGTGGAATCGTCGCGATGTTTGGCGACAAGCGCATTTCGATAATTCGTGCGAATGTCGAAGAGCGTGTCTTGGCGGCTCTCTTTACACGAAATGGTCGCGAAGTCATTCGGGATGAGGATTGGCAGCCGGAACGCAACGAGACGGAGTGACGCCGGTCACTGGCACGCCCGGATTTCGGCCACCGGGTTTGTCAACGGCGAAATCGGCCCAGCGTTTTGCAGCGCGCTTCACGTAAGACGCATGCCAATTGTGTCACATCTTCTCCACCGTCTCGATGCCCAGCAGGCCCAGGCCGAGTTTCAGCGTCCGCGCCGTCAGATCGCATAGCAGCAACCGGCTCGTCCGCATCGCCGCCGGTTCGGCTTTGAGGACGTCGCACTCTTGGTAGAACGTCGAATACTTCGTCGCCACGTCGAACAGGTACGCCGTGAGATGGTGCGGGTAGTAGCCGGCGGTCATCGATTCGAGGGCTTCTTCGAGCGAGAGCAGCGCGATCGCCAGGGCGCGTTCGCTGGCGTGGGTGAAGGCGATTCTTGCCGCTGGGTCGGTGCGGAGTTTGTCGACGTCGACTTCGCCTTTGCGAAAGATGCTGCGCACCCGGGCGTAGGCGTACTGCATGTAAGTGGCCGTGTTGCCCTTGGTGGCGAGCATCTTGTCGTAGCTGAAGACGTAGTCGCTGGTACGGTTGTGGGCGAGGTCGGCGTATTTAATGGCGGCGATGCCGACCGTGCGGGCGACTTGCTCGCGCTCGGCGGCGGAGAGTTCGCCCTTTGGCTTGGCGTCGTCGTTCTCGCTGACGATGGTCAGGGCGCGTCGTTCGGCTTCGTCGAGAAGTCCGCCGAGGCCGACAGTGTCGCCGCTGCGCGTCTTGAAGGGCTTTCCGTCGTCGCCGAGGACCGTGCCGAAGCTGACGTGGGCCAGTTCGGCGTCGGTGAAGCTGGCCAGGCGAGTGGCGGCGAAGAGTTGAGCGAAGTGCCCGCTCTGGCGATGGTCGACGACGTACAGGATCGCGTCGGGCTGCCAGGTTTGCTCGCGATAGTCGATGGTGGCCAGATCGGTCGTGGAATAGAGGAACGCGCCGTCGCGTTTTTGGACGATCATCGGGAAATCGAAGCCGTCCAAGAACACGCACTTCGCGCCGTCGCTCTCGCGGACGAGATTTTTGGCCGTAAGCGCGTCGACGACGCCGGCGAGGCGGTCGTGATAGAAACTTTCGCCGTGCGTGTGGTCGAACGTGACGCCGAGCCGCTGGTAAATGACGTCGATGTCGGTCATGCAGGGCGGGAGGAATTCTCGCCACAGGGCGACGTTTTCCGCGTCGCCGGCGTGGAGCTTGGCCGTTTCGGCGAGGACGGCGTCGTTGATGTCGGCATGGTCGCCGGCGAGCTTGGACAGCCGAGCATCGTTTTCGACCGCCGCTTGTTTGGACTGGAGCGCGGCGAGTTCTTCGCGGGCTTCGGCGAGCGTCGACTCTTGCTTGCGGCGATCGGATTGAAACTTCTTGGCCGCGCTCTTGTCGCCCTGTGGCGGCGCGGTCGTGGCGGCCAAGCGGCCTTCGATTTCCGCGATGCGCTTGGCGAGCTTTGGCAGCGTGGCGATCCCGCCGCGATAGTCGACCAGTTGCCGCACGAGACGATAGAGCCGGGCGAGTTCTTCGACGGCGTTGGCTTTGTAAGCCGCTTCGTCGCGAAAGTGCTTCCAGCCGTAAATGATCATGCCGAACTGGGTGCCCCAGTCGCCGACGTGGTTGTCGCCGACGACGCGGTGGCCGAGGAACCGCAGCGTGCGATAGAGAGCGTCGCCGATGACGGTCGAGCGGATGTGGCCGACGTGCATCGGCTTGGCGACGTTCGGGCCCGAGTAGTCGATGACGAAGGTCTTGGCCGGGTCGGCGGGCGCGACGCCGAGCCGCGATTGGTCGGCCAGCGCGGCGTTAACTTGGGCGGTAAGCCAGTCGTCGCGGAGACGCAGGTTGATGAAGCCGGGGCCGGCGATCTCGCACTTTTCGCAGATGGCGGCCAGTTCGCCTTGGGCTTCAAGCTTGGCGACAAGCTCGGCGGCCACGTCGCGGGGCGGTTTGCCGAGGCGCTTGCCGAGCGGCATGGCACAGTTGGCTTGATAGTCGCCGAATTTCGCGTCGCCGCTGGTGCGGATCATGTCGACCAGTTCGGCGACGGCCGTTTCGGTAGCGACGGCGGGGTCGTCGAGGAGCGAGCCGAGGGCACCGCGGAAGGCTTGGCGGAGGTGGGCGAGGATGTTCATGCGAGCGGGGGGAGGGAGAGAGGATCTAGGAGTCAGGAGATAGGAGACAGGAGCTTCAGTTGCTTGGTCGACGCGGTAGTTTGGCACGAATCGGGTTGGAGCGGCAAGGTGCTTGCTCGGATCGCTCGTCGCAGCATCGACGTAGGCTATTCCAACTTGTGCCGGCTCGCGGTGTAATGGCGTGACACACTTGTACTTTTTCTCGTTCGCTTCCATCGCGAATGTCTCTGGTGCCATGCTTTCCGTCGAAGAAGCTCTTGCCGCGGTGCTCGATCTCGCCCTGCCGCTTGGGGCGGTGAGCGTAGGGCTGGCCGATGCACTGGGGCAGGTGCTCGCCGAGGACGTGGCGAGCGATATCGACTCGCCACCGCACGATAAGGCGATGGTCGATGGGTACGCCGTTGTGGCGGCAGACTTGGCCGGCGGTCGCGCGACGCTCCGCGTGCTCGAAGAAGTTACGGCCGGTGCGGTGCCGCGACAGACGGTCGAACCTGGCGCGGCGACGCGGATCATGACCGGAGCGCCGATACCTACCGGTGCGGACGCGGTGGTGATGATCGAGCGAGCGACGGGCGATGCCGACGGCAAGGTGACGCTTGTCGACGAGCACGTTGTAGCGAGCCAAAACATCCTGCGGCGCGGAACGTCGATGGTGCGCGGTCAGGTTGTGCTGAGTGCGGGGGCTGTGCTGCGGTCGATCGAAATCGGTGTGCTGGCTGAGATTGGTCGAAGCGACGTGCAGGCGGTTGCGCGGCCGAGCGTGGCGGTGATCGCCACGGGCAATGAATTGGTGCCGCTCGGCGATATGCCTGGCCCCGGTCATATACGCAACAGCAACGGGCCGATGTTGGTTGCCGCGGCGCGCGAAGCTGGAGCGACGACGGTAGACCTTGGCATCGCCCGCGATGAGGCGGAGGAGATGGCTCGCGTTATCGAAGCTGGACTGGCGAGCGACGTGCTGCTGCTTTCCGGCGGCGTATCCGCGGGCGTGCTCGATTTGGTGCCGGGTGTGCTCAAGTCGCTCGGTGTCGACGAAGTGTTTCACAAGGTACGGCTGAAGCCCGGCAAACCGCTGTGGTTCGGCCGCCGGGAGCGCGATGAACGTTCGACGCTCGTGTTCGGGCTGCCGGGCAATCCGGTGGGAAGTTGGGTCTGCTTCGAGTTGTTCGTGCGGCCGGCGATTGCGAAATTGGCCGGTAAGGCCAATGAGAGGCAAGCGCGAAAGACCGCCGCACTGACTGCCGCGATTACGCAGCGCGGCGACCGGCCGACGTATTATCCAGCGGCGTACCGTGTAACGCCGGACGGTCCGCGGGTCGCGCCGCTCGATTGGCACGGCTCAGCCGATCTGGCGACCCTGGTGCGGGCCAACGCGCTCGTTGTCTTGCCGCCGGGAGAGCAAACTTACGCCGTCGGCGATGAAGTCGAAGTCCACCTGCCTTGGGCGTGAGAAGCTTTAGCGATGCTGAATCGCCTCGGCGATTTCTCGACCGAAGGGAATTGAGGAATCCCGTCCCGACGTAAGTCCACGCCGTCGCGACGAGTTTTTTGGAAATCCGCAAGATGTGGCAGGACTTCGGGATTCCATCTCGCACTACTTTTGCGCAAACTAATCGTTGCGCGAACGAACGGGCGGAGCGCCGTCCCTAGCGACGGCAACAAGGAACGTTTCGCCCCAACTCCGCGAACAAGAATCGGCGGCCACGCTTCCACGCAAGAAGACGCTCGCCTGGACAACATCACTTTATCACGTTGCCGGAGATCGATTTGATGGAACTTGGTGCGTTTTCAATTAGTCTGGCAGTCAAGGATATCGGCGCTTCAAAAACTTTCTACGAAAAGTTGGGGTTCAAGCCGTTTCGCGGGGACCAAGCCCAGAATTGGCTGATCATGAGAAACGGCGATTACGTCATTGGCCTTTTCCAAGGCATGTTCGACAAGAACATTCTAACTTTCAACCCGGGCTGGGATCAAAACGCTCAAACAGTCTCGACGTTCACCGACGTCCGCGAACTCCAGCGGCAATTGAAGGCCGAAGGCGTGTCGTTGGTAAAGGAGGCCGATGAGGGCACGACCGGCCCCGCGAGCTTCGTAGCAGTCGATCCTGATGGAAACCCAATTCTCATCGATCAGCACGTTTGAAACGAAGAAAAAAGCATGCTCCCTCCTACGAACCGTCAGTCCAGCGACGCGGTGATTTCTTGCCGGACTTCGCTGACGCTTTCGATGGCTGCGCGGGTTTGCAATGCGCTTCGCGCATCGTTTTCGTCGTAGCGGCCGAGCGCCCAGGCGGATGCGGCACGGATTAGTGGGTCGTTGTCGTCGAGCGACTTGATTAGCGCTGCAAGCCCCTCGCGGCACGGCCGATTGCCGAGCGCAAACGCCGCGCTACGCAGCACGCCGGTTCGCCCGGGTCGGGCAAGCGGCGTGCCGGCGAATCGCTGGCGAAACGCCGCCTCGTCGAGCGAAAGCAGCTCGACGAGATCGATTGGGTCGTTTTCGGCGATTGGCTCGAACGCGGTCTCGCTTGAAACGGGCGCGCGGTGATTCCACGGGCAGACTTCCTGGCACACGTCGCAGCCGAATATCCAGGGATCGTGCGCCGCGCGAAGTTCGCTCTCCGGCAGCGAGCGCTGCTCGATCGTCGTGTAGCTTAGGCAGCGGCGGGCGTCGAGTACGTATGGCTCGACGAACGCCTGGGTGGGGCAAGCGTCGAGGCACGCCCGGCATGTGCCGCAGTGGTCGGTCTCGTGCTCGGCGTCGTAGTCGAGTTGCTGGTCGGTCAGCAGCGCCGCGAGAAAGAACCAGCTTCCGTGCGATTTGTTGAGCAGGAGCGTGTTCTTGCCGAGCCAACCGAGGCCGGCACGCTGGGCGAATTGGCGTTCGAGCAGTGGTGCCGTGTCGACGACGCCGCGGGCGCTCGCGCCGGGCACAATCTCGCGCAGCAGGTCGGCTAGTTTATGCAGCCGCTCGCGAATCACATCGTGGTAATCGCGCGAACCCCAGGCATAGCGGGCGACGCGGCCGTGGCCCGCCGCCACTTTCGCGAGCTCTGCCTCCGCCGGCTCCGTCGTGCGATAGTCCATCGCCAACATCAACACACTACGCACGCCCGGCAGCACCAGATTCGCGTCGGCATAGGCCGCCTCGCGCTCTGCGAGATAGTGCATCTCGCCGGCGTAGCCTCGCCGCAGCCACTCGCGAAACCGCTCAATGCCAGGCGGAGACGCGGCGGCACATGCTCCGGCGAGCGAAAAGCCAAGCTCTCGCGCGGCCGTTTTGAGCCGGGCGGTCAGCGACCGTGGATCGACCTCGGTCGTGGCGGCGGTCATGGCAACCGATGCGAGAGGCAGGTCTAGCGGCACATGGTGACGTCGCCACTAAGTTTAGCCTGCTCCGCCGCGGCCGGACAACGCTCGACCGCCGTCGATGCGTGGCGTTGCCGGCCGATCTTCGTCCGTCGCGGAAACTGCCAGGGCGATTAAAAGAACACGTTGTAGCTGACGATGAATTCGCCGCGGCGGACTTCGTTGCCCGAGATCGGCAGCGAATAACCGAGGCCGACGGCCGTGTTGTTGCGAAGCAGGATGTTCGTGCCGAAAGTGAAGTCGAGCACGTGGCGGGCTTCCTCGAAATCGAACGTCTGAATGAACGTCGGCGGTCCGCTGCCGTTCAACGGCTGCTCCATTACGAAAAACCCGCCGGCGATGGTGCTGTCGCTGGCGACGTGTTTGCCGAGGACTTCGACTTGTCCGGTCACGCCGACGATCCAGGGCAGGCAGCATTGGTCGCCACAGCCGTCGAGGCTTTCGTGGCGATAGAGCCACTTGCCGAGCGAAACGACCCAGTCGGCGGTCGTCGTGGCGTTGCCGTCGAGCGGGAAGTTAAGCTGCGCGCCGGCGTGGGTGAACCAATCGCCGCCGAGGTCGCGAAACGCGATCACGCCCGGTTGCAAACGCGAGAACGACTCGTTGATGGTCGACGCCTCGGTGCTTACTTCCGGGACGAAGCCGAGCGTCGCGGCCACGGTCGTGCAGCAGTTGCGGTACACGACCCGCTTGAACATGAATTGCGGGTTCGACCAGCTTTCCTGCAGGTCGCCGACGCCCGAGCCGGTGTCGTCGGTGACGTTGTACATGCCCTGCACGGCGAAGCTCGACACGTCCGAGAACGCGTACTCGAAGCCGAAGCGGTACAGGTTCTGGTTCGGACGACCGAGCGCCGGGTTGCCGACGACGTTCGTGTTCAGGCCTTCGATCGCTTGAAAGGCAAACCAAGCGCGGGTAACCGGCTCGGCACTCATGTTGTCGAACAGGTTGAAGCGGTTCAACGCATCGGCGCGGCCCAAGATCATCGTGCCGGCGCCGCCGCCCATGCCTTGCTCGGCCATGGCCAGATTGCCGAACGACGGCAAATCGGCGGTTTCGGACGGATCGGGCATCGGCATCGTGTCGGGCATGCCGTCCATCGGCGTCGGCGTCATCGACATGTCGCCGCTCGGCGCCGAATGCTCGCACGACGGGCAAGACTGACAGCCGCCGCAGGCCGATTTCTGACGGAACAACGGCCGCCATCCAACCTGCTGAACGGGCGAGTAGCCGTCGGCCGCAACGGCCAAAACGGGCGAGAAAGTCAGTATCGCAGCCATTGCCCAGGTCATCCGTGCCATCGCCTAATCCTCCATGCGGCCGAAATTGATTTGATGAGCGCGCAGGTGCGGGTGTTGCGGGTGTCCGGCGGCGCGTCTTTTCTGGTTCGTCGTCAGGAAGATCGATAGTTCTTCAAGGCGTTTGTGTCTCGGCATTCCGGATGGCGGCTTTTCGAGCCGGGCGTGATCGCGTTGGGCGGCTTCGGTAGGCTGGGTAAACTTAATTGTGGGGCTGACGGCGAGATTTGCGGTCCTTTGCGTACGCTCCGATCGCCATTTGCAGCGGCGAAATCCCGCCCTGGAGCACGCTTTCGCGGGTGCTTTGCCGCGAAGCGAAAAAATGTGTTCGGGGGCCGTTGACACGGCGGCCGTATCGCCTAGAATCGACGATCTTCCGCTTGAGGGCCGTGGCAACGCGGTTTTCGTGTCGGGAGGACGCTCTTTGGCAATTTGGTAGTTAACCTCAAGAACGCCAGCGCAAGGCTGTAAAGCTTTTGCGCTGAGCAGATCTCCTGCATTCCTGCAGGGTGATCTCCTCAGATGTGAGAATGTCAGAAGACTCTCAATTGGCTAGCCAGGCCGGCCGCTTCGCAAGAAGGGGTTGGTTTAAGCGATAAACAATTGAAGGGTTTGATCCTGGCTCAGAATGAACGTTGGCGGCGTGGATTAGGCATGCAAGTCGTACGGGCCAGCAATGGTCAGTGGCGAAAGGGAGAGGAATACGCAGGTATCTACCTCCGGGTCGAGGATAGCCACGGGAAACTGTGGGTAATACTCGATAATGTCTCCGGACCAAAGGTGTGATTCCACCTGGAGAGGAGCCTGCGTCCTATTAGCTTGTTGGTGGGGTAATGGCCTACCAAGGCTACGATGGGTACGGGGTGTGAGAGCATGCCCCCGCTCACTGGGACTGAGACACTGCCCAGACACCTACGGGTGGCTGCAGTCGAGAATCTTCCGCAATGGGCGCAAGCCTGACGGAGCGACGCCGCGTGTGGGATGAAGGCCTTCGGGTTGTAAACCACTGTCGTAGAGGAGGAAGGGCCGGTGCAGAGCCGGTTTTGACCTATTCTAGGAGGAAGGGTGGGCTAAGTTCGTGCCAGCAGCCGCGGTAAGACGAACCACCCAAACGTTATTCGGAATTACTGGGCTTAAAGGGTGCGTAGGCGGCGCGGACAGTCAGATGTGAAATCCCTCGGCTTAACCGAGGAACTGCGTTTGAAACTACCGTGCTCGAGTAAGACAGAGGTAAGCGGAACTTCGGGTGGAGCGGTGAAATGCGTTGATATCCGAAGGAACACCGGTGGCGAAAGCGGCTTACTGGGTCTTTACTGACGCTGATGCACGAAAGCTAGGGGAGCAAACGGGATTAGATACCCCGGTAGTCCTAGCCGTAAACGATGAGCACTTGGTTGGAGACTCCTCCATAGGTTTCCGGCCGTAGCGAAAGTGTTAAGTGCTCCGCCTGGGGAGTATGGCCGCAAGGCTGAAACTCAAAGGAATTGACGGGGGCTCACACAAGCGGTGGAGGATGTGGCTTAATTCGAGGCTACGCGAAGAACCTTATCCTAGTCTTGACATGCATGGATTAACCCTATGAAAGTAGGGCCACGCCTTCGGGTGGAACATGCACAGGTGCTGCATGGCTGTCGTCAGCTCGTGTCGTGAGATGTCGCGTTAAGTCGCTTAACGAGCGAAACCCTTGTCCTTAGTTGCCAGCGGGTCATGCCGGGGACTCTAAGGAGACTGCCGGTGTTAAACCGGAGGAAGGTGGGGATGACGTCAAGTCCTCATGGCCTTTATGACTAGGGCTGCACACGTCCTACAATGGCGCGCACAGAGGGAAGCAAACTCGCAAGAGCCAGCAAATCCCAAAAAACGCGCCTCAGTTCGGATTGCGGGCTGCAACTCGCCCGCATGAAGCTGGAATCGCTAGTAATCGCGGATCAGCATGCCGCGGTGAATGTGTTCCTGAGCCTTGTACACACCGCCCGTCAAGCCACGAAAGTGGGGGGCATCCGAAGTCGCCGCGCTAACCCGCAAGGGAGGCAGGCGCCGAAGGTGAACTCCGCGATTGGGACTAAGTCGTAACAAGGTAGCCGTAGGGGAACCTGCGGCTGGATCACCTCCTTTCTTAAGGATGATCGACCTTTGCCGGGGCAACTCGGTAAGGTCCATAAACTGTGGAGACAGTCCTTACGTTGGAAACTTGAGGATCGCCACGCTCGCAAGAGCGCGGCGGCTACCAGTTACAGAGACAAAAGGCCCGCACGAGTCAGCCAGCTCGTGCGGGTTTTTTTGTTGCGCTCATCGCGTCACTGCTTCGCCATAGCGCCCGCGTCCGGCATCCGGCCGGTTGCCGCATCGTCGCCGTGTCCTGCCGCGTTGATACGATTCTGTAGCGCTTCGGGCCAAGTCCGGCGGAAGGCCATCCATCGCCGTCGAAGGGGTCGCCCGGATAAACGCGATGCTCGCCAATCTGTCGACCAAGCCGCCTTGCTTGCTTTCCGGCCCAGGGAGTGCCGTTAAGAATCCGTCGATTCGGCGAATTGGCCGATTGGAAATCGACCTACCTCGACTATCTCGGCAAAAACGCCCAGCAGGCGTTTGACGACCCCGTTCGCATTCCGGAAGTCGATTTCGATCGTTGTCTGGTCGTAGCCGTGTTTCAGGGGAGCGGCATCAACGGACGAGACCATTCTCGTCGAGGAAAATATCCAGGGCCTCAAAGACGGCCCTGAGAAATGGAAGCTGCGGGCCCGCCTTTGATCGATGCGGGTGAGTCGCTGCATGCGGCGTTTCGGCAATGACTTGAGCCCGGGCAGCGATCAGGACGCGACATCCGTCGTAGTAGGCAACTGGCGGGCCGGACGACCAAAGTCAACTCTCGATCATGCCTGCGTCCAATCCGGCAGATTCTCGGCCATCTCGCGCATGTTTGCGAATCGTTGCAGGGCCGAAACGACAACCGGCAGCGGATCGGCGAATACGCCGTCGATCGTGCGTTCGCCAGGCAGGGCGGTTGCGAACGCAAGCTTCTCTCGCGGCGGGTCGAAGTCCGCGTGTATCGCGTCGCGATTTCCGCGCGGGTCGATCCGATACCAACCTTGATCCGCCAGCCATACGGCGTTCAAACCGTGCAGGCAGAAACTTCGCCCATCGTCGTCCATCGCCAGCCGCTGGTAGACGAAACCGCAGGCGACGCCATTCGCCCGCAGCAGCGCCGCCAGCAAGTGGCTCTTCGCGTAGCACAGACCGGTGCCGTGGCGGAGAACGTCGGAGGCCGCGAGAGTGACGGCGTCATCGCCGCAGTCGAGGCTGTGTCGAATGTTGTCTCGCACCCAGCGGAAGCAGTGGGCGGCGACGTCGACGGGATCGCGGTCGCCGGCAAGCTCGGCAGCGAGCGAGCGCACCGCGGGATGGTCGTGGTCGATGACGTCGCTGGCCGAAAGGAATTCTCGCATGCGGTTCGAGAAGCCGTCGTATCGATCGGACTATTTCGCGGCCAGCCGCTCGGCGGCATTCTGCACGGCGCGAACGATCTTGTCGTATCCGGTGCAGCGACAAAGATTGCCGGCCAAGTCGAAGCGGATGTCCTCCTCGGTCGGCTGCGGTTTGCGGTCGAGCAGCGCCTTGGCCGCCACGATGAAGCCAGGCGTGCAAACCCCGCACTGCAGCGCCGCGTCTTCGAGAAAGCACTGTTGCACGGCGTGCAAATGGCCGCACTCGGCGATGCCCTCGACCGTTTCGATGCTTGCCCCCTGCACTTCGACGGCGAGTACGAGACAGCTATCGACCGGCTGGCCGTCGAGCAAGACGGTGCAAGCGCCACAGTTGCCGTTGTTGCAGCCCTCCTTTGCGCCCGTCAAATGGAGCGTATCGCGGAGAACTTCCAGCAGGCTTTGCCGCGCTTCGCACAGGAAGTCGGTCGATTCGCCGTTGATCGTCGTCTCGATGTGATGTTTTCGGGGCACGTTAAGTTCTCTTCGACGAGAGTGAGGCGTGGAGTGGTTGAACGAACGACGCGTGCGGAGACGATGGAGCCGAGACTACGAAGCCGCTCGGCTTACCGCCGTGGCCAGGGTGCGCCGCACGAGGACGCCGACGAGGTGCACGCGATAATCGGCCGGGCCGCGCATGTCGCTGATCGGTTTTGCGATTTTCTTCGCTAGTTCGCCGGCCTGAGCAAACGTTTCCTCGGTCGCCGGTTTGCCCGAGAGCCATTGCGACGCTTCGGCAGCAAAAAGCGGCGTGGGAGCGACCGCGCCGAGGCCGATGCGGGCTTCGGCGATCGTCTTGCCCGTCGGATCGAGCCGCACCCACGAGCCTAATCCGACGACGGCGATGTCCATTTCGTTGCGGGGAATGAATCGTTCGTAGGCCGAGGCCGATTTCGCGGCGGTTGCCGGATGTTCGATGCCGACCAACATCTCGCCGGCGGCCAGCACATTCTTACCGGGCGCCGTGCAGAATTCGTCGACGGCGACCGTTCGGCGACCGCCAGGACCGGCGACGTGGCAAACGGCCCTTTCCGCGATCAGGGCCGGAATCGAATCGGCCGCTGGTGACGAATTGCACAAGTTGCCGCCGATGCTCGCTCGGCTCTGAATCTGCCAGCCCCCGATGATCCGGGCGGCGTCGACGAGCCCACCGCGTGAGTTGGCGACCCGCTCGTCGCGGTAGATGCGGTAGCAGGGCACGCCCGCGCCGATCCACAGCCGTCCGTCGGCCTCGACGCGCAGGTCCATCACTTCTGCAATCTTTTTGACATCGACAACGACGTCGGCCTCGCGAAAAAACTCGCGAAGCTGGACGATAAGATCCGTGCCGCCAGCGAGCAGTTTGGCCCGGCCATTGTGCTTGGCAAGTAGGCCAACGGCGTCGTCGATGGTCGTTGGGGCGGCGTAGTCGAAGTCCTTCACGGGGCGGTTAGCTCCACATCGGGCGGCGGGGATGCGTCGAATTTCGGCCGAAACATACAGGAATGGCCGCAATGTGCTGCCCCGCAATATGCGGCCAAGCAATGGGTCGTGTCAAGCGGCGGCCAGCCGCAGCCGCACCAGCAGGGCGTCCAGCCGCTCGAAACCGGCCGTTGAATCGCGTAGCGTCGTGATTGCGAATGCCGCTTCCAACTCGTCGAGCAGACGCAGGTATTCCCGTTGGTAATGAGGCAAATCGGCGTCGCTGAGCGTCGACTGTTCCGGACCTGCGAGCTTGCGGGCGACGAGTTCGTCGACGTACGCGAGCTTCGCCGACTCGTTTAGCGTCACCAGATTTGCCTCGACTTGGGCTGTTCGCATCAGGTGAATGCCGGTGAGCAGCACGCGGTAAACGTACAGCAGCGGTTTAACGCGGCGGGGTGATTCCTTATGAAGGGGTGATTCCTTATGAAATAGTCGCCACTGCGATTCGGCGAATCCGCGATAGTGGTGTGCGTGATGGCGCGTAACGCAGAGGTGGGCGATTTCGCGCAGTTCGGCGTGCTCGGGCGTCGTGTGAACGACCAGCGGCGAATGGAGCTGTTCGAGAACATAGCCGTTGTTCTTAAGCATGAGGGCGAAGAACTTTTTGGCGTCGTGCGTGACGAGATCCATATCCAATCCGTCGGCGTCGCCCGTCCACTCGATGGTTTCGCGACCGCCGCGCAGCGAAACTACTTCGGCCGCCGGCAGTAGGTGTACGCCTCGCAGATCGTAATCGGAATCGGGTGACGGAAAGCCGTACAGGTGCGCACCGCTGATCGTTGCGAACAATAGCGGGTAGGGTTGGCGTGCGACAACGGACTTGAGTTGGGCGTCGACTTGCATTAGGCGTCGCTTTCGTATCCGAGAAACGCGTGCGTCACGTACTACGGCAACGCATCGGCGATAGCCGCACGTCGCGCGGCGACCAACAAGGCGTTCGCCGCGAGATAGTCGGGTTGGTCCGGTAAACTAGTTTTTTCGACCGCGGCGGTGAATTCGACGTGCAAGGACTGCCGCCACCGTTCGACTTCGTCCCATGCGATTTCACCGCGACGAATGGCGAGCAACTGGTCGCGATGGCGCTCGACGCGAACCGGCACGTGCCCCTCGCGAAGCACGGTGACACCAGCCAGCAGTAGCCGGATCAAGTGCATCACGTGCTTCCACTTCAATTGGCCGTGGTTACGCAGATCGGCCGACAGTTTCTTGAACTGCGACATCACGTAGCCGTTGTACGTCTGATAGACCAGCTTGGACAGAAAACGTTCGCGCATGTCCAGAAGGCGTTGTCCGAACGGCGTGACGTGCTCCACCAGCGGCGAATATAGGCACTCGAGAATGTTCGGGTTCGCCTTGAGGGCCAACGTGATGAACTTCTGCAGCTCCCAGTAGGCCTCCTGCGTTTGCTCGTTCTCGAGTTGTTCGGGCACGCCGTGGAGCGACCATTGCAGATCGGCCGGCGGAAGGTAGACGCCGCGACGATCAACGTCGCTGTCGGCTTCGTCGAGTCCAAAGGCACGCGACCCCATGATGCAACGGTAGATGATGCGGTCGTAGAGGTTGTATTCCGCGAGGGCTTCGCCTGAAGCGGTCATGACGCCCTGCTGGTAGTGGGCGAGCGTGACGATCTCGCCGCGGCCGAGCGAACACTGAAATTCGTCGGGAAATCGGACGCGATAGGCGTGCGTCGCGTCGGATGGGGCAGCCACGATCACGCCGACAGCGCCGCGCGGATGGGCAATGCCACCGTCGGCCGCACGGACTGCCACTTGCGAGACGACCTGCGTCCCGACGGGTA
>JAJDEG010000441.1 GCA_029259895.1 Planctomycetota bacterium
ACCGAGTACGACATCAATTTCTATCTCAAGGAAAAGCCGCCGGCCTTTCTCGCCGCGATCGGTATCGGTGGCGTACTCGCCGTCGCATGTGGCGGCGTTCTGCTTCGCCTGGCCACGAATTGGTTCTTTGCTTTGCCGCTCGTTTTGTTTGAGGATGTAAGTGCCCGCGACGCCCTCGGTGAAAGCCGCCGCCGCGCCGTTGGCCATCGCCGCAAGATCGCAGTTTCGATTGCCGCCTGGGCGTTGGCCGTGGCCGCCGTGTCGTCGCTGTCGACTGCCGCCGTCGTGGCACTGGGTCGCCTTCTCGTCCCTTTGGCCGAAGGGTCGCTGGAGTTGCTCGTCTTCGCCATCGGCGCGAGCTTGCTGGCTTGGGCGGTCACAACCTTGGCCGTCAACCTGATGGCCACCGCGACGTTTGCCGCACTGCACTTTCGGCTCTATTGCCGACTCGGACGCCACGCGGAAACCGGCCCTGTGCGAATGCAGCTCGACGAATCCTCTGCCCGCCGATCCCGCTTCAAATTAACGCGCGGCCGCCTCGTCGCGGCATCCGTCTTGGCCGTCACCGCCGCAGCAGCGATTGGCGTGCTCGCCGTGGGCAGCGTCCGACTGCAAGACGACGTCCAAGTTATCGCCCACCGCGGCGCGTCGAACGCCGCGCCGGAGAATACGCTCGCCGCCATCCGCCGCGCGATCGCCGATGGAGCCGATTGGGTCGAAATCGACGTGCAGGAATCCGCCGACGGACAGGTCGTCGTCTTTCACGACAGCGACTTCATGAAGCTCGCCGGCGACCCGCTAAAGATCTGGGACGCCACCGCCGCCGACCTCCAACGAATCGACATCGGCAGCCACTTCGCCAGCGAATTCAGCGGCGAACGCGTGCCGACGCTCGGCGACGTACTCGAAGCATGCCAGGGCACGACGGGCGTGATGATCGAGTTGAAATACTACGGCCACGACCGACAACTCGAACGCCGCGTGGCCGAAGTCGTCGATGCCCACTCGGCAAGCGATCGCATCGTGCTCATGTCGCTCGATGCAGCCGCGGTTCGCAAGATGAAGGCGCTGCGGCCGAATTGGCAGGTCGGACAATTGCTGTCGGTATCCGCCGGCGGCGTCGAGAAAATCGAGGCCGACTTTCTCGCGGTCAACGCGACTTTCGCCGATCGCGAATTCATCCGCAACGCGCATGCCGCTGGCAAAGATGTTTTCGTGTGGACGGTCAACGACGCGGTCGGTATGTCGACCATGATCGGACGCGGCGTCGACGGACTGATCACCGACGAACCGGCACTGGCAAGATCTGTGCTCCGGCAACGAGCCGCATTGAGCGTGCCCGAGCGGCTGCTACTGGAATTGGCAACTACGTTTGGCGTCGCGACCGATCTCGCCGAGCAATGACCGGCGGAGAATGTCGGACTTGGCAGGAGTCGCCGCGGCCCGCTAGCGATTGCGAATACCCGCCAAGGGTAACCGCGCGAGCTTCTCGCCGGCACGACGGTTCCGCCGCTCCTGAGCGTAAACGCCGGGCCAAAGCCGTTCTTTTTTGTGAGCACGATCATATTTCATCTTGACGGGCCGGTCTGCCGACATAGAATATGAGCGTAGTCATATTACGGCCCGAGAAACGAGGGACGTTTCATGCGAGTTTCCGCCGAAACCAAGCAAGCAACGCGGGACCGGATTCTGCGGTCGGCCCAGCGACTGTTCGCGGACCAGGGGTACGACGCGACGACCACCAGGGACATCGCCCGAACGGCCAACATCGCCGCCGGCACGCTGTTTAACTATTTCCCGACCAAGGACGCCATCGTCGCTAGCTGGGCAAGGCAGGCGCTCGACGACGCCACGGAGGCGTTCGATTTAGAAGCGTCCGATGTTTCAGGCCTCGAAGAAGACCTTTTCTCCTTCGTCGCGCTTGGTCTGCGCAAACTCAAACTGATGCGCAAGCATTTGCCAGCCCTGCTGGAAACTTCTCTTAGCCCGCTGGTGACGCACGATGCGGGCGACGGACCTTCGCTGCGCGTGGCGCAACTGGAAGTCGTCGCCAAGCTCGCGGCAAAACACGGTCACGGCGAAATCTCGACCGTCGCATTGCAGATGTATTGGTCGCTGTACGCCGGCTTGCTCACGTTTTGGTCACAAGACGAATCGCGCAAGCAGGAAGACACACTGGCTTTGCTGGATCAATCGCTCAACATGTTCGTCGGCTGGCTGCGCAACAATGGCGCGGCACGTTCGGCCACGAACCAACCATAAGGAGTATCGTCATGCCGTCCCTCGCACAATTGTTGGAATCGTTTCCCGAAACGCACGACGCCGACGCTCCCGCCGACGCGGCTCTTTCCGAAATGATCGACTCGACCGCACTCCGGCCGGTGCCGCTGGGAAGAATGCGGCGCTTCGGCCTGTTGGGTACCTTGCAGGCGAAGATCGCGGCGGCCTACCTGTTCTATTGGGTCCGCGGCTGGTTCACGTCCGCCGCCGAACGGGAACGCCTGCTGGCCGAAACGCACTGGAAATCGGCCGCGCGCGTGCTCGACTCGATGAGCTACCTTCGCGGCGCCGCCATGAAGGTCGGCCAAACGCTGGCCAACTTTCCCGATGTCGCGCCACGGGCCTTCGTCGAAACGCTCGACCAATTGCACTACGACGCGCCGCCCATGCACTGGTCGCTGCTGGCCGAAATGGTCCGCAACGAACTCGGCGACGATCCTCAGCAGCTCTTTGCCCGGTTCGAGCAACGGGCGTTCGCCGCCGCATCGTTGGGTCAGGTCCACCGGGCCGAACTTCGCTCGGGCGAAGAAGTCGTACTCAAGATTCAATATCCAGGCATCGCTCGCACTATCCGCGAAGACATGCGAAATCTGCTGTTGTTCTTGCTGCCGTCGCGGCTGAGCAAAGATTGGGAAAGTGTCAAAGCGCAGGCCGACGACCTGCGCCGCCGCCTGGAACTGGAAACCGATTATGAAGCCGAAGCGGCCACGTTGACCGCGGTACGATCGCTGTTCCGCGAAGACGACGGCATCGTCGTGCCGCGCGTTCATTCGCAGTTCAGCACGCCGCGCATCTTGACGATGGACCGCATCAAGGGCGTTCATCTCGACGAATTCGTCGCTCGCGGCCCCACGCAAGAACAACGCAACGAGGTCGCCAAGCGGCTGATCAGGGCGTGGTACCGCATGATGTACAGCGGGCGGCTGTTGTATCTCGACTTCCACCCGGGGAACATCATGGTCCTCGACGACGGGCGTGTCGGTCTGCTCGACTTCGGAATGATGTTGCCCTTGAACGACGAATTATGGACCCTATTTCACGTAATCGACCGAGCCCTGACGACCGGACGCCGCGAGGACCGCATCGCGGCCAACGAAATGTGGTGCGACGTCGACCGAGATGCATGGACCGCGGACCGCGTGGAAATCACCGACGCCTACGCCGATTGGTGTTGGCGCGCGCGGTATTGCGGCGGTGAGTTCGACTTCGGCGACGAAGCCGATTTCCGCGAGGGCGTCGACCTGTTCGCCAAAATGGCGGCGCGGCGATACACCCGCGCCAAGCCATGCACGCCGGTCATTTGCCGCTCGCAATTCGGGTGGCGTTCGATTCTGTATCGCTTGCGGGCGAAATTCGACATTCGCGCGATCGCCGAATCGGAAGTCAAGGCCACCGGGTGGGATCGCAGCGACTATCTGTAGGCCGCGACCTGTAAGCCGCGACACATTGGCCAATCATCGCGGTCGAACGGACACATTGAACGAATCCCGGGGCGACGCAATCGCCGTCACGATTCCGCCAATGCGTTCCTTGGAACGCGACGGAAAGTCGCTATACTCGATGCTCAACCACAACGAGCAAGGCTCGCTGATGTTCGCATCTATTGACAACGCACCGTCTGGCAACGCACCGTCGCAACAATGAGCGAAATCTTCATCCTCATACCAGGCCGCACCAGCCGCCAAGGCTGCGGCATCAGCGAAGGCAAGTTCAAAGAGAACTACCGCGACGAAACCGGCGCGTTCCACCTCTGCCAGCAAGATATGCAGCGTCTCAGCCTCGCCGAGGGCGACCGCGTCCGCATCACCAGCGAGGGCGGCTCGGTCGAAGCTCCCGTCCGCCAGTCCAAAGGCGACGAACTCCCGCCCGGCCTGATCTTCGTCCCCTACGGCGACCTCTCCAGCCAACTGATGGGCGGAGACACCCATGGCTCCGGCATGCCGACGAGCAAAGGCATCGACGTCACGCTCGAAAAATTGCCGGCGTAGCGCCAAAGCGCGATGCGCTTCGTTCGCCGCCCGTTAAGTACGCAGCGGAAACTGCAACTCCGTGAGATACTTCTTCGGATTGCCGCGGAAGATCATCCCGGGCCCCTTGAGGTAAACCTCGCGCGACGGCGTCTCGACGGCGGCACCGCGATTGCCGATTTCGGCGAGCATCTTGGCGTATGAATTGCCCAAGTCCTCATACGGCCCGCGGTGAACCAGCGTCAAGCACCGCACTGCCGGCAATTCGCGCACGGACGCGCCGTCCACCGAAAGCTGCTTGCGAAGCGGCAGGCAAACCTCGAAGTCAGCGTCGTCCTCGCGAAACTCGGTGTTGTAGCAAAGTATCAGCGGCGGTCCGGCAATCCAGCGGCCGACCTTTCGCCCCAATTTGCCGAACACCGGTCCACAGTCGCGATACCGGCCCGTCATGCGAATCCCGGCGACGAGCAACGGGTCGATCGCCTTTTCCTCGATTTCGTACGTCGTGTTTTTCATGGCGCTGCGTACCTCGCGTTGGTGAGAAATGAAACGATCCAATTCGCGGCCGATTTCGCGAAACCGGCGGGCCTCGGCGTCGATCGAAGCTTTGTGAAGTTGAAGTTCGTCGAGCAAATCGGCTTCATCGTCGATCCGCGACAGCAAATCGGCGATCTGCTGCACGGAAAACTCCAGCCGCCGCAACTCGCCGATCGCCCGCGCCAGCTCGATCTTGCCGGCGTCGTAGTAGCGATAGCCAGTCTGCTCGTCGACGCACGACGGCGCGAGCAGGCCCTGCTCGTGGTAAAACCGCAAGGCCTTCACGGTCAGCCCAGTAATGCGCGAAAACTCGCCGATGCTGTACACGTTCTCTCCTCAAACCACGCGGCAAGGTACGCATTGACGGTAGGTCAGGCAAAGCGGCGAACCAACCGTCCATTTTCCGTTGACGCAATCCGCGCCTGCCTGACAATGCCCCACCGCGCAACGCCGATTCCCTCAGGCCAACACCGTCAGGGCGGCGCGGTTTCGGCCTCGCGATAACGTCAAATCGTTCGCCGCTTGCCCTGACCTACGATTTCTTCCGACTTTGCCGCGACGGAATCCCAGCTTACTGTCTCCCGTTACGGGAGAGTCAAGCCGGAAAATCGTACTTGGTTGAAAACCGCTCGGTGGCGTGATTCAATAGGAGTGGCTTGAACCGGCCGCCGGCGTTTGGCCGCGGCACTGCTACGGACGTTCCCACCTTGCACGAAAGGATCCCACCGTGTTCCGCCGCACATTCCTCTCCCTCGTCGTCCTCGCACTCGCCGCGCCGTCGCTCGCCGCACCGTCGTCGGCCCGCGCCGAAGTACCAGCCGCCGCCGAAGCCCCCAAAAAAGGCGCTCGCATCCTCATGGTCACGCAAAGCGCCGGCTTCCGCCACGGCAGCGTCACCCGCAAGGAAGGCCAGCTCTCGCCCGCCGAACGCGCCATCACCGACCTCGGCATCAGCAGCGGCCTATTCCGCGTCGACTGCACGCAAGACGTCAAGAACGACTTTACTAAGGAGAAGCTCGCCGGCTACGACATCGTCTATTTCTACACCACCGGCAAGCTCCCCATCGACGAAGAAACGCTCGACTACTTCATCAACGACTGGCTTAAGCAGAAGGGCCACGGCTTCATCGGCAGCCACTCCGCCACCGACACCTACAACAACGACAAAATCTACTACGAGATGATCGGCGGCACGTTCAGCGGCCACCCTTGGAACGCGGGCTCCGAAATTACCGTCACCGTTCACGACCCCAAGCATCCCGCCGCCAAACCCTGGGGCGAAGAATTCACCATCAAGGACGAAATCTACCAGTTCAAAAACTTCGAGCCGAAGAATGTCCGCGTGCTGATGAGCATGAACATGGAGAAGACGAAGATGAAGAAGCCGTACCACGTGCCGATCGCGTGGGTCAAGCAGTGGGGCGACGGCCGCGTGTTCTACATCAGCCTCGGCCACCAGGAAGACGTCTGGACCAACCCCACCTATATGAAGTCCGTTCTCGGCGGCATCAATTGGATACTGCACAAGGAAGAAGGCGACGCCACGCCGAATCCAGACCTGTCGGCCCAGTGGGACGCCAAGAGCAAGGCGGACGCGGAAGCAAAATAGCATCTTTCGATTGAAGCACTAATCTACAAGCGGAGGCATCGTCCAGGGACGGTGTCCCCGCTCGTTTTCTTACGCGCCGAACGTCGC
>JAJDEG010000442.1 GCA_029259895.1 Planctomycetota bacterium
GGCGAGCAGCGGCTCGGCGAGTTTCGCGGCGACGTCGAGTCGCTGCTCGGCCGCGGCGACGTGACGAGCGAAATCGCCGCGTCGGCGATGGCGGCGCTCGCGCTGCTCGATGGTCAGCGGCCGGAGCAGGCGGACCAGGCCGGTTCAAATTTCTATCTGGCGAATCTGCTTACGTCGCCGCGATCGTCGCCGCTGCTCAAGGCACGAGCGCTGCGTGGGCTGCCGAGCAATCACGAGGTCTTGCGCCGCGAACGGTTTCGCGAACTCTTCGCGTCGGACGATCCGCGACTGCGGCTGGAAGCGGTCCGCACGCTGCGCGATGCGCAACTACCAGGCAGTCCGGCGATGCTGATGGAACTTGCCGCGGACGAAGCGGGGGACGCACAACTTCGCGCCGAGGCTGTGATGGGATTGTCCGCCGAGGACGAGGCTCAGGGCGAGTTTCTGTGGAAACTGGCATCGGACCAAGGTGACGCTAACGTGAGCATTCGCCGCGAGGCGTTGCGAACGTTGCGCGGGGTGACGCTCGACGATCCCGAACGGTTGCGACTGGTCGATATGTTCGATGAAGGGGGCGAAGTTGCGGCGCTGGCTAAGCGCGTCGTTGAACCGCATGCAACCGATCCGCGCCCGGCGAATGCCGATGTCGACGTCTGGATGAAACTGCTCGATGGGCCGGCCGATCGAGCGGCGGGCGAGCGCGTGTTCTTTCACGCCAAGAGCGTCGGCTGTTACCGCTGTCACCGCTACGATGGTCGCGGAGCGGACGTCGGTCCGGACTTGACCATGATCGGCCGTTCCTCCGATCGGCGGCGCATTGTTGAGTCGATTCTGCAACCCGCCAAGGACATCGCCCCGCAGTTCTTCGCCTGGCAAATCGAAACGGAAGACGGCCGGAACTACGTCGGCATGTTGGTCGACGAACACGTCAATGGCGACCAGACCTACGTCGACGCCCTCGGCAAACGGACCACGTTCAAGCTGGGCGATATCGCGCTCCGCCGCGCGGTCCGCACGTCCGTCATGCCCGATAGCGTCGCCGATGGGCTGACGACGCAGGAACTTCGCGACGTGCTGGCGTTTCTTACATCCGACGAAATGCCGTAATGGCGCCCTGTGTAGAAATGAAATCGCGCGTGCGGGCGATCAGTCGTCGAGCAGCAATTGACGGCAGCAACGGTATTCGTCACGACCGCAGCCTACTTGGTTCGCGTCTGGGTTGCGGGAGATGCCGGCAGCGCGCAGTTCGAGTGGGTTGACGAAGGCGCACGTGTTGGGCGACTTGCACCCGCGCCGGCAGCTTGCTGCGCAGAATTTGGTTCTCGACCTTGAGGTAACGGAACTGCCGGGTGAGTTCCTTTTGCGTCGCTCCGGCGATGATCAGCAGCAGGGACCGGTAGATGTTCCGCATGGTGTGAATCTGCGCAAGTTGAAGCGTCCAAAGAAGATGGCTTCATTTTCGCACACCGGTTTGCGGTTCGGCAGACAGAATCCGGCTGCATCTTCCGCCAAAGCGGCTCGGTCGACGCATGGCCGTTCCGTCGCCTCGGCAATCTGAGCCGTCGAGAGCGCTCTCTATTTGTTTTCGCGCTCTCTGTTCTTTCGCGCGCGTTGTTAATCCGGCTGTCGCGAAAAGTTAGTAGAGCGTTTTTCTGCGCGCCGACCGAATGAGACTTCAACTCCGTAAGTCTGCATCGTTATTGGCTTTAGCCGAAATAGAGAAACAGAGAAAAGTTATGAAGAGGGTTGCGTCCGGGGAGGTTCGACGACGCGGACCTGTTCGCGCGGGGCGAGGCAGTCCCACACCGCGTCGAAGTCGGCCAGCGCGGCGGCCACTGCGGCTTCGTGAATGAGGTCAAGCCAAATGGACTTTCATTCCATTGGTTGCGGCGTGGCTTCGAGACGATCGCCGGCCTAACTCGCGACCAGCCCGGCCGTCGATCGGTTCATGGGCCACGCGAGGATACGTGCGGACTCGGTTCGGCCCGTCACCGATTCGATCGATTGCCCCAACGCTGGCCGAGCGATAAGATTGGGCGATATGCAATCGAGAAAAAAGCGGAAACGAGACCGTCGACGAGCGGCGGAGGCGACCGCGAGCGAATCCCCGACGCCACAACGGCGAAAGTTGTGTGGGGGTTGGGGACGCGGTGTGCTGACGCGGCGGACCGATTAGCTTTTGGCCCGTACGGCGACGAATTAGACAACGACAAGACATACGGCATGTCCCCGTAGCTCAATTGGATAGAGCATCGGCCTTCTAAGGCAAGTCGGGCAAGTTTCTGGACCCCCGAAAAACGTCGTTTCGTTCTGAACAACAAGGCATTTTTTGGCTTAGGCCCGGCTTCTCAAAAACGGTCAATAACGGGTGCTTGCGGGTGTCAGTGACACCCGATAGAAACACCGTCAAGGCGTCGCACAAGTGGATGTCGCCGCGAATTGACTAGACACGACCATAGCGACGAGGCACCAGACGTCTATGGATGGCATATGGCGCTCACTTTTTTTCGATGGATACGAATTGCCTTTACGCTTGCGAGCGGGCCAATAAACTCGTTTGTGCGCCCGCGTTTTTTCGCGTTCGGCGACGTCTGACAAGGCGTCGGAAACCGTGAGACGCTGTCTTCGCTACCTTGAATAGATTCCAAGTTCGGGGCGCAATCCAGAGCAATTTGCCCGTCGTGAGAAAGGCAACGACGCGGTTCGTGCTGACAGCTAACGGCCTAGCATCATATCAATGGCGCGTTTGCGTTCGTTATTTGGCAATGTCGGTGGCTTAGGTGGCCTACCGACCGGTCGCGAAGCATTTCACCAAGGTGCGCGAGTATGGATCTGCCAGTTTTCTTGCGAGCCGCGTTTGCTGATGGGCGGGTGCGAATGCCTTTGGTGGGGAGCGATGGAGAATCGTTGGCCTTCAGCGATGAGGATCTCGACGAGGCGGCTCGCGTCTTGTCGGAGCTAGAAACGGCCGAGCGATTGGAGTTCCCCTTTGAAGCGCCCATGTTCTCGCCAGCGGCGGCGCAGTGGGCGGCTAGGATGCTTTACCGTGCCTGTCAATTCGCGGTCGACCGCGATGCTTCCGCCGACGTGGTCGCCCGCATACTTGGCGAACCGTGTCCGCTCGGCGCGTGTCCAGATTCCATCTATTCGATCGACCTGACGTTTCGTTTTCTTACGGACGTGCAGCGTCACGTAAAGAACATGCCGCAGGACGATCCGGTCGCCGCGGCCCTGGGCCATTGGGCGACGGCGTGGCCGTTTTCGTCGGTGGGGATGAACGTGGCGACATCGGTGAATTTGGATGTCGTCCTCAGTCACGCAGGGTTGCGACGACGCTATGCGGATCGAGTGATTCTTGCTGGGGACAACGTGCGAGCCGAACACGAAGCCACGCGCACGGCGATCGAAGAAGCCGTCGGTGGGCACGACGCCCTGGCGGCCACGCTCGCACCGCGACGCTCGACGGCCGCCTCTTAATCCGCGACTTCCATGCCGATGCCAGAACGCGAGCCAGCACGAGCGCGTCGATCGTTGCAACACGGACCTTCCCATCCTACGATGAGGCGATTGATTCCTATAACGGACCACACAGTGATGGATCTACCCGAGAATGTGCTCACAGCGTCGCGCCGGCTCACCGGCGACGTGCTATCGTCGCTCAAGTCGGCGTTCGTCGGCAAGGACGAAATCGTGGACTTGCTAGGCGTGTGCCTGGTTTCCGGCGAGCACTTATTCCTGCTCGGTCCGCCCGGCACTGCCAAGAGCGCCATCGTCACCGAGCTGGCCCGACGGATCGAAGGCCGCGTGTTCGACTATCTGCTCACGCGCTTCACCGAGCCGAACGAGTTGTTCGGGCCGTTCGATATCCGCCGGCTCCGAGAGGGCGAACTGGTCACCAACACCGAAGGGATGCTGCCCGAAGCCGACCTCGTGTTTCTCGACGAACTGCTCAATGCCAACAGCGCGATTCTCAACAGCCTGCTCCTCGTGCTCAACGAACGCGTGTTTCGCCGCGGTCGAGAGACGCGAAAGCTGCCGCTCTTAATGGTCGCCGGCGCGAGCAATCACTTGCCGGAAGACAACGCCCTGGCCGCGCTGTTCGATCGGTTCCTGCTCCGCGTTCGGTGCGACAACGTGCCCGACGAGCGGCTGGCCGACCTGTTGACCGCCGGTTGGCGGCTCGACGCGGGCCAGTACAGCGTCGAAACGAAAATCTCCGTAGATGATGTCCGCCGGTTGCAGG
>JAJDEG010000443.1 GCA_029259895.1 Planctomycetota bacterium
TCAATCATGCATTCCCCGCGCCCGACGGGAATCGTCGTTGGATCCTCCGCCTCACGCACCGCCCAATTCCAGATCCGTCCGCATGAACGATCGTTCTCAATTCCTGCGCATCGCGAACAAAATCTGCCCTCGCGGACGCCGATTCAATGAATAATCGCCAGCCCCCCCTGGAGTTTGTTCAAAAAAGGCGCCGCGCGTCGGCGAAGAGAAGCCTGCGGCGGTAGCGGTTTGTTGCGGCAGGCGGTTTCGTCGCGGATGTTGATGGCGCGTCGGGACACCGTGCCGGTGCTTGGGTTGCGTGCCGGAGCGGCGGGGAAAGTATGTCGAGTCGGCGAATCCTAATACCGGACTGAGGGCCGATAATCGCTCCGGCGTGGCGGTGGTGCTCACAGCAATGCAGGAAGTCTACGAGCGCCACTACGCGGCTGTGGGCCAAGCACTCGCCAACGAGCCGGTCGCATTCGATCTTGCTGGCCTTCGTGCCGTGCGGTCCAAGGTAGTAGTCGCGACCTTGGATCGTGACGACGGCCTGCCCGGAAGCGCCGTGATGGCAATACTTGGGCGTTGCCCGAATGAGTCTCGGCATAACGGTTTCCCTCTCGGATCGGGAGCTAAAACCGTATTTACGGTTTTGCGCCGATGAAAAAGGGCCGCTTTGCCGACCTTCGGCAAGTAATCCAAGTGCGGTTTTCGGCAGGACTTAGGTTAAGAGCGGGCGACCGGACTCGAACCGGCGACATCCAGCTTGGGAAGCTAGCACTCTACCAACTGAGTTACGCCCGCAGATGCGCGAAAAACGAACGGGCTTCGTGAAGCCATGTCTGGGCAACACGGACTTCAATCAAAGTATGGTAGCACGGCCGAAGCCGGTCAAGAGACGCGAACGCGAGTCGACGATGGGCACACTGTCTCGTCGCGCATGCCGCGTCATAGCTGAATCGCGTATCCGCATCCGCAATGAAGATACGATCAGAATTGGAACGGTGGTTTCGAGCGCTTCGCGCAAGGCCAAGTCGCAACTAAGGCACGCACTCTCGCTACGCTTCGACACGTCGAGAGTTCATTCCGCGTAAATTGCCACGTGTCGCTTGCCGTCCTTGGTCACGTACCCGCGGTACAGTCCGTTCGTGTTGTAAGGCGCCGCGTGATTCCCTTTGGCATCGAGGGCAATCACGCCGGCCTCGCCGCCCGCCAATTTGATTTTTCGATTAACGACCTCATCGGCCGCTCGAGCGACGCTGAGGCCTTTGTATTCCATCAGCGCGGCGATGTCGTAGGCTGCGACGGCACGGATGAAGTATTCACCTTGTCCCGTTCCGCTCACGGCGCACGACTTGTTGTCGGCGAACGTACCTGCACCAACGATCGGCGAATCGCCGACCCGGCCGTGCCGCTTCATTGTCAATCCGCCGGTCGACGTGGCTGCGGCCAGATTACCGTGGCGATCGAGGGCCACCGCACCGACCGTTCCGCACTGTGCCTCTGGGTTCTGCGCGCCGAGGGCGAGCTTCGCGACGCCATCGTCGCCGATCGATCCCGTTCTTTGCTGCTCAGCTTCTTTCGCCAATTCTTCCTGCAGCAACTTCCACCGCCGCTGCGTGCGGAAGTATTTCGGGTCGACGATCTCGCAGCCGGATTGGCTGGCAAAGGCTTCGGCACCTTCGCCGACCATCAGCACGTGGCCCGACTTTTCCATTACGGCGCGCGCCGCCGAAATCGGGTTCTTGGTCGTCGTCACATATCCGACGGCGCCAGCCGCTCGTGTCCTTCCGTCCATGATCGAGGCGTCCATTTCGTTCTTGCCTTCGCGAGTGAACGCCGCGCCTTTGCCGGCGTTGAACAGCGGCGAATCCTCTAGCACGCGCACCGCCGTTTCGACGGCATCGAGGCTCGTGCCGTCCGGCGAATTGAGCACGGCCTCGCCCGCCTTTAGAGCCGCGTCGAGTGCCGCACGAATCGCCTTCTCGCGCTCGGCGGAAAGCTTTCCCTTTGGGGTCACGCCCGCCCCGCCGTGTACCGCCAACACCACGTCGCCTACCGAATCGGTGGCCGACACCGACCGCACTGTCGACACTGCCATTACCAAGACCCCCATGACCGCGATCCAATTCATGATCGAATCTCCCCGTAGCTGGCGAAGCGAGCAAACCGATTGTCGCGAATGCCATGTGGACGGCACGCCCCGAAAACGGCCCCGTCAAGGCGCGACGCGAGGCGACATTGTCGACCGCAAATGGGGGGCAGGTCAAGGGAGTACCCGTCGATCGCGGCGACGCGCAGGTCGTAATTGCGAAGATTCCGCCGTTCGATGTGCGTCGCCGAAACTAACGCCGTCGATCTTTTTGGGATATCATGACAATTCAATCGGGGGGCACCAACTCTATACGCCGTTGCTTCGGCCACCAGTTCCTTCAACCACGAGCGATTCGCAACATGTCCGCGCAGCTTGTCAAACGTCGACGTATTTCGATCGGCCGTCCGTCGCTCGACGGTTCCTTGAAAATCGAGCCGAATCTCAATCGGGCGATCGCCTTCGTTCTGGAAATGATGGCGATTCCCGGCTCAAGCGGTGACGAATCTGCCATCGCCACGTTTATCGTCGATCACTTGAAGGAAGCCGGTGTCGGCGAGAACGCCATTCGTTTCGACAAGGCGCACCAGCGCTCGCCCCACGGCGGTTCGACGGGCAATCTGTTCGTCAAAATCCCCGGCAACGTTTCCGGCCCGCGGCGGTTGCTTTCGGCGCACCTCGACACGGTTCCGATTTGTGTTGGCTCTCGACCGACGCGCAAGGGCGACATGGTGGCTTCGTCCGAGGCGAACACCGGCCTAGGCGGGGACAATCGCGCCGGCGCTGCCGTTCTGCTCGTGGCGGCAATTGAGATACTCGCCCGCGGACTGCCTCACCCTCCGCTTACGCTGGCCTGGTTCGTTCAAGAGGAGATTGGCCTGCAGGGTTCGCATTACATGCAACCGAGTTTACTCGGGAAGCCAAGGCTAGCCTTTAATTTCGACGGCGGCTGTCCAGAAAAGCTCACGCTCGGCGCAACGGGCGGATACCGTATGGACATCGACGTTCGCGGCGTCGCCAGCCACGCCGGTGGAGCGCCCGAGAAGGGCGTAAGCGCGATCGCCATTGCGTCGCTCGCCATCGCCGATCTGCACCGCGACGGTTGGCACGGCCTGATCGAAAAGACGGACGCCCGCGGCCGAACCTGCCGGGGCACGAGCAACGTCGGCGTGATTCGCGGCGGCGACGCCACAAACGTGGTAACCGACCGCCTGTTAGTCCGGGCCGAAGCCCGCAGCCACGACGCCCGTTTTCGACGCCAAATTGTCAAGCGGATTGAAACCGCATTTCAAGACGCGGTGAAGGAAGTGCAAAGCGCCACCGGCAAGAAAGGAACCGTGAAAATCGCAGGCAATCTCGACTACGACTCGTTCCGACTTTCGCCTAAGGAACGCTGTGTGGTGGCGGCGGAAAACGCCATTCGCACGCTCGGCGGCACGCCCTCGCACGCAATTTCCAACGGCGGTCTCGACGCCAATTGGCTCGCCTCGCACGGAATTCCGGCGGTTACGTTAGGCTGCGGGCAGAAGAATATCCACACGACGGCCGAGCAACTCAACCTCGTCGAGTTCAAACGGGCGTGCCGCATCGGATTGCGTCTGGCCACCGCTACCGAATAGCCGCCGCGAAAACGCGGGCGACGTAAAACGGCAGCGGCCGGTTGCCGGGCAATGAATTGCCCGGCGTCCGGCCGCTGCGAAGACGTCTAGAGTTTTCGCGTACTGGGGCACCCTCTCCTATGGCGTTCGACCGCCAGCGAAAGGGCCCCCGGATGTTACGCTACGCTTACTGATCGTTGGTCAATTCCGGTGGCGAAAGCTTGCCGGCAATCTCGTTGAAGGCGTCGAGCAAGTCGGCCTCCATCTGAGCGATGCTCGTACCGCCCGGCACGACGACGCAGATGCCGCCGCTGGCGTTGGCGATCGCCTGCATCGGCGTCACGTCCGCTCCGGAACCGACGGCCAACGTGTGGATCACCACGTCCTGATCGATCAGCTTCTTGGCCTCGTACAACGTGTACTGCACGGCTTTGTTGCTGGTCGAATAGTCCGAGTCGCCGTCGTTGTCCAAGTCGGTCATGCTCGTCCAATCGAAACCACCCGGCAACGACCACCCGCT
>JAJDEG010000444.1 GCA_029259895.1 Planctomycetota bacterium
CCACTTTTCCGGCACGGACCTGGTCGTCGAACACATCGAACGTCACTGGTGCCCGACGATCTTGAGCACGGACCTGGCCGGCGACAGTGACCCCGCCGGAACAAAAGAATTCCGTTTCGCCGAGGACAAGCGGCCCACGGTTGCCGTGCTGATGGCCGAGGACGAATATGAAACCGATCGCACGCTAACCGACTTTGCCCGCGAGCGACTCACGAAGCACATGCGCACGTCGCTCATCTACGGCAGCGGCAAAGATCGCGACGACGTACCCGGCATTGCCGCCATCCGCCACGCCGACGTGCTTTTGGTGAGCGTCCGCCGCCGCGTGTTGCCGGCCGAACAACTAAAAGTCGTCCGCGATCACGTGGCGGCCGGCAAGGGCGTCGTCGGCATCCGCACGGCCAGCCATGCGTTCGCCCCACTCGGCAAACGCGAAGTCGAACCTGGCCGCGACGTGTGGCCCGAGTTCGATCGCGACGTCCTCGGCGGAAACTACACGGGCCACTACGGTCAAAACGACAAGGCCGTGCATCAGACGATGGTAAGTCGTATCGCGGAAGCGGCCGATCACCCGATCCTTCGCGGCGTGGGCGCGAAAGAATTCGGTTCGGCGGGCACGTTGTATAAAGTGTCGCCGCTCGCCGCCACGGCCACGCCGTTGCTCGTCGGCAACGCCGGCGAGCATCCGGCGGAACCAGTTGCGTGGACCAACGCCTCGGGAAAATCGCGAGTCTTCTATACGTCCCTCGGCCACAAGGACGACTTCAACAGCGCCGAATTCATTCGACTGCTCGAAAACGCCATCGATTGGGCGGCCAACGTGGATCGACGATCGTTCCGCCCCAGACCGCGACTCGATTCACTAAAAATACCGCACGGATTCCATTCGCGGCGATGGCAATTTCTTCCGTTGCGATCGCGTCCGACATGGCCATGAATCCCGAGCCTCAATCAACCTCCGGCGATACGACCCCGCCACAAACCAAGCGCCACGTGGTACATTACTCCGGTCGCGTGCAGGGCGTCGGCTTTCGCTACTGCGCTCGCCAGACGGCCGAAGGCTTCGCGGTGTCGGGCTTTGTCCTCAATCTCTCCGATGGCCGCGTCCGTTTAGTCGCCGAGGGCCAATCGACGGAGTTGAATGCGTTTCTCGCGGAGCTATCGGCACGCATGGGCCGCAACATTCGCCACGCCCAACAACAAATCGAAGCACCGACCGGCGAGTTCTCCACGTTCGAGATTCGTTTCTAGTCGCCCTCACGCATAGAATTGCCCAAACGCCTTTCCAAGCGCGTCCTCAGCCCATGCCGCTCGCCTTTCTCGTCGAAAAGCCCGAACTCTGGCTCCCCGGCCCGTGGCTGGTGTGCGTTGGCGTTGCGCTCGCGCTGGTGGTCCTCGCGATTGCGCTCGGCCTCGTCCGACTTTGTTCGCGACCGGCGACCGAATTGCTCGTCAGCATCGCTGGCGAACGAACCATCCAATGGGTGCTCGGCTGGTCGGCGTGTCTATTCGTCGCCGCCGTCGTCGGGGCGTTTCTCGTACCGTCGGAGACCTCGCTCGGCGTGGCCAGGTCGCTGTTCCGCATTCCACTCGTGCGCTCGGCCCAGTGGGATGTCAACGTACCCGCCGGCGTCGATCGCATGGACGTCGAAATCCACGTGCCACTCGGCGACATCGACGCGATGACGATGACCGGCGATCGTCCGCTGACGGTCAACAACACGGTCGCCCAAGGCAGAGGCCCAGACAACGTCTACTACATCAAACCGGAGCAACCGGCCGAATGGGACCGCCAGAGCAACCCGGTCGACCGCCGGCTCCCCGTGTGGACCGTTACGAATACGTCGACCAACGACGCCGTGCTGTCGATTGACGTCGACGCCGGCGTCGAATACCCACAGGCGTACACGGTGCTCTTCTCCGCCGCCACGTTGCTCGTCGTCGTCGGTGCGTACGTCGTAGTTCGCGTCGCTATGCCGAAGGTTTCCGCCATTGCCATGGCCACCGCGCAGGAAACGATGTCGCAATGGCTGTTTTGGTTGGTGATGATATTCGGCGTGCTGCTGCTCAAGCCGGTGCTGTTGCCGGTGCCGTCGCTGATGCACATTCCGTACAACACGTTCGGCGAAGACATCAAGATGCTCAAGCAAGGCGGGGTGCGGATCGTCGCCGTGCTGGCGACCGTCGTCGCCCTCTGGTCGGCCAGCATGTCGATCTCCGAGGAACTCGAAGGCCGCACCGCGCTCACGCTCTTATCAAAGCCGATCGGCCGCCGGCAGTTCGTCCTCGGCAAGTTCCTCGGCATCGTCTGGCCGGTCGTTGTGATGACGCTCGTGTTGGGCAGCCTGTTGCTGTGGACCGTCGCCAGCAAAGTCGTCTACGACATGCGCGACAGCCCGCTGAATATCGAAGTCACGTGGCAACTCTGCCACTCGGAAATGGCCCGCACGGCGCCGGCGTTGCTGTTGGGGTTCTTCAGCACGGTTGTCCTCGCCGCGATCGGCGTGGCCCTATCGACGCGGCTCCCCATGCTGGCGAATCTCGTCGTTTGCGCCTCGATCTACGCCCTCGGCCATCTCGCCCCGCTCGTGGTCCAGTCGTCCGAAGGAAAGTTTCCCATCGTCACCTTCGTCGGGCAGTTGATCGTTACGGTCTTACCCGTACTCGATCATTTCGACGTGCCAGGGGCCGTGGTGGGCAACGCCGACGTGCCGGCAAGCTACCTGGCCTGGTCGGGCCTCTACGCAAC
>JAJDEG010000445.1 GCA_029259895.1 Planctomycetota bacterium
GGGTCGCTGCGACGCTTCGGAAGATTTCGCGAAGCTCAATAAACGCATCTCTCGATATCTCGAGCAGAAAGAACGCAAGTCGGTCACGATCAACGAACAGAAGTTTCTTGCCGAGCGGGCGGATGTGAACGCCGACAAGGACCTGGAAAAGGTGATCGAGGACGAGAACGACCCGAATCGTCCCGTGATCAAGCGGGACTACTATTTCAACGAAGCGCTGGCGGTGACGTTGGACTACGTGGGGATGATGGGGGCGCGAGGGGCGAGTAATTAGGCGGGCGGCGGCTAACTAACCGGACATTGGCCGGTCAATGCGGTGAATATAACATTTCGCCCCTCGCCGGCAGAGAAGTACTCGCGGATGTTTCGTGCCGCGATGTGCTTGGTGGCGGTCGCGTTGCCGACGTATGCGCTGTTCTTCGTGGTTCCTCTGGATACTTGGTGCCTATCCCACATCCGGAGTTGGTAGGAGGCGAATCCTTTCGCCGAGAGACCTGTCAAGCGATTCCCTCGGCGAAAGGATTCGCCTCCTACAGTTCTGGGATAGGCTCTTAGGCTCGCGGTTCCCGTGTCCGTCGCGCTGGCAACGGCGATGTGGGGTGCGTTGCGCGTGGCGATTCTGCGCGCAGGATTGCGCGAGGTGACGTATCCCACGCCACGTGCTCCGTTAGCGGTCGTCGGTGTCTCCCTATCGATTGCGTTCCGCATTTTACTGGCGGAGCGATTTTGGGAGAGCGACGTGTACCTGCTACCTGCCATCGAATGCGTCGAAGGACGAGAAACAGCCGATTCGCGGAGCGACGGTTCGCGCGTGAGGACTACCGTCGAGATCGAACGGCGCGGAGCGTCGTTTCCCACTTCGAGTCTGTGGCGATCTGCGGGCCTGTGGCGATCTGCGAGCGCGAATGATCGGCGAGAATTTCGTCGACGTGATCGGACGCGAGTCGTCGCCGCGCGACAGCGCGTCGCATGGTGGTTTTTGGATCGCGTTGCAGCCGAGTTGTAGTCGCGAGAACGGCCAGCGCCGACCCGGCCGGCGAAGGTACGGTTGGTGGGTCGAGAGCGGCGACGCTCGCGCCCCAGCGCGCGGCGAGTCTGGCGGCGTCGGCTCGCGATGTAAGTCCGTCTTCGGTCAAATCTCCGTCGTCGATCGACGCACCGACGCGTCCGAGATTGCCTTGTAGAACGGCGAGGTCGGGCAAGCCCACGGTGGCATCGCCGTCCAAGTCGGTCTCGAGTCGGTGGAACGCGTATCGATGAATCCCGTCCGCGGCACCGTCTGTATCCGCGAAGTCGACATCGATCGACGGGTGCAGCCGCAACTCGAACCGTCCGTCCGGCAACAGGGCGGTTTCGCCACCGCCGTGGCCGTCGGTTGTCAGGTCGACGATCAGACTTCGCGTTGGCTCGTGCCAGGCGAAGTGGTCGCTCGTCAGGGCGACCGGCGTATCTGCTTGCGTTACGTCGACGATCTGCGCGGCGGCGGCGATCTCGCCCGACGCGATCATTGCTTCAGCGTCGATGGGAGCGGAAAACGTCACGCGGACTTCGCTTACGTTCGATCGTTGCGCGGCACCTCCGTTGATGGAAATTTCCTCGACGACGATCGGCGTGCTCGTCGGTCCATCGTAGGAGAGCGTCAAGTGCAACGGCGGCACCGCCGGATCCTCCGCCGTAAGCGTTAGGGTCGCGGTGGCGGGAACGGACGGGTCGACGATTTCGATGGGCAGCATGAATCCTCCGCCTGGCGCAATCGCCAAACCCTGCGGGCCCGAGGGGAGCAGGAAGGACGGCGAGTCGACGCTCGCGCCGGTAACTACGAGCATTGACGTCCCCGAATTCTCGATTTCGATCGCGGCGTTGGTATTTCCGGCCGTGTCGGCACCGAAATCGAGAACGCCATCGGTCAAGTCCCCGCCTGGAATGCTTGCGGCAAAGCCACCGAAGCCGGGTACGAACGTTACGGCATCCAGCGCGACCGATACGACTTCGCCGCTGGCGCCTCCATCACTAATCAGCCGGAATTGCAGCGAGTTTGCATCGTCGGATGGTAGTTCGAAATCCGTCAAGACGACCTCCGCCGCGTTCCATCCGCTGGCGAACCCGAGCGGATTGTCGTTCGCCGCGTAGCCGAGGCTTGCCAGGTCCGTCGACGACAGCAAGACATCGCTGGACGGAGACACGGCACGGACTTCCAACCAATGAATGCCTGGGGTCAGCGTTTGCGTGGAAGCCATAGCGTTCAAGTCGAATTGAACGCGGTCGTAAGCATCGACGGATTCTCGCAAGGTGAGGCGCGCGACTTCCACGGGAGCACCGACGCCGTTCAAGGGAGGCGATCCTGGGGGCGGATCGGACTCGCCGGCCGGCCCCAGCACGCCCATGGCATCGCCGACGGTCGGCGTCACACCAGGGAAGCCCGTGCTCGTCGCGTCGCCGACGCCTTCGAGCACCGCGTCTTCCAGTGCGTCGATCGACGTGGGAATGCCGAACGCCGTATTCTGGTCCTTGGCTTTGACGGGCGGTTGTCCGGGTTGGCAGTTGCTCTCGAATACGCAGAC
>JAJDEG010000446.1 GCA_029259895.1 Planctomycetota bacterium
CCGAATCGAGCCTCGTCTCGCGAGTGATAGTAATTCTGCAGCGCCGCCGTAAACTGCGCGTCGTTTCCGTGATACATCCGCGTATGCGACATCACCGCCGCGGTCGAAGGCTCGCACTTTGGCCGCGTCAGGCTAGGACCAAGCGGCACGAAGCCGCGAGGGTCGGGCCACTCGCTTGGAAGGTGGTCCACGAATGCCGCTGCGGATACGGTCGTATCGGTTGCAGCGGTCGCGTCGGCCTTGTCGTTTTCGCCGTTCGCCGAGTTCGTCCCCGCTGCATCCGCCGTCGCGTCTGTTGTCGCCGATTGGTTGGCCGTCGATTGGTTTACGGTCGTTTCGTAGGCCGCTGGCACCGCTACCGCCGGTTCGCGCGGCCCATGCTCAGCACCGTCCGCTAGCGGTGTTTGCGTTTTGAGCTGTTCGCGAGCCAATGCCATTTCGGCCTCGAAGACGAGGCTGTCGGGTATGTCCTCTTCCTCCGGCGTTCCCCAAGGCAGTCCATAGCCAGGCGGAATTGGATGGAAGCAAGGATTCGCCGCGTACCAGTTCACCTTCAGACTTAATCGCGGCGGGTAGTACGGCGAGTATTCGTTGACCGTGCCAATGACCAATGCGTCGACGCCAAGCGACTCCGCAAGCAGCCGGCGTCGGCCTGGGTCGGCAAGCTCCGCAGGCATCATCCGCAGCATCCGCATCTCGTTGCGGACCACGTCGGGCGGCACGACTTCAAATCCGCGAATGCTTTGCAACTCGCTGGCATACGACAGAGCGAATTGCAGGCCGTCGACGACGGAATCGTCCGGCGTGCGATTGAAGAACTCAACGACCGCGACTTTGGAAAGCTGCGGAAACGGGTTGTGTACTTCGGCATGGCGCGCAGTACGAGGCACGAACTGACAGCCAGTCAGCACGATCACCAAGAGAATCCAAGTTCTGCGCAACACGGCAACCGTCCCGAAATGACGATCGCCCCCCTGAGATCGAAACGCGACGCCGGCAATGCCTCAAAGAAGTGACGGCGCGTCCGTGGCCGGTTTATCGACCTAACGGCTGGCTTGGCTTAAGCCGATCCGGCAAATCGAAGCGATCGGCCGCAGGTTTTCAAGCAATGGCGCGGCAAGCTGCGCGATTTGCCGAGTTTGCGTAAAACGCGACCGACTTAGAAGTCGGCATTGCCGGGCGTGCGCGGGAACGGGATTACGTCGCGGATGTTCTGCATGCCGGTGATGAATTGGATCACCCGCTCTAGTCCGAGGCCGAACCCGCTATGCGGAACGGTGCCGTAGCGGCGGAGATCCGTATACCACCAGTAGTCCGCCGCATCTAAATCCTGCTCGGCCATGCGGCTTTCGAGCACGTCCAGCCGATCTTCCCTCTGGCTGCCGCCGATGATCTCGCCGACCTTGGGAACGAGCACGTCCATCGCCCGCACGGTTTTTTCGTCGTCGTTGACGCGCATGTAGAACGGCTTGATCGAGCGGGGATAGTTGAATAGCACCACCGGCCGCTTGAAATGCTCCTCGGTGAGGAAGCGTTCGTGCTCGGCCTGGAGGTCGGTGCCCCAGTTGACGGGAAATTCAAACTTCCGGCCGCATTTGGTGAGAATTTCGACGGCGTCGGTGTAGGAAACGCGTTCGAAGCTGCTGTCGACGATGCCTTGCAACGTGGCGAGCACGGTATCGTCGATGCGGTCGTTGAAAAACTGCATGTCTTCGCCACAGAATTCCAGCGCGTCGCGAAAGATGCGCTTGAGGAACCGCTCGGCAAGGTCCATGTTGTCGGTCAATTCGTAGAACGCCATTTCCGGCTCGATCATCCAAAACTCGGCCAAGTGGCGCGACGTGTTCGAATTCTCGGCACGGAACGTGGGGCCGAACGTATACACCTTGCCCAGGGCGCACGCGAATATTTCGGCGTTGAGCTGGCCGCTGACCGTCAGGTACGCCGGGCGTCCGAAGAAGTCTTGCGCGTAGTCGACCTTGCCTTCGGCCATCGCCGGCTTGGCCGGGTCGAGCGTCGTGACGCGGAACATCGCGCCGGCTCCCTCGCAGTCGCTGGCCGTCACGATCGGCGTGTGGATGTAGAGGAAACCTTCTTCCTGGAAAAAATTGTGGATCGAGCGGCTGACGCAATTGCGCACGCGGGCGATCGCGCCAAACGTGTTCGTCCGCGGCCGCAGATGCGCCCATTCGCGGAGTTTCTCGAACGAGTGCTGCTTCTTTTGCAGCGGATACGCCTCGACGTCGGCCCAACCGTGGACGACGACTTCGCTGGCAAGAATCTCCGTGGCTTGGCCTTTGCCGCCAGACGGTTTGACCTCGCCGCGAATCGTCACGGAACAACCCGGCGAAAGGCGTTTGACGTCGCTTTCGTAGTTGGCGAGGTTCGCATCGGCGACAACCTGGATATTGCCCATCGACGAGCCGTCATTGACCTCCAGAAAGCTGAAACCGCCCTTGGAATCGCGGCGCGTGCGAATCCAACCCTGCAACGTGACCTGGCGGCCAATGGCGTCGGCTCGCCGAGCCGCGGCGACTGAGATCTTCTCCATGATCGCGTTTCTCCGATGATCCAAAGTTGTGCAACGTTTGCCGATTGTAAATCACTTGCGTTCGGGCGCACACGGCTAGAGCAAACTATGCAAACCAAGCACGATCCACCGCGTCCGACAACTCGCGTGCCTCGGTCTCTTCCTTAAACTGACGAAATCCGCGAGCAAGATAATTGCCCAACGCGGCCGGGTGGTCGAGCGTGCAGGTATGCAACCAAACGCGGCGCGTACCGTCTTGCCACGCTCGCTGGATCACTCGGTTCAACAGCGCCCCGCCGAAGCCGCGGCCGGTGAATTGTGGAAGGAGCCCGAAATAGGCGACTTCGACGTTGGCGTCCGCCTGCCGTTCCAGCTCGAAGTATCCGACCGGCGTGCCGCGATGATAGGCGACCCACGTTTCCAATTCCGGCCGATCGATCCAAGCCAACCATTTCTCCCTCGGCCACGGCAAGCGGTCCGTCCACTGCCACGGACGTCCAACGGCGACGTAGAAGAAGCGATTCCACTCCGGCAACGGTTGCTCGGAACGGATGAAATCGAGCGGCTCCGCCGGCTCGCGTGCCGGCTTGTAGTCCGAGACCGAAAGCATTTCGAGATAACGAACGGTGACTTCGTGCTGCATACCAAATGCCTTCGCAAGCGAAACAAATATCGTCGAAACCCGTCGCCGTCACGAACCGTAAATATCGACCAGAAACGCCACCGCGTCGCCGCGGCCGATGTTCTCAATCTCGTGCGGAATATCGGCCGCATACGAGGCCGAGTCACCGGCTTGCAAATCGACTGTGCCTTCTCCCGATCGGACCCGGGCCGCGCCTTTCTCAATCGTCAAGAATTCGCGAGTCCCCTCAAAGTGCGCGGCGCTCGTGAGCTTGCCACCAGGCCGCAGCGTCAACTCGTAGAACTCGACGTCTTTCTCGGTGTGCAGCGGCGAAAGCGTCCGAATGCGGATGAACTTGTCTTGGCGAAACAGGGCATTCGCGTCGTCGGCCCGGACAACTTCGATCGACGTCCGGCCCGTCGGAGCGTCGACCAACTCCGACAGCGACGCCCCAAACGCCTGGGCGATGCGAAACGCCACGCCCAGCGTTGGATTGGCCGAGCCCCGTTCGATCTGGCTGAGCATCGACCGACTCACGCCGCTCAGTGAAGCAAGCTGCTCCAGCGTCCAACCTTTCGCCTTCCGCAGCAAACGCACGCGGTCGCAAAGCTGCCGCTCGGGCGGTTCGGCGGCCGTGACCGATGGCCCGGGCCGCTTAGACCCAGGCGTCGTCCTACGCTTCGTCCCACGCTTCGCCGTGGCCTTCAAGGTTTGCTTCGGCCGTTTGCGTCGCGAGCCAGGCACGTGTGGATTCCAAATCAGAGGAATTCGGTTCTTGTAAATCGATCGGCTGCCGATACGATTATAGTGGAAATCAATTCCGCGATACAGGAATCATGCCTGCTTACAGTTTGCCCGAGGATTGCGCCATGACAGCCGCCGCCACGTTGGATTCGTCCCGTTCGCCTAGTGCGACGCCGCTCAAACCACCGAAGGCCGGCTCGACGATGCTCGCGATCAAGAAATTGGAGGCCGCACCCGGCCTTACGTGGTCGCCCCAGACGCCGATTCCGGAAATCGGCCCACGCGACGTTCTCGTAGCCGTGACCCACGCCGGCATCTGCGGCACGGATCGGCACATTTACGAATGGGACGCTTGGAGCCAATCGCGGATACCCGTCGGCATCACGACCGGCCACGAGTTCGTCGGCCGCGTCGTCGCGATGGGCAATGCCGTCACGCGGACCGCCGTCGGTGCGCGCGTCAGCGCCGAAGGGCACGTCGGCTGTGGCGTGTGCGAGCCCTGTCGCACGGGCAACGGCCACATCTGCGAGAAGGTCGACATCCTCGGCATCGACCGCGACGGCTGCTTCGCCCAGTACGTCAGCGTCCCCGAAGAAAACATCTGGCCCGTCGACGACGCCATCCCCGATCACATCGCGGCGATCTTCGATCCGCTCGGCAACGCCATGCACACGGTCATGTCCGCCGGCGTGAGCGGACGAAGCGTGGTAATCACCGGCGTGGGCACCATCGGCCTGATGGCCGTGACGATCGCCCGCGCGGCCGGTGCCGGCAAGATCATCGTCACCGATCCGTTCGAGCGGCGGCTGGAGATCGCCAAGGAATTGGGGGCCGATCATACGTTCAATGCCCGCGACACGGACTGGCCAGAGGAGGCACGCCGTCTGACGCACGACCAAGGGCCGCAAGTCTGGCTCGAAATGAGCGGGCATCCCAACGGCCTCCGCGACGGTTTTCGCGCGCTTCGAAACGGCGGCACGGTCGCGCTGCTCGGTCTGCCGTCGAAGGAAGTCACGCTCAACCTCGCCGAGGATATCATCTTCAAAGGCGCGACCGTCCTCGGCATCAACGGCCGCCGCATGTTCCAGACGTGGTATCAGGTCGAAAGCTTCTTGCTGTCCGGACAACTCAATCTCGCCCCCATCGTCACGCATCAAATCGAAATGAGCGACTTCGACCGCGGGCTAAAGCTGATGCAGTCCGGCGAGGCGATCAAAGTCGTAATGCGCGTGCCGCACTGAGCGACACGTCGCACGTAGAGCGGAGCGACACGTCGCGCGTAGAGCAGCAAATCGGCTACTCCGCCGATTCGTCCACAGGCGCTTCGTCCACAGGCGATTCGTCGTCCGTTGGTGCGTCATCGACCGGCGCGTCCTCCGCCGGCTTCTCCTCGGCGGGCGATTCCTCCGCTGGAGCCGCTTCCGGCGCACCTACCTTCGCTTTGCCCGTTTCCAGCACCCAGATATTACGAAACCGCACCGGGTTGCCGTGATCTTGCAAGTGCAAGAACCCCGGCTCGGGGCCTTCCTCGTTCGGTGCGGCGCGCGTCGCCCGCGTAACGTCCACGTTATCGTGGACCTTCACGCCGTTGTGCAAAACGGTCATACGAGCGTTGGCCGTCTTCTTCCCCTCCGCGTCGAACTTGGCCGCCGTGAATTTGATATCGTACGTCTGCCAAGCAAGCGGCGGGTAGCACACGTTGATCGTCGGGGCAGCAATTTCATAAATGCTGCCGCATTCGTTGTTCTTGCCTTCCAAGCCGAACGAATCGAGCACCTGCACTTCGTACCGGCCTTGCAAATAAACGCCGCTGTTGCCGCGTGCCTGGCCTTTGGCCTTCGGCATAAAGGAAGTCATGAATTCGATGTGCAGAATGCAATCGCCGAACGTAGCCTTGCTGTTAACGCCTTGGCAAATCGCCACGTCGTCGAGTTCCGGCTCCTGATCCTCCTTGACGCTGACCCAATTGGGCAGCGATTCCTCCGTCAGCAGCGGATCGGTGCTGTCGAGTAATATCTGCGCGCCCTTGGGAGGATTCATGCCTTGGGTCTTACTGATACGTTCTTCGCGAATGAGCGTGCCGATGATGATGACGTCGGCGTTTTCGATCGTCATCGCCGCGTTCTTGATCGTGCACGTGCCGAGCGAGCACTTGAACATGCCGAACTCACCGTCGGCTTCGCCCGTGAACTCCTCGGGCTTCTCGCCGTCCCAGCCATCGCCGGGCAGTCCGCCGACGTACAGTTTCGCAAGAAACTTTCCGTCGCCCTCGGCAATGACCTGCACCGCGTGCTTTTTCTGATCGGCCCCGATGAAGACATTGCCAACGTAATCGCCTTGCAACACGTAGTCGATGCCGGCCAGGCGCGGGATCAAAAAGACCTCGGGTGCTTCCGCCGGCTGCGCATTTGCCGTCGACGGAAAGCCGTGCGCCCCCATGGCGACAATGAAAACGCCAAGCGAATACGCCGCGAACGAACGACCTCGCGTCATCCGAATCTCCTCAAACGATAGGGAACTGCGGGCGGCATTGCGCGACCGCGTGCATGCAAACGAGCGTCGCCGACGCTCGACGAACTATCCATTTTTGCCAGCCTCAACGCCAGAAGCAAGCGTCGGCCGACTCCACATTGCGAGGGGACGAGCGGCAGCGAAAATTCGATTGGATCGATCCACACGACGTCGGAATCAAAACAACACGCCAGGCCTAAGAATTCGGCCTGTATTTACTCCCCGATTTCGCGTTCGGCGAATTTGTAGATTTTGTAGGGTGGGTCGAACGAAGTGAGGCCCACCAGATCGCCTAATCCAGGCCAATTCCTAAGTCAGCCAGTTCTACAAGAACATCGTTCTAGCAAGGTGATAAAACACCGGCGCGGCGAAGCACAGCGAGTCGATGCGGTCCAGCACGCCCCCGTGCCCTTCGACGAGCGTGCCGTAGTCCTTGACGCCCCGGTCGCGCTTAATGGCCGACATCGTCATGCCGCCGGCGAAACCGGCCAGCGTCGTGATCGACGCCATCGCCGCCGCTTGCCACGGGCTAAACGGCGTCGCCCAAGACAGCGCGATGCCCAATAGAGCGTTGACGGCGATGCCCCCGAACAGGCCTTCCCAGGTGCGATTCGGACTGATCGCTTCGGCGATCACTCGCTTGCCCCACAGCCGCCCGAAGCCGAACTGCACGGCGTCGCCCAACTGCGTCGTAATGACGAAGAAGAATAGCAGTTGGACGTTGTGATCGGGGTTCTCCGTGAGATTGACCAGCGCCGGCGCGTGGCTCAAGCAATACACGCAGATCATCAATCCGGCCTGCACCTTCGCCGTCCGTTCGAGGAACCGCTTGTAGTCGCCAGCGAACGCGACGCGGGCCGGCACGAAAAGAAATGCATACACCGGAATCATCACGCTAAACATATTGTATTCGTCGAGTCCGACGAGCACGTACTGCAGCGGCGTGAACACGAAGAACACGTGAAACAGCGAGCGGTGATCCGAGAGTCGTGTGGGCGTAACGGTGATAAACTCGCGCAGCGCCCAAAACGAGATCAGCCCGAACAGGATGATCGTGGCGATGTTACCGAGCAGCACCGCCGCGGCCAGCAGGCTGCACATCAACCACCACGCCCGCACGCGGAGATTGAAATTCCGCACCACGGCCGGATTGACGCCGGTGTCGGCCTGTCGACCGAGCAAGTGCCCAAACAGCGAGGCGATGCCCAACGAGGCTAAAACAACTCCCACCAAAGCCCAGGTGACTGGATTCATCTCAATCGCCCGAGGCGTGACGTTCGTAGAGCGGCGACGCGGCCGTTCGTCGCAACGGAATTCAAGATCTCGTATCTCGCAGAGTGGATCGAACGAGTAGGGTGCGTCGAACGAGTAGGGTGGGTCGAACGAAGTGAGGCCCACCAGATCGCTTAATCCGGGCAATCCCATAGCCAGCGCCGCGGCGATCCGTCGCACGGAACTCGCTAATTATTGAACAAACTCCTGGGGGGCCCCAGGGGTTGCGTTCAATAATTCCCCTATTCGCCCCTAAACGGCACGGCGCTCCTCTCGCTTTTGCACGCACCGAAGGCGAAACGCCGATTCGACCGGCAAAAACGCTCGGCGCGCAGTCTCCAACCGTCGCCAACGTCATACCACACATCGTGGCCTGATTTCTAGCCACAAAACCAGCCGCACCGCGAGATCGCTCGAATGAGAAATCCCGTCCCGCCGTGCGTCATCACCCTCGGTCATCGCCCTTTGATCGAGAAATCCACGCTGTTCTCCTGAACCTTCCGGCCGTGAACGTCTTCGATCGTCAGCTTCAGCTTGTACGCGCCGGGGTCGATTCGCGTCGGCAAATAAATGTGGTAACAAACGAAGAAATCGGTGCGCGGTCGCTGGCAGTAATCGTGCGATTCATCTAGCTCGACCACCGATCCCAGCCGACGGCCCTGGGAATCGAATATCTGATAGCTCGGCCGCAGGAGTGTGTGATAGCCTTTTTCGGTCGCTAAGCTGGCGAAGTTCTGGATCTCGGCGTACAGCAAGACTTCCTGATTGGCCGCGAATTCGTAAGTCGGCGATCGATTGACGAACTGGCTAGTCGCTCGGGCGGACTCCTTGGCCGTAAACGGTTCGTAAACACCGAAGCTCGTCACGCGGCGGCAGAACGTCAGATTGCCGATCGCCAGATTCGCCTTGGCCCCGAGTTGGTTGACGGCTTCGCGCAGCCGGTCGGCGGCCACGGCCGCGCGTTGGCCATCGTGGGGCGTCGTCGCGTTGTCGAGGTAAACCGACGTGCCATACAGCCAGTCGACCCAAAACTGCTGCTCGCCCTTGTCGGCCGATACGGGGCGTGCCGCGTCGTTGAGCCGGTCGGCGACGAGGTACAGCAATCGAAGCAGCGCCTCGCGGCGGACCTTGTCGTCGCCTTCCGCGGCGCCGGCGAGTTTGCCTTCCAGCGAGCGAATCGTCGCGCCGAGCATGACTTGCCATTCTTCCGACGGAGAGTCGTGCGGCGTTTGGCCTGCGGCAGCGGCTTCGCGGTGCAGAGCGGTGCGAATGTCGCGTTCGCCCCTCGCGCGGTCAAAGCTGGCGGCCGCCGGCGAACTGGGCCATGCCGTCAATGACGATGCGTGCGAAGCCGCTGGGGCAAGCTCGGCCGGAGAGTTCGACGCCGTCGTTCGGCCCGCGGAGTGAAGCGACGACGAGGCCAGCGCCCTTAGCGGGTTGTCGGCGAGCCCGTTGTTGGCAAACCCGTTGTCGGAAAGCCGGTTGTCGGAAAGCGCGTCGTGCGCGCCGGTCGGCGATGCGATCTTCGCCAGGCGATCGGCGGTCGTTTGCGTCGCGTCGAGGGACGATCTTGTCGGCGAAACGTCGAGCGAATGCAATGCTCCCATACCCGACGCGCCATTCGTCGAAGACGAAGGATCTGCTCGACGACCCCGGACGGCGAGCAGCATGGCCGCCATCTGAGGGCGGAGGTGCGCCGGCATCGCCGCCAAATCGTTGCGGAATGCCATTTCTTCCGTAGCCGAGAGCGTTCCGTGGCGCCGGGCCTCGGCCATCAATTGGTCGAATGCGGCAGCGTGATCTTCGTCGAGCTGCGGTGAACTGGCCGCCCGCGAGTCGCCTTCGCCAGCATGGCGCGACGGCGAGGAACCGGCTGCCGAGCGATATTCGATCGGCGTAGCGTCCCGCTGGGCGGCGACGTTGGGCACGTCCGACACGTGAACCGTGAACGTACCACCGTCGTCGAGCGGCGAGGCCGCCGCAAACGCCGATTCGTCGGCAATGCTGGCCGGCTCGTTCGCCGATTTGCGGTCCGAGCGATATCCAATGGTCTCGACTTCCGGCTCGTCGCCAACATGAAACATCGCGCAACCGCCACCTGTGAACGCAACGCCGATCGAAACGACGGCGAGCAACCACGACCATTGGCGTGCAAAAAGCGGCATGAAGTAACGCACGGCGATGGATGAAATGACGGCAACCGCGCGGCGACGGTAATATCGTTCGCCGCGCGAGAGATGAGGCCGCGGATAGTATGGAAATCGCCCCGGTCGTTCAAGCCCCAAAGGACAATCCACCTACGGCCCAACGGCCGATAACGTCAGCCATGCTGGCGTTCAGGTCGTCGCCGCCGTTTGGGCAACAGGTTAGTCAATAGGTTAGGCAATATGCGTTGACGCGGCGCGGCCGCCGCGTCACGCTGACGAGAGAATACTGCCGATTGCCGACGTCCCAGTTGCGATGCCAGTTGCGATGCCAGTTGCGAGCGCAAACGCCATGTCCGCCAAGCACGAACGCCTGGAAGTCGACCGCGAGGATCTGCTCGCCGAGGCCACGGCGTTGGTCGATCGAATCGAATTGGCCGTCGAGGGGTTCGCCGAACCGGTGGTCGTCGGTTTTCGCAGACAGGGTGCGGCCAGCATCTACTACGGAGCCGACCCAGCCTATCACTTCAACGCCGCCGGCGAGCTACGCCGGGCGTATTGCGACGGCTTACTCTACAAGGCCGACAAAGGCCGCCTCGCCGCAATGAACCGGCAACGCACGGATTCGGCCGTCGAACTCGTTCGCCACGACCTCAACGACCACGAGCAGCAGGCATTCGGCGAACGACTCGCCGTCAATCTGCGGAACCTCCGCGAAGCCCTCGACGCCGGCCGGTTCATCGTCCGCGGCGAAATTCCGCAGGGCGGCAACGTACTCGCCAAAGCACGCCATTGGCTGGCAGAGATCCCATCGCCGCCAGCCATTGCCCAGCGGCCCAACGTGCAATGAGCGACACCCCGTCGCGTCCGCCGCAACGCAATTCGCTACGCCCGCGGCCCGTTTCGTTGGTACGATGGACAATGACCGCATCGCGCTCGTTTCTCGGTTGATAACCCATCCGACGGCAAGATCGCGCCGCAACAATTCGCCGACAGCCGCAAACTCCTATCGATCGCCTCACGCGTTATTGATTGATGCACAAAACGGATCAACACGTTCGCACTGTCGCCGCCCGTCCTAGCGCGTGCTCGCGTCTTTCTCTCCCGGCCATCGCCATCTGCCTGCTTGCCGGCGGATGGTGCGGCCCAATGCGCGCCACCACCGCCGCGCCGATTTCCGCCGCGCCGATCTCCGTCGTCCCGCGCGGTCCCGCCGCGCTCCCCGCAACGGCGGTCGACCAGCACGGAACGTCCTTCGCCATCACCGGACTAAGCGGCATCGCGCACCGCGGCGGCAACCTGTTCACCGCCGTCATGGACAACTCGAACAAGCTCGTCCACTTCGACCTGCAACTCGCCGCCGACGGATCGATCGCCGCCGTAAATGTCCTCGGCGGACTGACGCTCTCCCTGGCCGCCGACTACGAGGCGATCGCCTACACCAACGCACGCCTCGGCACCGTCTGGCTAGCGAACGAGAACCCAGCCCGGCTCGACGAATTCGACCTCGCCTCGGGCGATTTCCTGCGCACCTTGGCGGCGCCCACTGCCTTCGGCCAGGCTCGCGGCGGATTCGGCTTCGAATCGCTCGCCCGTAGCGTTGGCGGTTCGCAACTTTGGACCGCCAACGAGCAGGCTCTCTCGGTCGACGGCAGTCTCTCGTCGCCGACCGCTGGCACGACCGTTCGGCTATTGCGATTCGCCGCCAACGGCGACACGTTCGCGGCGGCCGAGCAATACGCCTATCAAGTCGATCCCTGGCACGCCGACGAAAGCCCGCTCACCTCGGCCGAACGGAGCGGGCTGGTGGAACTCGTCGAGTTGCCCAACGGCACGCTGCTGGCCCTCGAACGCTCGCTGGCATTCAGCGGACCGGCCTCGCCGTCGTACGAAAATCGGCTCTATCAGGTCGACTTCGCCACCGCGACGAACGTCGCCGGCGTATCGGAATTGAACGGCGCGACGTTCCAGCCAGTAACGAAGCAACTCGTCTGGTCCGGCACAGCGGCTGGCCCGCTCGGCATGAACATGGAAGGCCTGACCGTCGGCCCGCGGCTCGCCAACGGACACCTAACGCTGCTCGGCATCGTCGACGACGGCGGTTCGGCCGATTTCTTAAGCAGCAACACGCTCGTGGCGTTCGAGATCACCTCGGACGTGGCCAGTCCATCAACCGTCGGCGACGCAAATCTCGACGGCCAGGTCAACGCCGCCGACGTGGCCGTCCTCGCGTCGACCTACGGCACGGCCAGCGGAGCAAGCTGGGAAGACGCCGACTTCGACGGCGATGGCCGAGTAACGGTCGCCGATTTGGCGTTGCTCACTCGAGGATTTCCGGCCGTCGCGGCCTCAAGCGATGAGGCAAGCAATCTGCCGCGGCACGACCAAGACCAAGTCGCCACGCCAGAGCCAAGCGCCGCCCTACTGGCCGCAGCTTGTGCAGCCGCTTTGGCCGCACTGTTCATCTATCGCCGACGTCGCGCTGCGAAGCCAGCCGCTTAATGCCCCTGCATCGTCCGCGACCGCGCCATTGCATCCTCCGCCATCTGGATGTACTGCTGGTTTCCCGTTCCGGCGAAGGCCCGCTGAAACGTGACGCTCAGCGCCGTATAGCTGAACGGATCGTTCGGCTCCAGTTCGCACGCCCGCTGCCCGTGGCGAATCGCATCGTCGTGGCGATTCACCTTGCCGTAAAGCACGGCCAACGCCGAATGGGCGAGCGTGAAATCCTCCTCTTGTGCGAGGACTTCGTTCAGCTTGGCGATCGCCTGGTCGAGCTGACCGGCGTCCTTCAATTGATCGGCTTCGTCGTAGAGTTCGATGCTGGTCGGCATGGCGGCTTGCTGCTCGGCGAGGGGTAAGTGGTGGTATTCAGATCGTCGCGTCCGTAGGTCCGCCGATTATAGGCCGCCAAGCCCCCGATTTGAATGACCGGCCGTCAACGCAACACGCCGATTAGCTCGTAGGGCGGGTCGAACGAAGTGAGGCGCACCGAATTAGCTTGAACTCGGCCAATTCCCAAGCGACCGAGCCGTCCGACGACCGAGCCGCCCGACCAGGTCGCCTTGACCGGCCTCGCGCGGCGGGTATACTTCGCCGCCCCACGCCAAAAGGCCACCGACTTCGGCGGCCCCGCGAAAATGCCAGCATTGCCAGAGGATCCGCGCCGTGCGCGATAGCGAACCCTTCGTCGATATCCATTGCCACTTGCTCCCCGACGTCGACGACGGCGCGACGAGTTGGGCCGAAACGCTGGCCATGGCCCGCCTGGCCGTGTCCGAAGGCTTCTCGACCGTCATCGCCACGCCCCATCAGTTGACGAATTTCGTCCACGTCCCGGTCGAAAAAATCCGCTCGCGCGCCGCCGAGGTCTCGCGGTTCCTCGCCGATCAGAACGTGCCGCTGGTCGTTCGCCCCGGTGCCGAAGTTCACATCGGCGCCAACACGTTGTCGTGCTTTCGCGCGGAATATCTCCTATCGCTAGGCGAACACGACCGCCACATGCTCGTCGAGTATCCGTTCGAGTCGGTCCTTGCGTGCGACGATCTGTTCGACACGCTCCGCGAGCAGGGCATCGTGCCGATCATGGCCCATCCGGAGCGAAATCGCGAGTTGCTCGCCCGCCCGCGGCACGTTGCCGACCTCGTCGCCCGCGGCATTCTCATGCAAATCACGGCCGGCAGCCTGACCGGCTCGTTCGGGCCAGACGTGCAAGCCTTCGCCGAGCAGCTTCTCGCCGACGGACTCGCACACTTCGTCGCCACCGACGCCCACGGACCGCGCGTAAGGCCGCCCCTCATGCTGGCCGCGTTTCGCCGCGTCTGCGAAATTGCCGGCCACCAGACGGCCGTCGATCTTTGCTCCCGCCACGGCGAACAAGTCGCCTCAGGCGGCCAAGTCGTCGCCCGCATCATGCGCCGCCGCAGCGTTTTCGGCTGGTGGAGCCGTCGCCGCGCAGCGTGATCTCGCCATCGAGCGCGGACAAGCGAGGGCGTCGTTCCTAACGCCAATTCCGACCTCGACGGCGGGTATCTACGAGTTGGGCTTCGGTGAACGAACGGATGTCGGGAATCGTGAGCTTCATACCCGGCTTGACAACGTTAGGATTCGGGCCGATTACCGCACGGTTGGCGTCGTAGAGAATGGGCCACAACAGCTCCGGTTGCTGTTTTTCGCTGTACTTTCGCTGCGTGATCTTTGAAAGCCAATCACCGCGCTGCACGATATACGTGCTGCGTACGACGACCGGATCGCC
>JAJDEG010000447.1 GCA_029259895.1 Planctomycetota bacterium
AACTCGGCAACCACCATCTTCAGACGCTTGTTCTCGTGCTCAAGCTCTTTGAGACGCCTGGCCTCCGCGGACTTCATGCCGCCGTACTGGCTTCGCCAGCGGTCCAACGTGCTCTCGCTGACCTCCAGCGCTTGCAGAACGGCCGCCAAATCCTTGCCAGCATTGAGCATCGCGTCCGCATCACGAAGCTTGCGAACAATCTGCTCCGGTGAATGCCGCTTCCGTCGTTTCGTCGTCATCGAAAAGGTCTCCTTGCCCAACGGGCTAAAGACCTTCATAACCGATGGATCAGGAAATCAATAGCAGGCCATGCCAGCCAACGGCCCACGGATACGAAAATGGTGTCTTCCAGAAGACGACGATACCGACCAAGAACAGCGTTAATGCAACGATATCCAAGGCCGCAATGGCGACGTAGGGCTTGGCATTGCGATAAGTTTTTTCGTCCATGCCGGCATTCTAGCCCGGCGGGCGGTCGGTCGGGAGAATCCCGGAGAGGGCTAACTGCGCTTCCAGTGCGGGTAATACTGAATGAAGCCGCCCACGGCGGCAGCTAGAATCCCCGCGCCTAAGAGAACCCAGCGGCTAGATTCGTACACGCCACCCAACGTTGCGATGCCACCGCCGATCGCAACGAGAGCGCATCCGAGGATGCTGCGAATCCAATCGACGTTCGTGCTTGCGATAAGCTCTCGGTATGCCGTTGCGAAATCAGACTCATCCAGAGTGGCCGATTCTCGCTTGAGCATTGTAAGGACTGCTGACCGCTCAAGTAGATCGCGAAACGCAGCGTGCCGTCTTTCTTCTTCAGACTCTGCCCCGGCGCTTCGCGTGAATTTCTTACGCGCCACGGCTAAGACCTATTTGGAAGCCATTTCCCGAACTACTTGATCGACCGCCGTTTGCAAGCACGCACGGAAGTCTGCTTCGGTAATGGTGGTTCGTTGCTCCCCAACTGCTCGCTCCACGGCCATTGCCCGGAGCAATTCAGAGAGGCGGTCCTGAACGGCGTTGCGGAATTCGATAGAGTCCGCGTCAAATGACAGATTGTTTGGCCTATCTAGAACGGCCATGATATTGCCTCGCATCCCGGTGCCAAATGCTTCTCCATCAACATCGGCCATCGGAGGGTCGCCAGATTAGCGGTTTGGTGCTAGCCGGGCAATCCGAAACAGGCGTCATGCCCGCAGTGGTCGTCGCATTAAACAATTCTCCGGTGACGAAGGTTCGCTCGATCTATCCTAACCTCGGCGACAGAAAAGCAACAGCATTTGGCGCAAACCATTCTACGAAAAGAAGTTGCGTCTTCCCGTTTCATGCTAGCCACGCCGCGTCTTGGAAATCATGTGTTTGCCAAGCTTCTCGGAATGGATATTATGGATGTATGCCTAAACGCTCAAGCACACGACCGAAAGATACCCAGCAACTAGCCCGTTCCGTCCTGGACGCCGTTGCGCCGGACGCCGATCCGAAGCCCGACGCGAATGTCAAGGAAAAGGCCAAGAACCCGGCGGCGGTCGCTCTTGGGCGGCTGGGCGGGTTGAAGGGCGGCAAGGCTAGGGCCGCGAAACTCTCGGCGGCGAAGCGCAAGGCTATCGCCAAGAAGGCTGCGGCGAAGCGATGGGGACACGGCGAGCGTTAGGAATCGCTTTCGGGCGGCGCGTCCGGGTACTCAGTTGGAAGGCGTGCCTCGGCCACGTCGGCGGTGAAGTCGGTAGGTACTTCGATTGCGTCGCCCGGATTGTAATGCCGGTTGAAATAGTCGACATCTCGTACCAGTTGCAAAATATCTCCGAGCGTGCCATTTCTTCTCGCCGACGCGGATATTCGCATTTTTTCTGGCGTGGCGTCTTCGATCTTGAACCAAGTGAACGTCTGTTGGCGGGCGCCGTCACCACCTTCGACGGGGCACGCATGACGCCGACGAACCGGCTCGCCTTGTTCGTTCGCAAAATAATCTTGCCGACTAGCCGAGGCAAGCGAGTTTGCAATTCGCTTGATCGGTTCGTACTTTGGCAACCGAAATTTGTCTTCGTTGAATAGCCATTTGGCTACGAGCATCAAGTCTCCGCTGCTATCGCCCGTTTCTTTTTCGTAGTCCTCGATAAGACTGAGCAATTGCTTTACGCGAGCACCGGACGTTCTACGTTTCCTTCCGACGGTCATCACAAGCTCCTTGGGTCAATTGTGCATCCCCATCCATCGGTAACGGTTGCCGGCAAAACGACATGCCGGATTTTTGCGAGCATTTCTCGATTCGCTGAATAACCCATTTCGCCACGATTTTGCAATTGCCCGACGACAATCCCTGGGTGCATCTTTATTCTGTGCGAAAACCGAACGAGTTTGTCCTTGGAGTACAGCGGACCAACGCGGCGCATGAATGATTCGAGTTCGTCGTGCGGAACGAGCATCGACGCGGACTCGTCGTCGGCTCGCCGCTCAATCGGTGATTTGGCTTCTGTCGGTAGCATTTGTTGATCGGCCACGTTTGCGTCTACGTGAAACGCATCGCGATGCCGAACGTGCGACAGTTCATGGCATAGCGTAAACCAAAAATTGTCGATTCTGTCGAATCGCGCGGCTAATCCTATTATCGGTGAGCGATCATCTTTCCAAAGCGCAACGCCATCCACCTTGCAACCTGACAGCGGTTCGACGATGACGAATCGAATTCCAAACGACGAGAGAACTTTCGCAACCTTGTGCGCCTCTTGGGGGTATGCCGCAACCTTTCGCAACTCTCGTTGGCAACCATCGAGTCGGTCTTCGCGATACTCGGAAGCCATCACGGCGGACCCAAGCTGAAGCACGCGAAAACACCATGCGCGTTGACTGGTTGTGATAGGCACGCTGTCGTCAGTTCGCCGCATCGAAACAGAAATTTGCGGGTCAGTGTCCAGCGTTGGTACACCAAAGAACCGCCTCAGTTCGCTTTCCATCGCATCAACCGTGTCCGTCGGCGCAATCCATTGGCGCTTTTCCATTTCTTTCACGGGGGCCATGTCGTAGAGCCTCGCTCGACGTATGACCGCCGACGTGTCAACGCCCGTTAACGCTAGCCGATATTCCGACTCTCTCAGGAGCCAAACCTCCGGTCCGGTTCCAAAGGCCGCGCCCAGCGCGGCAGCCGTGTCGGGTGTGATGGACTTTTTGCCTTGCACAATTTCGTTGATCGCTTGTATTGGCCTATCAACGATCTGTGCCAAGTCTTTTTGGGTCCATCCGCGCCGCTCAAGCTCCTCGCGAATATACGCACCGGGCGGGGTGTTCATGTGACTAGCTCCTTTTGGCATCCTGCCTTGATTCATCGCCGATTGCCAAGATACACCAGAGGGATTATTGTGTCAATGCACCTTTTCAGTGAAAGGGTGAACTTGGTGCTGACAATGCCTAACCGCTCAAGCATAATGGGACTTATGAAGCAACTCACCAAAGAACAGCGGTGCGCGGTCGTCCGGTGCTTGGTCGATGGTTGTTCGATCCGGGCGACCGTCCGAATCACGGGCGTTTCCAAGAACACGATTCAGCGGTTGACCAAAACGCTCGGCGAAGCCTGCTTGGAGTATCAGGACCAAGTTCTGCGCGACCTGCCATGCAAGCGAATCCAGGTGCGATGAAATCTGGATTTTCTGCTATCGCAATTCGAAAAAAGCCGAAATGCTGGCCTACTCAATCTCGATCATGTTTTTCTATCACAACTTCGTCCGCATCCACCAAATGCTGCGGATGCCGCCGGCCCTGAAAGCTGGCGTGACGGACCATAAATGGAGCATCGAAGAATTGGTCGACCTGATGCCGCTGCTGCGGTACAACACACGGCCGAAGAAAACCTCCTGATTAGACGAACCCACTACCCGCCGGCGACGCAACTCGCTTTCGTTGCGCTGCAAGGTAAAATGATGGCTCCACGTCCGCGATGGCAATCGACCGAATCGCGGGCAGCACACTTTGCACGATATCGGGAGCATCGACATGTCGCACGAGATATATACGGCCGGAATTCTTGCATTCTTTGCACTGGCCGCGGCGACTTATGCCGAGGAACCTGAGGGCGAGGCGAAGGACGAGCGCGTTTTTGAGATGCGAACGTATTACGCTGCCGAGGGCAAGCTCGACTCGCTGCACGCCCGCTTTCGCGATCACACAACGAAGCTGTTCGAGCGGCACGGCATGACGAACCTTGGCTACTGGTCGCCGATCGACAACCCAGACAACAAGCTGATCTACATTCTCGCGTACGCGAATAACGCGGCGCGGGAGAAAGCTTGGAAAGGGTTTATGGCCGATCCGGATTGGAAGAAAGCGGCGGCCGCGTCGGAGGCGAACGGGCGGTTGGTGGCGAAAGCCGAATCGCTGTTTCTGCGGGCGACGGACTATTCGCCAGAGATCAAAGCGGAGAAAGTCGGCGACCGGGCGTTCGAGTTGCGCGTGTACACGGCGACCAAGGGCAATCTCGATAACCTACATGGGCGGTTTCGCGAGCATACGTGCAAGCTGTTCACCAAGCACGGTATGACGCACGTCGCCTACTTCGCCGTGTCCGACGAAACGCCGAGCGGCAAGAAGCAGGATCGGGCGGCCGACACGCTGGTCTACATCCTCGCGCACGAGAGCGTCGACGCCGGCAAGGCGTCGTTCGCGGCGTTTCGTCAGGATCCCGATTGGCTGGCGGCCAAAGGCGCGTCTGAAACGAACGGCTCGCTGACGACGACGCCCGACGGCGTGAAGTCGACGTACATGAACGCCACCGACTATTCGCCGCTGAAGTAGCCGCCGGCCGGTTGCTCGCGATTTTCTCGCCAACCTCGATCAACGGCATTCCGAATACTGCATGCCCAGGCTTAGCGACCGCGGCCGCGGAACGCTCGACGTCGGTGCGAACAATTCCTCGCCGAGGTCCGCCTTGGCGATCGTCACCACGCCCCCTTCGCTGACCGTGAAGCCGTTGGCCCGATCGCGCTCGTGGTCGAATCCGATCTCGGCGTCGCGCGGAATCCGCACGCCCTTGTCGATGATCGCGCGGCGAACTCGAGCGTTGCGGCCGATCTCAACGCCCTCGAATAGAATCGCGTCCTGCACGTCGGCGTGACTGTGAATTCGCACATTCGGCCCCAGCACGCTCCGCCGCACTTGTCCGCCGGAAAGAATCGTCCCCTGACAGACGATGCTGTCGATCGCCATGCCGCAGCGGCCGTCGGGATCGTCCTGGCCGAACACGAACTTTGGCGGCGGGAAGTTCGGCTGATGCGTGCGGATCGGCCAGCGGTCGTCGTACACGTTCAATTGCGGATCGACCGATACGAGGTCCATGTTGGCCTCGAAATACGCGTCGAGCGTCCCCACGTCGCGCCAATACGCTTGCTGCTTGCGATTCTCGTCCATGAACGGAAACGCGAACACGCGATGGTCGTCGATGATCGATGGAATGATGCTGCGACCAAAATCGTGCGGGCTGTCGGCTCGCGTCGCGTCCTGGCAAAGCTGCTCGAACAAGAACGAGGCATTGGCGACGTAAATCCCCATCGACGCCAGCGCATGTTCGCTATCGCCCGGTATCGGTCGCGGATCGGCCGGCTTCTCTTGAAATCCGATGATGCGGCCATCGGTCGTGACCTGCATCACACCAAACTCCGTGGCGTCCATCCGCGGCACGCGCAGCGCGCCGACCGTCATGTCGGCCTTGCTCTCGATGTGAAAGCGAACCAGCCGGGCGTAGTCCATCTTGTAAATGTGATCGCCGGCGAGAATCACGACGTACTGCGGCCGCTCGCGTTCGATCGCGTAGATATTCTGGTACACCGCGTCGGCGGTCCCCTGGTACCATTCGTCGGCGATCCGCTGTTGCGGCGGTACGACGTCGATGAAATCGCCCACGTCGCGCGGGAAATATTTCTGCCACGCAAGCTGAATATGCCGGTCCAGGCTTTGGGCCTTGTACTGCGTGAGCACCTGAATCTTCCGCAGGCCGCTGTTCAAGCAGTTCGACAGCGTGAAGTCGATGATGCGATACCCGCCGCCAAACGGCACGGCCGGTTTCGCCCGATCGCGGGTGAGCGGCTCCAGTCGCGATCCTTTTCCCCCGGCCAGCACCACCGTCAGCGTGCGATTCATCATTGCCGTTGCCTCGAAATGCTTCGCTCTGCGAACACCATCGCCACGGCCGTCGCTTCGGCAGGGCGAGCCATAGACTCCCTTCGGCATTGCCGCCGCAAGATGTCACTATTCCGCAAGCAGGGCGGTTTTTGCCGGCAATGCCGGTCGCACCGAAGTGGGCGAAAACGCGCCGATACCGGTAACCATGCCGCACAATTCGCGGTGTCCATGGAAGGAATGAGTCGTTGTTTCGCCGCGACCAACCGAATACTCGAAGCGATGGAGCCCACGCCGTGAGCAAACGCGATCCCTTACGGCGGCGTTGGCGAAGCCGATAAGCTAGCCGTCAACGCACTCGTCACTCGGGCGGCAATACCGCTGGCCGAAGAACGCCGATAACCATCTCGGCATCCATATGTCCAACGCGGCGGCTCGTTGCGTCACGGTTCGATGGCGGCGCGAACACTCTGCGCTGCCGCGCGAAACTCGGCCGTCGGTCGCAATTCGGCCGATCGCACGCGTATCCGGTCAACGTCGTTGAACATGCAGTTCAGTCCGATCCCCGTCAGCACGCGGCCCGATTCGGCGTGCATGGACTTTTCAAAACCGCTTTGCCGATCGATTCCGCCGCGGAAGAGTTGCTCCTCGCCGAGCGAACCGTCCGCCAACAACGGTCGTGCCCACACGCCGAGACGCTTAACGTCCCACTCCGGCGCAATGCCCGCCCCGAAACCGGTGGCCACGAAACCGTCTGGCAGTTCGACTTTCGCTTCCAAGTGGCTATCTGGCTCCCAGCCGCCGCGCAATTGCTCCGCCGGCCCAAGCGTCCCGTCGGCGAGCAGCGGCTGAACTTTCAGCCACACGGTCGTGACGTTGTCCTCGTGCGCCCGCGTGCCGAAGCCCGTGATCGCGTATCCCGGCGGCGCTGCCAGGAATCCTTCCACGCGTTCTTCAACGTCCCATCGCTCGTCTACCAGGGCCAGCCCAGGCCGGTTGCCTTCGATTCGCGGCGCGGCATCCGCTTCGGCCGGCGAAGGTCCGAGATCGTAAACGTGAACCTCGTCCACATACGCGCTCGCCCGATCGAGATCGCGCCATCGGAAGAACCCAACGCCGATGGTGGCTTGCTCGCCTTCGGCACGAAAGCGATGCACGAGTCGCATCCACTTGCCGTCGGTCCAGTACCATTGCGTTGAGTTGGGGTGCGCGGCCTGCTCGCCGCCCGTCGGATCGGCCCACAATCGCACGCGCGTATCGCCGCGCGGACCGTTCTCGACGGAAGTCTGCGCCGACGCACATAGCGCGTACACGTGCCCCGGCGTGGTGGCGATCTGTCGGCTCAGCGTACTCTCGGCAAACACCTGGTCGCGCCGCTGGCCGGCAAAATGCGTGAACCCCGCCATGCGGTCGCCCCACCGCGCGTGAATGCCGCGCTTCTTCAATGCGGAATCGCCTTCAAACCCGACGTTCGGAGCGTGAATCGCCTCGTCCGATGTTTTCCAGCCCGCCAGCTCATCTTCAAAGCCGCCGTTTTCCAGCGAGACTTCTTGAAGGTAACGCAACGGCGGTGTCGCCACGCCCTGGGCGATGCGCGGCGGCGCCAATCGTAAGAGTCCTGCCGTGGCCGGCTTCTCGGCGCTCACCAGCGCCGTGACGTCGTCGTTGCGCGGCATGCGGATTTGATATGTCGGCGTCGTCCAGGGTCGTTTTGAATTCGCGCCGGCGACCAGCTCGAACTCGTAAGTGTGCCCCGCCCACGCCGACACTGTCACGGACGCCTGCTCCGGCGAAACGTCGTAGTGCGCCAGCTTCAAACCGGGCGCGACCCCCTTCATCCCGTCGCCGCGAATCACCAGTCGCGTTTCCGTCGGCCGCGTCGCCGACCACATCAACCGCAGCTTGCCCTGCTCCTCCACGTCCGCCGTCAGATTGAAGATCGCCGCCGTCGTTTGGCCGTCCGGCTCGCCGTACACGCGCAGTTGCATGTCGCGCTCGACGACGAGCGACTGCCAGTTCCGCGGAAGCTCGCTCTTGCGCTCGACGGCAATCGACGACACGCGGTAGCGCCGCCCCGGCTCGACGGGAAACTCACCTTCGGCGAACAAGAACGGCGCATTGTGCTCCTCACCCACCGGGCCACAGCTCAAACTCCGCTTCGGACCCGCGACCAGCTTGCCGTCTTCGTCGTGAACGTAAATCACCAAGTGGCCGCAATTGTATTCCGTCGGCGGGTCCATCGTCAGCGGCGTCACGTTGAGCCACACCATCCGCACGTTGCTCGACCGTGGACGAAACCAAACGCCCCGCGTCCGATACACCCAACCGTTTTCGTCCGCACCTTCGACGATCGCCCGCGGCAATTCGGCCGGCTGCTCGACGATCCACGCCGCCAAATCCGAACCGCGTTGCGGCTGACCGTCGATAGACAACATGCCGTCGGCATACGCGTCGCCGGCCGAGTGCAAGTACGGCTTCCATCGCATTGCGTCGCTGCGGCGGATGCGAATCGCGTAGGTCTTGCCGATTTCCAGCGGTGCCTGGCCCGCCTTCCAGCGTGCCGTGCCCCACTGCGTCGAGTGTCCGGAAACGAACGGTCGCGGCGGCCCGATCGGCTTTCCTTCCGGCCCGCCTTCGTGCAGCGTCGCCTCGAATCGCCCCGGTGTGCTGGCGACCAGCAGCGTCAGACTGACCAATTCCGACTCCGTTGCCACGAACGTCTGGGCAAACTCGCGGGCTTCCGCGCCCCACACGCAGCCATCCGGCTCGTAAACGTGGCGCAGCACCATGTCGGCGGTGTTGACGCGCGACTCGTCCGCCTGCGCGCCGCTTATCAACTGCGGATAGTAGGCCCCGTCCTCGACGAACGTAAAATCCATCCGCCCCCAGCAGAACGGAAACTCCGTATAACCCTCGTTCGCCATGCCCGTGTTGCTAGTGCGCACACCGCGATCCTGCGTCCACGCCGAACGCGTCTTCGGCATGATCGGCGCGTTCGAGCTTTCGCCGACGGCGCGAAAGAATAGCCGTGCTCCGCGTCGCGCCGGCTCATCGGCGCTGCAGCAGGATGCCGCGAGCAGCAACGCACCAAGCGTAAAGATTTGCGAAACACACTTACGGCGTCGTAACGCCGCATGGCGTAGCGAAAAATGCACTGCCGTCACGATGAACGTCCTCCAACGCGCGAGTTGAATCCGGAAG
>JAJDEG010000448.1 GCA_029259895.1 Planctomycetota bacterium
CTTGTCCGGGACGATGGCCGGGCCGAGTTCGCCGCCGCGCATGGCTGCGGAGCGGACGTCGAGCCGCAATGCGCCTTCTTGTTTCTTCGGTCCGTGACATGCGTAGCACCGCTTGGCCAACAGCGGCTGGATTTGTTTGGCATAGTCGACCTTCTCGTCGGCGTCTTTCGCGGTTTCGTCTTCGGCCGTGCCTTGCTTAGCGACTTGGCGGCGCTGCGGCGACGTATCGTCGGGCGATGCCAACGCGGGCAGGCAACCGAATACAACCGACGCAAGGACGGCGAGGCCGATGGACGACGAGCGGCGGCGCGCAGAGGATTCTCGGATCATTCTCGCGGTTCCAATGAGACTCGGACAATCGTGACAGTAGATGTGCAGCGCAGATTTGCAGCATGAATCATTCGGCGAGTCCCATCGCCGATGGAGTCTTTCGACCGTGCGATCGGCGAAGGGATTCGCCTCCTACCGACTCTGGTATCGGGATTGGCGCTTGGCCATGTACGCAGGTTTTAGCCTAGTCGACTCTCGTGCGCCGAACAACGGATCGCCGAAAAACGGAGCCTTGGCGGCCCTGCGGTTAGATTCTGACGATCGGCTCGTGGCGGGCGGCTCGATCGCGGTGGACGTGCTTCAAATACGTGCTGGAAAGATCGCTGCGGCGGACTATGCCGATGACCTTGCGGCTGGTGGCGTCGTCGACGACGGGCAGGTCGAGGCAATCGGTTTCGATAAACAGTTCCAGCGCGCGGTCGAGCGTGAACTGCGGTTCGAGCGGCGGCACGTCCGTGCGCATGAGGTCTTCGGCGACGACGAGCGATTGCAGATGCTGAGACACGACGGCGAGGTGGACTTCGTCGAGACTGACGAGGCCGAGGTAACGCCCGGCGTCGTCGGTGACGGGGAGGCCGTGGAATGTGCTGTTGCTGAGTTGCTCGACGACTTGCGGCAGCGGATCGCCGAGGTGGAGCATCGGCGTGGTGGCGTGGGGCCGGAGGAACTGGCGGACGTGCATGCCGGCGAGGACTTCGAGGACGTAGTCGCCTTGGTGGGCCGGCGAGCGCGACTTGCACTCGACTTGCGAGCTGTAGATCGACTGTTCGTCGGAGAGGAGAAACGCCACCATGCAGACAAACAGCGCGGGGAGGAGCAAGTTGTAGTTGCCGGTCATTTCACTGACGATCACGAGGGTGGAGAACGGCGTTTTGGCCGCAGCGGCGAAGAATCCGGCCATGCCGACGATGACGAACGCCGCGGGATGCGGGACGTAGGCCGGCCAAAAATGATGCAGCACGAGGCCGAGCGCTCCGCCGGCGCAGCCGCCGATGACCATCGACGGGCCGAACACGCCACCGGAGCCACCGCTGCCGATCGTGAGCCCGGTGGTGAGAATCTTGCCCAGCGCGACGGCGGAGAGGACGAGGGCAAGCCACAGGTCGTCACTGGTCGTCGTATCGACGGCCATCGCGTCTTGGAGGATGCCGTATCCGAACGAGAGGACGGAAAGGACGCTTGCGTCTTGGCGAAGCAGGTAGTAGAGCGTCAGTCCAACGACGGCACTGAGCATCGCGCCGATGGCCGGTTTGAAATGCGGCCGTATCGGCATGCGTTTGAAATAATGCGTGAGGCTGTAGAAGCTGCGCGTGTAGATCATTGCCAGCACGACGCAGAGCAGCGCGAGCAGGAAGTACCAGAGGAGGTGCAGCGGGTTGGTGAATTTGAGTTGGGCGAGCGTGTCGACGGGGAGCGCGAAGAGGGCCGACCAACCGAAAGCGAGGCAGAAGATGCAATAGGCGGTGATGCTGGCCAGCGCGGCGGGGACGATGGCTTCGGACTCGAAATCGCTGGAGGAGTAGAGGACTTCGGCGGCGAAGAGCGCTCCGGCGAGCGGGGCGCGGAAGATGGCGGCGACGCCGGCGCCGACCCCGGCGGCCATGAGGATGCGGCGTTCGGCGGCAGAGAGCTTCAGGAGGCCGCCGAGAATCGAGCCGAAGCCAGCGCCGATTTGGGCGATCGGTCCTTCGCGTCCGCCGGAGCCGCCGGTGCCGATGGTGACGGCGCTGGAGATGATTTTTATCAGCGGCACGCGGGGGCGGATTTTTCCCTGGTGGAAGTGATACGAGGCGATGGCCGCGTCGGTGCCGTGTCCTTCGGCCTCGGGCGCAAAGGTGAAGACGAGCCAGCCGCTGACGATGCCGCCGAGCGCGGGAACGACGAGCAGCAGCCAAGGTTGGAACTGGGCGGCCATTTCGCCGAACATCGGCGGTTCGCCGGCCGGATGGTGCGGGTGATAGCCGACGAGCGATCCGAGGGCGTATCCGGCGACGATTTGGCAGGCGAGGTAGAACGCGATCGCGCCGACGCCGGCCACGACGCCGACGAGAATCGACAATCCCAACAACCGCACGTGCGGTCGCAGCCGACGGTTGCTCAGCTCCCAGAATTCCGGAAACCACCGGAGCGGGTGCGACGGGACGGGCGGGCTGTTGTGCGGGTCGTTCATTGCCTCTCGGATTGGGTTATCGCGGCGAAGTGCGGCGGCCGCTCGTTCGGTTATTCGTTGGGCGGCGACGTTGGGGCAGCGATCGTCGCTAGGCGCGCCTCGATGGCGGCTAGGATCGTCTCCGGCGACGCCATTCGTCCGACGGCGACGCGGCGGCAGCTTTGCCAGCCCTCTTCGGGATCGATGAACTCGACGCCGTCGGTGCGGAGCGTGGCCACGTTGCGCTGGACGGCGGCTTTGGCCCACATCTCGCCGTTCATAGCCGGCGCGACGAGGACGGGACCGTCAAACGCCAGGTGCAGCGTGGAGAGCAGATCGTCGGCGAGGCCGGTGGCCGCTTTGGCGAGAAAGTTCGCGGTGGCCGGGGCGACGCAGAGAAGTTCGCCGCGCTCGGCCAGCTCGATATGCGCGCCGAGCGGATGGCCGGCGTCGCTCGAACCTCGGGTGGCGACGGGGCGGCCGGAAAGCGCGGAGAAAGTCGCCGGGCCGACGAAGCGACGCGCGGACTTCGTCATCACGACCGAGACGCCTGCGCCGCGCTGCGCCAGCGCACTGACCAAGGCCGCGGTCTTAAATGCGGCGATGCCGCCGCAAACGGCGACGACGATCTCTCGGCCGGCTAATGACATGTGGCGTGCA
>JAJDEG010000449.1 GCA_029259895.1 Planctomycetota bacterium
CACCGCCTGGCTGGGCGGCAGCGCGCCGTGATCCTGGCCGCGAACCTCAACGACCGCGCCAGAATTCGCACCGGAATTCAAATCCGCGGCCGGCATGTCGACGGCCGGCCCATCCACGGCCAAATCCCCGCCCACACCCCGACCCAGCCAATGACACCCGGCAGAATGCACACAAACAACCAACAACAGCACGGCAGCGAGGCTGCGGGTCGTGCGGGTCGCGATAGCGTTCAGGCGAAAAGCGTCCATGCGAATCCCCCTTCGTCGGAGCGGCCGCGAGCGGATAAAAATGTCCGGCTCGGAGGGCCAGTCCTTGGCATACCGTTTCTTCTTCGGGACTGAAGCCCTCGAAGTCGAAAAAACCGTGCAACTAACCCAACCAACCCGGCTCACCTAGCGTAGTAATGAGCTAGCACGCCCTCTTGCCGAGCACGGTCGGCATATTCTGGTTCATCGGCAAAGTTTGCCGGAAACTTTGCGGACAAGGCGGACGGCGCGGGATTGTTCGACATTTTGGGTCGCAGAGAATGTGCGGGCCCTGGCAGTGCATGCGGGCTGACGCGTTGGCCGCAGGGTGCATTCGCTGGGCGTGGGCCGAGCGTCGAACGGACGGGCTGGCAACCTGCGATGTATGGTTTCGGGGACGCTGGCGAAGAAGCCGCGGCCGCTGGAATGGTGATTCGGCGGCGGAGCGCGCGTATTGGGACGGACCGGAAGCGCCGAAACTTAGCAGTCGCCGCAGTCCGTAACGACAACGAGCAAATTGTTTGACAAGTCTTCAGGCGGGCCTTAGCATGAGCAAATTGGAAGCGCGTTGTCGCAAACTCATTTGGCGACGGCGGATGTGGCGCGGACCCACTCGGGTAGGATGCTCCGACGCGCCCTGGCGGCTTCCGATCGGCTCTTGTGGCGGCCATTGACGGCGTTGCCTGCGCACCCGGAATTGGAACATGTCGATCCACGTATGGCCTCTGAATCGAGACACGAAATGAGTACATCCCAGGGCAATTCTCCGCAGTCGTCGTCCGGCGCGAATTCGTCGGATTCGGAATCGACGTTTTCTGATTCGGCGGCGCGTCCGTGGAGCGAGCGGGTCGGCGACGACCTCGCGCGGGTGTTCTCCAAGGACAACGATCAGCTGTATCCGGCCCTGGTTGTTGGCGGGTTGATCGGCGCGTTGCTTTACGCTTACTGGAACACGCTAGAGAGCGTGTCGGGATTCTGGCACGACGATCAGTATTCGTGGGGTTGGATCGTGCCGGTGTTCACGTTGGTTGTGTTATGGTTATGGCGCAAGCCGATCGGTGCGGTGGCGACGTGGGAGCGGTGGTTGGGCGCGAGCGTGATCTGTCTGTCGCTCGTCTTACGCGTACTATTCGGTGCGCTGGCCATGAATACGCCCGGCATGGCCACGTTTCCGATTGCGATTCTCGGCATCTTTTTGATGGTTGGCGGGTTGCACACGCTGAAGTGGTCGGCCGTTCCGATCCTGTTCTTGTACTTCATGTTCCCGCTGCCGATGAAGGCGGAGGACATGGTGCTTAAGAAGCTCAACGAGGTCGCGGTGAGGGCATCGACGTATGGGCTTCAGACGCTCGGCGTGCAGTGTTACCGCCAGGGTAAGACGATCACGGTCGATCAGATGAAACAGAAGCTGAACGTGATCGACCAATGTTCTGGCCTGCGGATGGCGACGATTTTCGTCGCGCTTGCGGTGGGCTGGGTGATGCTGGTGCCGATGGATTGGTGGGAGCGGATTGTGATATTGCTTTTCGCGCTGCCGATCGCAGTGGCGGTGAATGTGGCGCGAATCGTGGTGACAGGATTGCTTTATTTGGCGGCGGAAAACACGACCTTCATCACCGAGGAAATGGCGAAGAAGGTATTTCACGACCTGTCCGGGTTGTTGATGATGCCGGCGGCTTTGCTGCTGTTGCTGTTGCTGCAATACATCATGTCGCGGCTGATCGTCGTGTACGAAGCGCCGCGGCCGGCGCAGTTGAAGGTTCGGCCGACGGCTCGCGTGGGAACGCTGGTGGGGAAATAGTCGCCGCGCGGCGGGCTCGGTCATTCGATCGGCGTCGAAACGCGATGACCTCGCGTTCGTCTGGCGTGGTGAAATCACCACGCTGGTGTGTGCGGGCGAGGCGAAAGGGAAACGCGGAGAACGCGCACAATCGGGCGAACCGATATTCGCCGAACTGCGTACAGGGGAGTTGGGGCGGAATGGCGGGACTGCGGGGCAATGCCAGAGCAACGGCGGGGCAATGGCCCGCGAGTTGCGGTCGGTACGGTTCGGGCCGCGGCGCGACAATCGGTGGCAGTACGCCGAGTCGCTAAACGGCGCGACGTTTCAATTCGATACTTCAGGCAACGCGAGGCGCATCCGTGATTCCTCCGAGTTCCAGCGGCGGCGATTTTAACGGCGACGGTTATGGCGGCAACGGCAGTGGGACGGGAACGGGGCTGATGGCGCCGTCTCGGACGACGCTGTCCGCCGATCCGACGACGGAATGGGTCGACGGCTCAGCGTCGTGGTCGCCCGATGCGCAGCATCACGGCATCAACCCGCTGGAATTTCTCATCGGCCTGAAGCGGCGGTGGTTGCTGGCGCTGAGCGTATCCGGCGGTTTGGCTTTGGCGACGATGATCGCCGTATTCTTTGCGTTTCCGACGGAAGACGTGTCGACGGCGTATCTGCGGGTTTCGGCGGTGAAGCCGTCGTACATCGAGATCCGCACGCCGCGGCCGCCGTCTCCCGACGAAGTGCAACGGACGCAGAATAACGAATTGGCGTTCTGCAAGAGCCACGACGTCATTCGGGCGGTGGTTCGCGTGCCGGAAGTGATCGAAACGGCGGTCATGCAAGAGAACAGCGGCCGTGCGATCGACTTTCTAATGGGAGAGTTGGAAGTTGGCTTCGAGCCGCGATCGGACCTGATGTACGTGCGCATGCGGGGCGAGAGCAAGGGGCAATTGAAAACGATCGTCGACGAAGTCGTGAAACAGTATATGACCCTGGGTGTGCAGAAAGAGCGCGAGGAGCTGCGAAAGAAGCTGTTGGACTTGCGGTCCGTCGTGCAACAGAAAGTTAACGAGTTAAAGAAGGAACGCGACGCCGCCAAGGCCAAAGCGGAAACACTCGGCGTGGCGACGTCAGCGAACGCCAAGGTACAGAACGAGTTGCTGCTATACGAACTTCAGAAGATGCGCAAGATGCAGTCGGACACGGAAGTGGAACACGGCGCGGCGATTAGTACGTATCAGTTGGCTGGCGCGGAGTTGGCGGAGTTCAAGCGGCGCGGTGTGACCGACTCGATGATCGACGCCGAACTGGCTAGAGATCCGACTTTCGCGGACATGAAGGGGCAAGCCCTGCAGATGGAAACGGCCTATCGAGCCCAAGCGGGACGCCTGCCGCCGGGAACGCAGCCGTCGCCGACGATTCGGCAGCTTGCTCAAGGCTATCAGGAAGCGCAGCGGCAGGTTAGCGAGTATCGGCGGCAAGCGGGCAAGCGAATTCGCAAGGCGTTCGAAGAGCAAATGGACAGCGCCCTGCGGCTGCATCAGGCGAGGGTTCTCGTGCTGGCGGAACGGGCGAAGCAGTATAAGGTCGCGGCGGACAAGATGCTCGACGACGTAAAGGTAAAAACGAACGCGGCCGAGGAATTGGCCGAGAACGAGGAAAAGATAACCAGGCTCATCGCCTACATCAACCAAAAGTCGGAGATCGTCGACGACTGGGAGCTCGAGAACAAAGCGCCGCTGCGCGTGGTGAGCATCCAGGAGGCGACTTCTCCGCAGGTGACTAGCCAGTGGAAGCAGGTCATGATGGTGCTGGGAGCGGGATTGATATCGAGTTGCATTGGCTTGTGCTTCGTGGGCGGATGGGAATATCTCAAGCGGCGATTGTCGAGCGTCGGCGATGTGTCGAAGCAGCTTGGACTGAAGCTGGTCGGCACGGTACCGGCGTTGTCCAGCCGGGCTGGAGCGGGCGCCCAAGGGGCCGCGGGCGAGCAATTCGACGCCATGCTGGCCGATTCGATCGACAGCATACGTGCGACGCTGATGCACGGTGCCGCCGGCGACGGGCATCGCGCCTTGATGGTGACCAGCGCCGGCGACGGCGAGGGTAAGACGACGGTGGCCAGCCAGTTGGCGGCCAGTTTGGCGCGATGCGGGCGGCGGACGCTACTCGTCGACGCCGACGTGCGCAACCCGACAATGCACGAGTTGTTCGACTTACCAGCCGACGTGGGACTGTGTGAGGTATTGCGGGGCACGGTCGAGCCGCACGCCGCGATTCGCGAAACGCCTTCGGGGAATCTGTGGCTCCTGTCGGCCGGGGAAGTCGACCACCGCAGCATTCAGGCATTGGAAAACGAGGCGATCGGGATGCTGTTCCGCGAACTGAAGTCGGAGTACGACTTCGTCATCGTCGATACGGCGCCCGTGTTGGCGGTGGCGGACCCGCTGCTAATCGGGCAACACGTGGACGGAGCGATCTTGTCGTCGCGATTGGGATACAGTCAGCGTCCTAAGATTGAAGAGGCCGTCAATCGGTTGCAGGCCGTGGGCGTGACCGTCCTGGGGGCGGTGGTCAACGGGACGAAGCCGGTCAAGAGTCGGCGAGCGGGCGACCGCCCGGCGCTCGTGGGAGCCGAAACGGCCTAGCGATAGATTTACGTCGGCGGACCCAACGTTCGCTTTGTATGGGGCGCATCGTTGGGGCATCGGCCGACGAAAACGTGACATCGACATCGAACTTGGACTACCGGGAGCCACGACGATGAAGCAGATCCATTTGATCGCCGCGAGCGTGCTGGTGCTGGCGGTAATGGGCGTGACGACGTTTTACCAGGGTCAGGCGACGGAACGCTGGATCAGCCACAACGACAGCGAAGAGCTGACCGAAATGGCGGCGAAAATGGAAAACCCGCCGCTGGAATTTGAAGAATGGGAAGGCCAAATCATTCCGGATACGTCGGAATCGCTCGAAGGTTATCGTAAGGCGCGGGTGAAGGCGCACGTCGATATCGACTTTCGTCGGCCGAGAACGGGAGAAGTGATTCGCGTGACGCTGGTTTGCGGCCACCGTCGTCACGTGGCGCGGCATACGCCGGACCAATGCATGATCGGCGCGGGCTTCGATCCCGTGGACGAGAATCTGACGTTTCGTGCGAGTACGGACATTGGCGTGGTCCAAGGCCGGACGATGCAGTTCATGAAGCGTGGCGAAGAAGGGGTCATCAATCAGCGGATGGTCTGGATGTGGAGCCGCGACGGACGGTGGATTGCTCCGGCGGTCGACAACCGCGTGGCGCTTTCGTCCCATCCGGCTTGGTACAAGTTGTACGTGACGATGCCGCTGTCCGGATCGAAGACGAAGTCCGATCCAGAAGAGATCAAGCCGTTCATCAAAGATTTCTTGCCGGAGTTGACGAAGATTTTGTTCCCCGAAGGGCCGGCGGAGGCCGACGACGAAG
>JAJDEG010000450.1 GCA_029259895.1 Planctomycetota bacterium
CAGCGCGCGATGCGGGCCGAGCTTTCCGGCGGCGGGCGAGTCGATCAGATTGCTCGAATCGACGCCAGTCATCGCGAACAGCACGCGAATCTCGAAGTCCTTGAGCGCGTGGCGGTCGAGCGTGCGCGTGACGTTGTTGTAGGTGTCGCACCACACCAGCACGTGGACGCCGACGGCCGCGCCTTCGCGGAGGACGTGGGCGAATAGCTTTGCCGAACTGGCGGCTTTGGGCTCGCCGGCACCGAACGAGGAGAATCCGAAATCATCGTCGGCCTTGCGGAGGTCGCGGAGGCGGCCCATGTCGTGGACCAGAACGAAAATAGGTGGGACATCTTCGGGGCGGTTCGTTTCTCGCTCGGCGACGACGGCGTCAATGTCGGCGACGGCGGCGGCGAGATCGCGCGGGGCAACGACGGTGACGTCGTGAGGCAGCTCGGCGGCGAGCTTGGCCAGCGCGCCGTAGTCGGGCGAGTCGGCCGGGGTGCCGTCGAGGATGTAGAACTTCGCCGCGGCCGCGCCTTCGCCACTCGGTGGATATTGCGCCGCGAGACTGAGCAAGCTCGCCGCGAGAAGGCCGAGGGCCGCTTGCGGTTGTTGGCCGACGATGAGCACATTCGCACCGCTTTGGTGGCGAAGAACGGCGGCGGTCGGGTCTTTGATCGCCACGGCCGCGCCGAGCCAGGCCACTGGCGCTACGGGCGGGGCTGGCCAGGCGTCGGCCGCGAGCCAGTCGCGCAAGATCGGGTTGAGCGACAGGTCCGCGGCAACGTTGCCCTCGAAAACGATTGGCGGAGGCACGACCAATTCTCGTTCTTGCGTGAGCCGGTTGAGTTGCCGCAGGTATTGCTCGCGGCGGTCGTCGCCGAGCCAGACGACCTGAAACGGATGGTTGCCCTCGATCAGGCCGTTGGCGTCGTTGTAGATCGCCTCGCCGGGACGCGAGAGGAGCCGGGCGGCGGTGTTGTCTTCGCTGAGGATCAAATGCGCGTCGGACTCGCTGCATTGCAGCGCGATGCGAACGGCCATTTGGCCGAGCGTCGTGCGGGCGAGCGAATACGCCCCGCCGAGCGTTTGCGAACCGAGCAGCACGTGAATTCCGAACGCACGACCTTGCCGCACGAGTCGATCGAGCAGCAGCGCGGCGTCCTGGGCGAGCTTGTCGTCCTCGACGAACAGTTCTTGGAATTCATCGACGACCAATAGCGTGCGCGGCATGACGTCGTCGGGCCGCGCCTGGCGGAAGCCCGGCAAGTCCTGCACGCCGGCGTCGCGGAACAGTTCGCCGCGGCGTTTGAGTTCGCCGTCGAGCCGTTCGAGCACGGAGAGGCCGAACTCGCGCTCGCTTTCGATCGCGATCACCCGAGCATGCGGCAGCCGCTGCGTGGCGTAGACCTTGAATTCGACGCCCTTCTTAAAGTCGATCAGGTAGAACTCGACCTCGTTGGGGCTGAACCGCAGCGCCGCGTTGACCACCAGCGCATGGAGCATCGTCGACTTGCCGGAGCCGGTCTTGCCGGCGACCAGGACGTGCTGCGACGTGCCGCGGCCGAGCCGCAGATGCTGGAGATTCGTCGCCCCGGCGCGACCGAGCGGGACGTCGACGCCCTTGGCGGCGGATTCCGTCCACCAGGCGTCGTTCTTGGGCGCGACGACCTCGAAGGGGACTTCGACGCGCTTCGAGTCTTTGGCCGCTTGACCGCACGCGCGGACGATTTCGGTGCAGCGCTCGCCGGCGGGCGGTTGGTCGAGCTCCAAAGGCAGTCGCTCGAAGTCTGGGTGATTCCAGCGGAACCGGCCGTCCTGCCAACGGAGCACGGTGGCGTGTTGCTCGATCTCGGATAGCTGGAAGTTCACCGGCATCGGCTGCTTCGTGTCGACCGTGATGAGCGTGAATACGCCACACCGCGGGCCGGCGCTGGCGATGCTGGCCATTCGACGGAGCGAGTTTTCGTTGAAGCCGGCGGGAAAATTGGCGACGACGAGAAAGCGATACGGTTCGGCGACTTCGCCGGCTTGCTGGTTGTATTCCTCGAGCGTCTTGTACTCGTTGCGCAAGTACTTTTGAATCACGTTCTCCATGTGCTCGGTGATGTCGGCCAGCCGCTGTTCGACGTGCGACGGTTCAGTCCAAATGCGGCTGGTGACGAGCGCTTCCTCGAAATCCGCCAGATGCATGAACGCCGAAAAGTTTTCGCCGAGACCGAGGGCGTCGACGATCGTGAAGCGGATCTTGCCCGGCGGAACGGACGTTAGCAGCCGCAGCATGATCGACTGGAGCGCGGCGGTGGCGGCGGCGCGGGCATCGCCGGCGGCCTTGATGACGATCGATCCGCGCTCGGGAAACGGCAGCAGCGCGGGAAGCAGGAATCGCGTCTGCTTCGGCCGCAGGTTTGCGTCGTCCGAGATGCCGCCGCGAATTTGGGCGAGATTGACCTCGAACTCGCCGAATCTCAGGCCGCGGGGGACGGATTTCGGCGGCTGCCAAGTGGGCAATTCGTCGCGCGTCCAATCGAGGAACAACGCGTCGCTCGCCGTGCGAAGTTCCGCGACGCCTTGCTCGAAGCGGGCGATGCCGGCGGTCCAGCGATCGACGAGTTCTTTGTACGCCTGATCGCGCTCGGCGGCGGTCCGGGCGACTTCGGCGTCGTGATGCTTGACGACGCGGTCGATGTCCGTCTGATAGGTTGCGTCGTATTCGACGAGCCTAGGCGGGTACGTGGTCTCGGCGGCGGAAAGTCGCTCGTCCCGCAATTTCTCGGCCGCTTCGAGTTGCGGTCGCAAGGCGGTTTCGGCCGCCGCATTGCGGGTCTGCTTGTCTTCATTTAGCGCTTGCAGCGCGGTTCTGAGTTCCGCGTCAACCTTGGCAATTGCTGCGTCGCGTTTGGCGAGCGCTTCGTCCTGCTGTTGTTGGCGCTGGGCCGACGCATCGGACTGCCAAGACGCCGCGGCGGCTCGAGCATCGGCGACAACCTGCTTGAATTCGCGATATGCCTCTACGCATTGGCGGCGGGCAATCGGACGAAGCCAAACGTAAATGCCGACCGTTGCGGCCATCGCCCAAACCAGACTGACGACGGCCCATAGTGGATTCGTCCAACCGATACCGAAGCCGGCCGGCGCAATTGCCGCGACTAGGGCGATGCCGAAAATGGCTGGCAGCATCGGACCGGCACACCAGCGGGCCGCCCGAATCGCGTCCATGCCGGCGAGCACTCGTTTCGCCGCCGCCACGCTTTCCGTCATGGTCCGTTGCGCCGTCGCGGCGTCGCCGGGCTGCGTCGGAGGCGAGTCGGGGACGTCGACCTTCTGGCGACGAGCGGCGAGCAGTTTCTCAGCCGTCGCCTCGACATCGGCGAGTTGACGAAGCGTTTCGGCGACGCGTTTCTTAACCGTCACTTCGCGCTGGGCCGGCTGATTCTTAGACGTGTCGTAAAGCGTGGCGATTTCCCAGCGCTTTTCTTTGTGCTTGGCGCGGGCCGACTGAAGGGACGCGTCGATCTCTTCGTTGGTTTCTTGCGTCGCCGTCTCAAAGGCGCGACGAGCGGCCGTTTCGGCGGATTGGTAATCGACGAGCGGCCGACGGCGAGCGTCGTCGTATTCCTGTTGAAGCTGCCGCTTGTGCTTTTGATGTTCGTCGTTGACTTGTTGGCGGCTGGTGCGGTATTCGTGCTCGACGGCCTTGTTGCGTTTTTCAAATCGACGGGCGATTTCTTCTTCGGCCTTGGCGCGGCGAACCACCAGCGTCGAAAGGTCGGAGATCAGCTCGCGTTCGCCGTCGTAGGAGAAGGGAGTGCTCATGGGCGGCAACACGCTACGCGAGGGAGAGACGTGACGGATGGTGCGATTGGCGTGAAGCTGTCGATGCTTCGGTATGCGTTTTCGGTGGCGACGCGAGGTCGAGCGGACACGGGGCTGAACGACCTATTCTATTGTGGCATTTTTCGGCTGGCTGCGTCCAGCCAATGACGCGGAGCGTGGAACGGATTGCGCCAATCGCGCGGCCCAGTCGGGTCGTCGCGGCGACGGCGGTTCAAGTTGCTTCGATCTTGGCCCCACCAGCGGCAGGGCGGACGATGCGCGGACGCCAGCCGTCGGCGCGGGCTCGTGAGCGAATCGTTTCCAGGAGGGCCGCAGCGCGACTCTCATCGGGCGCGAACGCGAACAATGTCGGCCCCCACGACGACTGCCCGGCGTTTGCGCCCAGTTCGCCGAGACGCTGCACCCAACGAGCGGCGGTTGGCGAGGCATAGGGTCCGCCCTGCACGGCGGCGAAGCATTCGCCGGACAGGGCGTTGAAGCGACTGACCGCGGCCACGAAACGGTCGAATTCGCCCGCGGCGGCCGCGGGCACGATCTCGTCGATCGCCAGATGGCGTAACGCACTGCTCGTTTTGTTGGAAACCGGTGGCAATTTCGCGAACGCCCGCTCTTCGTCGTCGCCCGAAATACTCTGCGAGCGATCCGGCAGCAACAAGAGCACGCGCCACGCGGACGGAAGCTCGACGCGCGACGCGAGCGGTGCGACCGCTTCGGCGGAACGCTTGCCGGCGTCGACGAGCAAGCCGCCTTGGGCGAAGCCGTGCGTGCCGATGGCGGAGCGGCGACCGCGGTCGAGCAATCGAGCCAAATCG
>JAJDEG010000046.1 GCA_029259895.1 Planctomycetota bacterium
CGCCGCCCGAACGGCTTGTTGGTCGAAGATCGTTAATCTTTCGTCGGCCGACTATCACAGCCACTCATTGACGCCGCGGTAGGTGTATTTCGCCCCGTTCCGTCCTAAGCCGTTTCCGTGGAAAGCTTTGCGTGCCGCGAAGGGCGAATCCCGATCGGCCGGAGATTATCCGCGTTTTTCCCCGCGAACGTGCTTGACCGCAATGCGTCCCGCAGCTAGTTTACTATCTTCTCTGAAAATAATGCGCTGCCGTACTATTTGCCGAATTGATTGTGAGCGGACGTGCGTAGGTTGCGCATGTGTCGGCGCGAACCAGTGCAGTGCGTTAAGGCGGAACCGATATGCAACTACGTTCTCTCAAAGTCTTTTGCGATGTCGTCGGCTATCGCAGCTTTTCCCGCGCGGCCGAGGAGAACAGCATATCGCAGTCGGGCGCGAGCCAGGTCGTCCATCAGCTCGAAGCCGGACTCGGCGCGAAGTTGATCGATCGGTCGAAACGGCCGTTCGTGCTGACGCCGGCAGGGGAAACGTATTACGCCGGGTGCCGCCGGATCGTCGAGCGATATCTCGCCCTGGAAGACGAAATTCGCACGATGAATCAGGAGCCGGCCGGACGGCTCCGCGTGGCGTCGATCTATTCGGTCGGCTTGCACTATATGAACCAGTGCCTCAAGCGATTCATGTCGCAGTGGCCGAAGGTAAACGTCCGTCTCGAATATCAGCACCCCAACCGCGTCTGCGACATGGTCGAACACGATCAAGCCGACGTCGGTTTGATTAGCTATCCAAAGTCGACGCGGACGATTACGGCGCTCCCCTGGCGGGAAGAGCCGATGATGCTCGTTTGCCATCCGCAGCACCGGCTAGCGATTGGTGGCGTGCAATCGCTTTCGGATCTGCACGGCGAAAGAGTGATCGGTTTCGATGGGAGCCTGACGATTCGCCGCGAGATCGATCGCGTGCTCGATCAGCACGCCGTCGAGGTCGACGTGGTGATGGAGTTCGATAATATCGAAACGATCAAACGCGCAGTCGAGATCGACGCTGGCATCGCGCTGTTGCCGGAGCCGACGGTCGCCCGCGAAGTTCAATCGGGCTCGCTGTCGGCAGTACGGCTGCCTACGGAAGAATTGAAACGTCCGATCGGCATCATTCACCGCCGCGGCAAAGAGCTGGGCAAAGCTGCGCGACGGTTCATTGAGTTGCTTCAAGACGATCTGCCGAAGAATGCCGTCGAGGCGGCGGTCTGCGATGCATCCGCCCTGGCGGAAACGGCGGCACCAACCGTTGCCGGCGAGTCCGCGGCGGTCAAGTCGAACGGCCACATCGGCAACGGCAACGGTCACGGCGGTGACCGGCGAAAAGGCGAAGGCAAGAAACGTCATGCCGCCGCGATGAGCGGTCGCTTGAAGACATAAACGATCGGCCGCGACGCCGGCCAAGTTCCCTCGCGCGTCAACCAGGCAAATATTCTGCGCTGTCAGCGCAACGTTCGCACAATCACCGCCGCTCCGCAAAACATCGGACCGGCGCAATTCGAGGCCATCGCCATGCACGAATCCATTTCCGCGATCGCCCCCATGGGCCTTCCCGCCAAGCACGGGCTGTACGATCCGGCGAACGAGCACGATAGCTGCGGCGTCGGTTTCGTGGCCCACGTCAAGGGCCAACGCAGCCACCAAATCGTCCTCGACGCCGACGAGGTGCTGCGCAACATGGATCACCGCGGCGCATGCGGTTGCGAAGCCAACACCGGCGACGGTGCCGGCATCATGACCGCGCTACCGCATGACTTTCTCCGCAAAGTCGCCAAGACGAACCTCAAATCGGAGCTTCCCACCGCCGGCCAATACGCCGCCGGCAACGTGTTCTTGCCGCCCGACGACGCCGAGCGCGAGAAATGCAGAAAGACCGTCGAGCGCATGATCGCCGACGCCGGACAACGTCTCATCGGTTGGCGCAGAGTACCCACCGACGCGAAGAAGGCCGACGTCGGGCCGACCGCGCTGAAAGCGGAGCCGATCGTCGAACAACTTTTCATCGCCGCCGCCGATGGCCTGGTTGGCGAAGATTTCGAGCGCCGCGTCTACGCCATCCGCAAGCAAGCCAGCCACGCCCTGCGCGGCGACAAATCGCTCAAGCAAGGTCGCATGTTTTACGTGTGTAGCTTGTCGACCAAGGTGATGATCTACAAAGGGATGCTCACCTCGCACCAACTCCTGCCGTACTACCCGGACCTGACCGACGCGGATTACACGACGCATTTCGCGATGGTCCACTCGCGGTTCTCGACCAACACGTTCCCCAGTTGGGACCGCGCCCAACCGCTGCGGTTCATGAGCCACAACGGCGAAATCAACACGCTCCGCGGCAACAAGAACTGGATGTTCGCTCGGCAGGGGACGGCCAAGAGCGAGCAATTCGGCGACGATCTGGCCAAGCTATTTCCCGTCGTCGAGCCGGACTGCTCCGACTCCGGCACCTTCGACAACGTCCTCGAGTTCCTGCTCATGAACGGCCGCACGCTGCAAGAGGCCGTCGTGATGATGGTCCCCGAAGCGTGGCAGAACCACGAATCGATGAGCGAGAGCAAGAGGGCGTTCTACGAATACAACTCGTCGGTCATGGAGCCGTGGGACGGGCCGGCCTCCGTCGCTTTCTGCGACGGCAAGTACATCGGCGCCGTGCTCGACCGCAACGGCCTGCGCCCCAGCCGCTTCTATCTCACGCACGATGACCGAGTCATCATGGCCAGCGAAGTTGGCGTGTTGCCCGTCGATCCGAAGATCGTCAAGGAAAAGGGCCGCCTTCAGCCGGGCCGCATGTTCCTCGTCGACTTCGAGCAGGGCCGCCTGATCCCCGACGAGGAACTCAAAAACGAGTTCGCGTCGCGTCGGCCATACGGCCAGTGGCTGCGAGAGCAACGTATCGAATTGTCGGAGCTCGATACGACCAAAGAGGCGCACGGTTTCGATCCCGATACGCTGCTGCCGCGGATGCAGGCCTTCGGCTACACGATCGAAACGATGAACTTCATGCTGATGCCGATGGTCAGCGAAAGCCGCGATCCGGTCGGCTCGATGGGGAACGACTCGGCCTTGGCGTGTCTCTCCGATCAGCCGCGGATGCTCTACGACTACTTCCGCCAGCTTTTCGCCCAGGTCACCAACCCGCCGGTCGACTCGATCCGCGAAGAAGTGATCATGTCGCTCGAGTGCTACATCGGGCCGGAGTCGAACCTGCTGGAAACGACCGCCGAGCATTGCCATCGGCTGCTCGTGTCGCATCCGATTCTCACCAACGAAGAACTGGCCGCGCTCAAGCATCTGGACCACCGCGGCTGGCGAACGCGGACCATCGACATCACCTTCCCGCGCGGCGAGGGCCGCGGCGGGTTGCTCGCCGCACTCGACCGCATTTGCCGCGAAGCCGAAGAGGCCATCGACCAAGGTTACAGTCTCGTCGTCCTCACCGACCGGGCCATTTCGCAAGACCGCGTTCCGGTTAGCACGCTGCTCGCCTGCGGCGCGGTCCATCACCATCTCATTCGCCAAACCATGCGAACGCGGATCGGCATCGTCGTCGAATCCGGCGAAGCCCGCGAGGTGCATCATCACTGCCTGCTCGTCGGTTACGGGGCGGACGCCATTAATCCGTACTTGGCGTTCGAGTCGCTCTGGCAAGCCCGCGGCGATGGACTGCTCGACGACAAACGATTCTCAGGCGACGACAAAGTCGTAGCCGGCTATCGCAAGGCCGTCGCCAAGGGCATGCTCAAGGTAATGGCCAAGATGGGCATTTCCACGCTCCAGTCGTACAAAGGCGCGCAAATCTTTGAGGCCATCGGCCTTCGCGACGAAGTCGTCGACCGTTGCTTCGCCGGCACGGCCAGCCGCGTCCAAGGCGTGAACTTCGATGTGCTGGCCGAAGAAACGCTCCGCCGCCACGCGCTCGGATATCCCGAGCGGCCCGAAGAACGCCAGCCGAGCCTGCCCAATCCCGGCGAATTCCACTGGCGGGCGGAGGGCGAACGGCACATGTGGGATCCGCAGGCGATCTCCGATCTGCAAGTCGCCGCCCGCGGGAACGATCGCGATGCCTATTGGCGGTTCGCCCATCATGCGAACGAAGACGCGCGCACGCGCTGTCACCTCAAGGGCCTGTTGAAGTTCAAATTCGACGACGCGCACGCCATCGACATCGACGAAGTCGAGCCGGTTAGCGAAATCGTCAAGCGGTTCTGCACCGGCGCGATGAGCTTCGGCTCGATCTCCGCCGAATCGCACGAAACGCTGGCCGTCGCCATGAACCGCATCGGCGGCAAGAGCAACACCGGCGAAGGCGGCGAAGACTCCGAGCGATTCGTCCCGCTGCCCAACGGCGACTCGAAGCGGTCGGCGATCAAGCAGGTCGCCAGCGGTCGCTTCGGCGTGACGATCTGGTATCGGACCAACGCCGACGAGTTGCAGATCAAGATCGCCCAAGGCGCCAAGCCCGGCGAAGGTGGCGAACTCCCCGGCCGCAAGGTCGACGCCAACATCGCCCGCATCCGCCACAGCACGGCCGGCGTCGGTCTGATTTCGCCGCCGCCGCACCACGACATCTATTCGATCGAAGACCTCAAGCAACTGATTCACGATCTGAAGAACAGTAATCCGTCCGCGCGGGTGAGCGTCAAGCTCGTCTCCGAAGTCGGCGTCGGCACCATCGCCGCCGGCGTGGCCAAAGCCTACGCTGATCACATCGTCATCGCCGGCGACGGCGGCGGCACCGGCGCATCGCCGCTCACGAGCATCAAACACGCCGGGCTGCCGTGGGAACTCGGCATCGCCGAAACGCACCAGACGCTCGTCCTCAACGATTTGCGCAGCCGCGTCGTGCTACAAACCGACGGCGGGCTGAAAACCGGTCGCGACGTGATCATCGCCGCGCTGTTGGGCGCGGAGGAATTCGGCTTCGCCACGGCCCCGCTGATTACGCTCGGCTGCATCATGATGCGCAAGTGCCACTTGAACACCTGCCCCGTCGGTATCGCCACGCAAGATCCCGACCTACGCAAGAAGTTCACCGGTCAGCCGGAACACGTCGTCAACTACCTGTTCATGGTCGCCGAGGAAGCCCGCGGCATCATGGCGAAGCTCGGCATTCGCACGGTCAACGAGTTGATCGGTCGCGCCGACTTGCTCCACACCGACGCGGCCATCGAGCATTGGAAGGCCGACGGCCTGGACCTAACGCCGATTCTCGCGCCGGCGAAGAAGCCACGGCCCGACGTCGGCGTCTACTGCACGCAGTCGCAAGACCACGGTCTCGAACTGGCCCTCGATCACAAGCTCGTCGAGCTGGCCCAACCGGCCATCGTCGGCAAGGAGTACGTGCGGATCGAGCTGCCGATCATCAACACGAATCGCACGGTCGGCACGATCCTCAGCCATACGCTCGTGAAGAAATGGGGCGAATCCGGCCTACCCGACGGCGTGATCCACATCAAGCTCAACGGTTCGGCCGGTCAGAGCTTCGGAGCATTTCTGGCCCACGGCATCACGCTCGAACTCGAAGGCGACGCCAACGACTACGTCGGCAAGGGCCTTTCAGGCGGCAAGATGATCGTCTATCCGCCGCAGGAAAGCTCGTTCGCCGCCGAGGAGAACATCATCGTCGGCAACGTCTGTCTCTACGGCGCGACCGACGGCGAAGCCTACTTCAACGGCCGCGCCGCCGAACGCTTCTGCGTCCGCAACAGCGGCGCAATCGCCGTCATTGAAGGCGTCGGCGATCACGCCTGCGAATACATGACCGGCGGTCGAGCAGTGATTCTCGGCTCGACCGGACGCAACTTTGCCGCCGGCATGTCCGGCGGCATCGCCTACGTGTGGGACAAGGCCAGCGACTTCATCACCAAGTGCAACCTCGGCCTAGTCGAATTGGAAAAGGTCGAAGCGCCTGACGACGTGCAAGGACTTCGCATGATGATCGAAGCCCACCACAAGCACACGCTTTCAAAGGTCGCCGCACACGTGCTGAAAAACTGGCCCAACGTGCTCGGCGAGTTCGTCAAAGTCATGCCGGTCGATTACAAACGTGTGCTCCTTCAGCGGCAGCAGCACGATGAGGAAATCGAAGCGCCCGTTCATGGAGTGCGGAATCATGGGTAAGCCAACCGGCTTTAAGGAGTATCAGCGTCAGACAGTGCCGTATCGCGATCCGGCGCTGCGCATTCTCGACTACGACGAGATCTACACCGATCCGGCTGAAGAGCATCTCCGCACGCAAGGGGCCCGGTGCATGGACTGCGGCGTGCCGTTCTGCCAATCGGCCACCGGCTGCCCGATCGACAATTTGATCCCGGAGTGGAACGACCTCGTCTACCAAGGCCGCTGGCGCGAGGCGCTCGACCGCCTGCACAAGACCAACAACTTCCCCGAGTTCACCGGCCGCGCTTGCCCCGCCCCGTGCGAAGGCGCTTGCGTCCTCGCCATCACCGATCCAGCGGTGACGATCAAGAACATCGAAAACGCCATCATCGACCGCGGTTTCGCCGCCGGTTGGGTCACGCCCGAACCGCCCAAGTCTCGCACCGGCAAGCGGGTCGCCGTCGTCGGCTCTGGCCCCGCTGGACTCGCCGCCGCCGCGCAGCTCAACAAGGCCGGACACCTCGTCACCGTCTACGAGCGGGCCGACCGCATCGGCGGCCTGCTGATGTACGGCATTCCGAACATGAAGCTCGACAAGCACGTCGTCGAGCGCCGCATTAACCTGTTGCAGGCCGAAGGCGTCAAATTCGTCACCGGAGCCAACGTCGGTCAAAACGTCGACCCCCAGCAGTTGCTCGCCGAGAACGACGCCTTGCTGCTATCGACCGGCGCAACCCGCCCTCGCGATCTGCCGATACCCGGCCGTCCGCTTCGCGGCATTCACTTCGCGATGGAATTCCTCACGGCCAACACGAAAAGCCTCCTCGATTCGAAGCACGCCGATGGCAAGTACATCAGCGCCAAGGACAAGGACGTCATTGTCATCGGCGGCGGCGACACCGGCACCGACTGCATCGGCACGTCGATGCGGCACGGATGCAAGAGCCTCGTCAACTTTGAATTGCTGCCCAAACCGCAAGACGAGCGTTCGCCGGACAACCCCTGGCCGCAATGGCCGCGCATCTACCGCGTCGACTACGGCCACCAGGAAGTGGCGCAGAAGTTCGGCAGCGATCCGCGGGCCTTCCGCATCATGTCGAAAGAATTTCTCGACGACGGCAGCGGCAACGTCGCCGGTGTCCGCACCATCGAGGTCGATCTTTCCAAGCCGCGCGAACAACAGGAAGTCCCCGGCACGGAAAAGACGTGGAATGCCGACCTGATCCTGCTGGCGATGGGCTTCCTCGGCCCTGAGCAATACGTCTCCGACACGCTCGGCCTGGCCTACGATCCGCGCAG
>JAJDEG010000451.1 GCA_029259895.1 Planctomycetota bacterium
CGTTGGCCTGAAATGCAAGTTCTCCCTGGGCCCCGATCCCGTCTGCTGGAAATTGTGACAAGGTTTGTCACAAAGAACGGACAAAGTTTGTCACGCCTTTGTATGTAGACCGACCGAATGACGACGGTCGCCAGCATACAAGGGCGTTTCTCATGCCAGAATATCTAATTGTTTCCGAAGTCGCTCGGGCGATTCAAGAGGCGACGGGCGCGAGCGTGAATCCTCGCGACATATCCACGCTCTTCTACCAACGGATCTTGCGGGACGATCTCTGTCCGATTGTGGGCGGCCGAAGGATGATTCCGGCCGACTACGTGAAGCAGGTCGAAAACGCGCTGCGGCGGGCTGGCAAGATCGCCCGGCGGGAGGCGGCCGCCCGATGACCGTCGCTCGTACATACACGACCGTTCCGGAGGTCGCCAACAGCTACGTCGTGTCGCAGCATTCTGTCCTTGCGTGGATCGCCCGCGGCGAATTGGCTGCCGTCAACGTCGCTCGCAAACCCGGCGGCCGTCCCAGCTGGCGGATCAGCCGCGAGGCAGTCGAACAATTTGAGCGGGCTAGAGCGGCAAAGCCGAGGTCGCCAGTTACCCGAACTCGGCGACGAAAGTCGCCGGAAGTGATCGAGTTTTTTTGAGCGTGTATCAACCCGAGTCGGCGGCGATTCAGGTGAATGTTTGTGCTTCGAGAACGCGACTTCCAGCGGTCAAGACCGAACGGCAGTTCCCACAATGAATTCTACGACACTTCTGAATCGCACTCCCTTTCGCACCAGCCGAATGCTGGACTTTCTGTCCGAGAAGGAACTCACGGCTCAGATCGGACATGCCAAGACGGCCTGGCCGCTGGTGGCGCTTAAGGAATTGGTCGACAACGCGCTCGACGCCTGCGAAGAGGCCGGGACGGCACCCGAGATCGAAGTCATGGTGGACGACGCTGGGATCGTCGTCACCGACAACGGCCCAGGAATTGAGCCCGCCGTCGTTGAAGCCGTGCTCGACTTCTCCACTCGCGTTTCGAGTCGCGAGGCCTACGTTGCCCCTGATCGCGGCGCCCAGGGCAATGCGCTCAAGACAATGGTCGCCGTTCCGTTCGTGCTCGATGGCGACGAGGGAGACGTTCGTGATTGACGTCCCCGACAACATGTTTGAGGTGTTGGGCGAGCCGGACGCCTTGAGCGACGAGTTCTTTGACTCGTTGGCTGCGTTGCTGCTCGCAATCACGCAGGGACATGAAACAGATGGAATCGAAATCGAGCCAATCGCGCCGCAGGTGGCCGCCGACGAAGCGGCCGCGCAGCACGCGAGCGTGGGGAAAGTCGGATGAACTCGCATTTCGTCGATTGAGGCTTTCGAGCAGGGATAACATCGTGAGCACCAAGTGCAGGGACGCTTATCGTGGACGAAAGCACGGGAGACCGTCGTATCGAGAGGTTTGGTTGGACCGACTGGCTGAACCAGCGTTGGCTGAAGCTTCCGCTATTGGCGCTGCAGGACATTGGGCCTGCGACGCAGACACTCGGCGCGATACTGAGCATCAGCAGGCGAGAGACATTCACGTCGCTTCGGAAAATTGCTCTGAGGGCCCGACTGCCCGTGCCGACCGCAAAGAAGCATATCGCAAAACTGCACGAGGCTGGATGGATTACGAATCTTGGTCGCGAACGTTCACCGGCTGGTTATCTACGGCGCACGGCAACGCTCAAGGTGACCAAGAAGACAATCGCGGGCATCTCCGATGGCACCCGGTATGCCGGACTTCCTTGGTGGGCGTGCTGCCGCATACGGCGCGTCGGCCATCTTCCTTGGCATGCGAAAGTTGTGCTCGCAGTGGCGGTCAGCCGACTGATGGCGCTGAACAAGGCAGTACAAGATCAGGACGGATGTGGGGCCGACGCGGACGACCTTCAAGGCTCGATCGAGAACTTCGGCGGCGACGACCGCTTCGGCTTTTCGCTGTCGCGTTTGCAAAGGGAAACAGCGCTGTCGCGCGAGTCAGTAGTGCATGGCAAGCAGTGGTTGCATCGCCACAAGATCATCATTTGTCAGAAGCGCCGAGGCTCGGACGGCGGACGCGAATCCGATTTGTTGGTGCCGAACTGGGATTTCGTTGTCGTCCAGACGTTGTCCGCCGACGAAACACGGTTCTCTCTGGACTTCGACGGGTAGTCGGAATTTGGACCAGTGGTAGTCGGATTCTGGTACTGAGGGTAGTCGGAATCTGGTCCTGGGGTGGTCGGAAAATGGTCCGCCTTATGATCTTCAAGGAGTGATCTGCAAAGTCTTGATCTTCAACTGGCTGATCTGGAAGGAAATGATCGTCAACTACGACGACCGCTTTCGCGGCGTCGCAGCGTTCGTGTTTGTGCATTCGCACGGGCAGACCACGGAAGGGTCGCCCCGACGTTCGCCACCACGTCGCCCACGTTCGCGCCTGTCGCGTTTCCGTGGAAACGGGCGCCACTGGCCAACGAGCGCGCCGACACGGCCACGGTTCCTTCCCGGCGCTGGAACTCAACTAACTTCGTCAGCACTGCGTCGTCATTGGCTCTATAATGCCATAGGAAGGCATTCGCCACGGGAGGGCGGTCATGCGAGCATTCGTCTACGTGACGCAGGCAGATGGCCAGTCCGTCGATCTGCACGGGCTGATCGCGTACGCGCGGTCTCGGCTGCCGACGGCGCTCATCAAGGGCGTCTGGATCGACAAACGGGACGATGCCTCCATATCTCGGCGACATGGCGGGGGTGAACTGCTCAAGAGAACCCGGCGGCGCGGCGATCATCTGATCGTTCCTAACGTCGGCACGCTGGCCCATCCGATCCGCGACCTCACCGACACGGTCCGAAACTTGGTCGAATGGCGGCGACTGACCATTCACTTCGTCGCCGAAGAATTCGTGTGTGGACCTGGTGGCGACGCCGAGCGGATGAACGAACTGGCCGAACAGGCTTACCGGGACTGGCGCGTACGACGGACTCGCGAAGGCGTGGCTCGTTGAAAAGTGAATGGCGGCCGCGTGACGGGCTGGGCACCCTATGGCGAACGAATCGTCCTTCGCAACGGCAAACGAATCACGGAGGGCTGCTGGTGGGAGCGAGCATGGATCGCCAAGTGCGTCGCGTGGCGCAAGGCGGGCATGACCTATCCGGCGATCGTTGCGGAATTGCGCAAGCGGAAGGCGAAGACGTCGCGAGGAACTGAGTGGAACTGCGTTCGCGTGCGGCGGGCGGTCGAAGCGCGGCAATCGGCAGAAGCGGCGTCGGTACGTACAACCGCCGGTGTGGCGATGCTTGACGGTAATCCGGAGCAACGGTTGTGCGAACCAGTAACGACGCCAAAGCCTGCTCGCAAGCGGACTTCCAAGCGGCCGCAGAAGTTCACGGTCGACGGAATCCGCGTGAAAAAGTACCCGAAACCAACGCGAACCATCGCCGAAACGCGGCAAGAAGACCGCGATGTGATGGGCGTAATGCGAGCGATATGTCACTTGGCCGACGGTTGTCGGCGGCAACGCCGAGCGCGGTCGAGATGGTCCGCGTAACCTCCTGCGAGCTACAAGCACAACCTTACCTATCTTGCCAACGGAGTGGCGCGATGGACGCAACGGCAACACGTCAATGGATGAAACGGTGCTCGCTGTGCGGCACGCTGCTGCCAATCGCCAACTTCCGGCTGCGGCGGCAAGCGAGTGACGCGCGGCACAGCGAATGCGCAGGCTGCCACACGGCGAACGAGCGTCTACGCCGCGACAAGAAGCGACGGCGGCGATACTGCCGATTTCTTGCCGAAGTCCACCAGCGCCGCGACAGGGGCCTGGATCGACTGTTGGTAATCATCAACACCGCCATCAACGACTTCGGCGGCCTGGACGGATTCATGCTGGCGACCAAAGAGCATCTCGAAGCGGCCATTCGCCAGGGCAATCACTGGGCGTTCGTTCGCCACTTCCGCTGCATTATTGAGCTCTTGGCGGTGGCCCAACCCGCGGCTGCCGCACGCGAGGAGGAAGAACTCCGCTGGATGAGCAATGAACATCTCGACGACGAACTAAGGACGCACGCCACGGCGATCTTGCGAAATCATGGGCTGGACGAAGCGGACGCCGAAGGATTGGCGGAGCGGATTGTGGGTGGCACGTGAAGGCAAGATGCTGCTGCGGAGGTGAACGTTCGCCGTCAGACGTCGGCAGTGAGCGGAAACGACACTCGGCGGCCACAACGATTCCAAGACGCCGCCGCGTCGACACTTACGATGCAACCCCCTTGCGAAACGCCACACGCTCGCCCCATTTGCCGAGCTGCGGCATTACGAGGTTCTACCGAACCGATTTGGTCTGACGTAGTTTCCGTGGCTCGACTCGGCCAGATTGCGGCGATGGCAAAGTCGGCAACATCCAATTACGCTAGTTTGCCGTCGGCACGATGGCGCCCCTGGCGAACAACGTGCCTTGCAGCGGTTTGACGTTGGCTTTGAACTTGGACGACAAAATCGAATACGACGAGGCCGATGCATCGCGCATGTTCTGGTTGCGGCGGACGTCGACGGCGGCGCAGTGGATCGACTTCGCGTTCAAGCGGATCATCTACGTCGCTTATCCGGAAGTCTATCTCAACACGGCGCGGATTCGGTATCTTGGCGACCTGGCAGGACCGGCCGTGCGGACCTTTGAAGGGCCGTGATTCGCATGGCGCGATATCTTGGAGCGGACATTGGCGGATTCTTGGACCGTCGCGGCTGGTTCGCCCGTTTGAACGGCGGTGGCGAAAGCAGCGACATCTGGCGGCTGGGACCAGTTATGCAGCGGCGTCGAGTGTCAAATTGGGGATGAAGGAGCGGCGTTTTTCCGAAAATAAAATTGACACGTTGCCTTCGGCGGATTATTCTTAGCCGCATCGATAAATGTGCCGGCATCCGTCTCTTGAGAGCGACGGCACATCGACACCCACATTCTTGTGCAGGCCGGCTAATGATCACTACAGACAAGAGCCACATCATCACGTCCGGTGTGCTGGCGTGCGCCTTGGCGATGGTTCTGACGACGTCGGCGCGCGGCGATCTTGTGAGCTACTGGAATTTCAACAACGACGTTCTCGACGGTGCCCCCGGAGGCGTTAACAACGGCGCGTTGTTCGGGCCGACCTTCAGCGTCGACGTGCCGGCGGCCGTTGGCAGCGGCGCGTCGCTCTCGCTCAGCGGGCCGGGCAGTTACGTGGGCATTCCGGCCAACGCGAATCTCAATTCACCGACGTTCACGCTCAGCTATTGGCTCAAAGATCCAGGGCAATTGGACGGCGCGGGCGTATCGACGTCGGCGGGGCATAACCGCATCACGAGCCGCGGCAGTGACTCCTTTGAAACCGGCGTGAGCAACGCTGCGACCGCAACGCTACCGGACAGCTCGCGATTGAAGTTTTTCGCCAGCGGCTGGGAAACGACGCCGGCGACGACGAATCCGTCGGCGTGGACGCACGTGGCCTACGTCGCCGACGGTTCGATGATGAGCGTATACGCCAACGGCACCGAGGTGTTTTCCGGCCCGAGAACGATCGCTCCGGCCGGCGCGATGTACGTCGGTGCGCGAGTCAACGCGGTGACGCCGAATGAGGGCTTCACCGGATTGATCGACGACATGGCGCTGTGGAATAACGCATTCCCGGCGTCGTCGATTGCAATGCTCGCTTCCGGCGCGGCGACGCCGTTGTCACTGTCGATTCCCGAACCGCCGCCGCCGCCGAACGTGATCGTCGTGTCGAACACGACCGATTGGACGCTGAGCACCGAAAGCATCGACGGCGGAGCGGCGGGAACGTGGGTTTCGACCGGTGCCGCGCCTCCGGCAGCAAGCACGTTCACGCTTACGCCGACCGCCACCGCCGCCGGCGCGATACCCCACATCAATAACGCCGCGGCCGCTATCGGAGCGACGGGGCTGATCGGCGACCCCAACGTGCATTACTACCGCACGACGTTCAACCTGGACGCGTCCGCGTCGATTTCGGCGAACATCTTGTTCGCGGCGGACAACGGGGGTGAGATATGGATCAACGGCGAAAAGCTGGCGACGGAAACGTCCTTCTTGGCCGACAACTGGAGCAGCCCGTTGCCGAGCATTTCGATCGCCGCGGACGGTGGCGTGACGACGACAAAATTCGATTCGAGCGCCGCGGCATTCGAGAGTTGGCTGGTCGGCGAGAACGAGCTGATCGTCGCCCTGCGCAATCCGAACTCCGAGGTTCCGCCGGCGGGCGGATTCGCCTTGCGGATGGAGATTTCGGCCACGCCGATACCGGAACCTTCGGCCATACTGATCGTGGGGACTGCCGCGGCATTGTTGGGCGGCGCGGCATTACGTCGGCGACGTCGCTAAGCGGATGAGCGAATCGGCGAATAGCCAACTCAATCGAAGCCTTACCATTCGGCCGCCGGCGAAAGCCCGGCGGCCGATTTCATAGAGTCGGCGTGTGAACACGTTTTCCGCGTTGTGCGTAGGAGCGATGAGCATGTTTCCAGGATTTTCCAGTAGCCGACGAGTCCAATCACGTTCCGCGCGGCAACGGCGGCGATCTTTGTCCGCGCGGATCGAGCAACTCGAACCGCGCCTCACTCTCGATAGCACGGTCGTGTTCAACGAGATCATGTACAACCCGGTTGGCGCGGCGGAGTCGTTGGAGTGGATCGAGTTGCACAACCAGATGGGCGTCGACATGGACGTGTCGCGGTGGCGGCTCGACGGCGGCGTGTCGTTCGCCTTTCCCAACGGAACGACGATACCGCGCGGCGGATACCTGGTCGTGGCCTCCGATCCCACTGCCTTGTTCGCGTCGACCGGGTTCGCCAGCGCGCTGGGTCCGTACTCGGGCCAGCTTTCCAACGGCGGCGAAAAGCTGGAGTTGGTCAACAACAGCAACCGCACGATGGACACGGTCGACTATCGCGACGACGAGCCGTGGCCGGTCGGGCCGGACGGCTCGGGATTCACAATGGCCAAGCGCGATCCCGATGCGGCGAGCGAGACGGCTGAGAACTGGACGACGAGCGCTCAGCGCGGCGGCACGCCGGGCGTCGCAAATTTTGCGACCTTCGACCCCACACCGGTCACGACGACGTTGATCCGCAACGACAGCCATTGGAAGTACGACGACACGGCGACCGAATTGGCCACGGCCTGGCGCGATCCGGCCTTCGACGACGCGGCCTGGCCGAGCGGCGCCGGGCCGCTATTCGCGGGCGACAACACGCCGCCCCCGATGACGCCGACGTCGCTGGTGGCATATTGGGATTTCGACGACAACGTGGCGGACCATTCGGCCACGACGCCGGCCAACAACGGCGTCGCCTTCGGTAGCGTGGCATACAGCAGCGACGTGCCGGGCGCGGTCGGAAGCGGCAAGGCGCTTTCCATCACCGGTCCGAACAGTTACGTGGGAGTCGCGGCCAGCGCGTCGCTCAACTCGTCGGTATTCACGCTCAGTTATTGGCTGAAGGATCCGGGGCAGTTGAGCGGCACGGGCGTCTCTTCGTCGGCAGGCCACAATCGAATCACCAGCCGCGGCAGCGACTCCTTCGAGACGAGCGTCAGCAACGCACCGGGCGCGACGCTGCCAGCGAATTCGAACTTGAAGTTCTACGCCAGCGGATGGACCCAGACTTCCGCCACGACGTCGCCGTCCCAGTGGATGCACGTGGCGTATGTTTCGACCGGCTCGACGCTGACGCAATACGTCAACGGCAATCCGGTTTTCAGCACCGCTCGGACGATCAATCCCAGTGGCTCATTCTACATTGGCGCGCGCGTCAACGCGGCGACGCCGAACGAGGGATTCACCGGCCTGCTCGACGACGTGGCCATGTGGAACGTGGCGTTGCCACAGGCGTCGATTCAGCAACTCGTCTCCGGTCTGGCGTCGCCGGCAACGCTCGTCGTGGCCGCACCGGTCGACGTGGCGTCCAGCACGACCACATGGCGAATCAGCACCGAGTCGGTCGAGGGCGGAGCGGCCGGCGCATGGGATCCCTCGGGTCTGGGGGATCCGCCGGCCGAGGCGACATTCACGATCGTGCCGACGGCGACGAATACCGGCGTGATCCCGTTAGTAAATGCGGCCGCCACGGCGTTGGGCGTGCAAGGGTTGGTCGCGGACAACAACGTTCGCTATTACCGCACGACGTTCGAATTGCCGCCGCTTGCCGCGGCGAGCGCGAGCATTCAACTGGCCGTCGACAACGGCGCGGCGGTGTACATCAATCGCCAATTGGTCGCGACCGAAACGTCGTTTTCGGGGGAGAATTGGACCGCTCCCTATCCGTCGATCACGATCGCCGAAAGCGGCGCGGTGTCCGTTTCCAAGTTCGATTCGCAGATCGGCACGTTTACGGGCTGGCTATCGGGCCAGAACGAAATCATCGTCGCCGTGCGCAATCCTAACAGCGAGGCTGCACCGGCGGGCGCGCTGGCATTCAAGATGAGCGTGGTTCCGACGTTCGCCGCGGCCACGACGCAAATCGACCTCGGACCGACGACGTATTACTTCCGCAACGAGTTCGACTTTGCCGGCGACATTTCGCGCACAACGTTGTCGCTTTCCACGCTCGTCGACGACGGCGCGGTTTACTATCTCAACGGCTTCGAGGTGTATCGTCAGAACATGCCGGCCGGCGCGGTAACCTACGACACGCTGGCGGCGACCGAAATCGGCATACCGGCCGCCGGTTCGGCCGTGGCGATTGCGGCCGATCGTTTACAGCAAGGCAGCAACGTGCTCGCCGTCGAGGTGCATCAAGCGACGACCGGCGACATGGACATGCTGTTCGCCACGACGCTGCGGGCCAGCACCGCGCCGGTTCCGCCCGACGCGCCGCTGGAATTGGCGTTTAACGAAGTGGCGGGCGCGGCGGCGGGCGATTTCTGGGCCGAGTTGGCGAATCGTTCCGGGGCCTCGGTGAATCTCGCCGGCTTCATCCTCGCTTCGTCCGACCAGACGAAGACGCCCTACGTGCTGCCGAGTCAATCGATCCCCGCCGGCGGGTTCTTGGTGCTCTCCGAAGCAACGATCGGCTTCGACGCGCTCTCCGGCGATCGTTTGTTCCTGTATCGGCCGGAACAGACGTCGCTCGTCGACGCCGTGGTCGTGAGAAACCGGTCGCGCGGCCGTTCGCCGGCGCACGGCGACGCTTGGCTCTATCCCGACGTGCCGACGCCGGGCGCGGCGAACCATTTTTCGCTCCACGACGACGTCGTGATCAACGAGATCATGTACCACCCGCGGCCACTGCCGGGCACACCCGACACGCCGGCCACGTTCGACGAGACGCCTCTCGTCGCCTTCGACGCGACGTGGAAATTCAACCGTTCTGGCGCGAACCTTGGCGCAACGTGGTATCAGACGAATCACCCCGTGGGCGGCAATTGGCAAACCGGCCAGACGTTGATCGGCGTCGAGTCGAGCAACTTACCAGTCGACCTTCGCACGACCTGGCCCGACTACACGTCGGCCGTGACAACCTACTACTACCAGAAGGAATTCACGGTTTCCGGCACGCCGGCCGACGCGGAACTCGTGATGCGGCACATTATCGACGACGGCGCGATCTTCTACCTCAACGGCGTCGAGTTGACCGACTCAGCCGGTTTCTCCACGCGGTTCGGCATGCCGGCCGGTCCCGTGAACAACGCCACGTTTGCGTCGACATCGGTCGATAATGCGACCTATAGCGGCTTCATCTCGCTCGACCCGGCGATGCTGAACGTCGGCACGAATGTTCTCTCCGTCGAAGTTCACCAGATAAACGCCGGCAGCAGCGATACGGTGTTCGGACTCGAGTTGCTGCTCCGCGAGGAACTTACCCCGTTTCTTCCCGGCGAGCCGTTTCGCGAATCGAATCAACAGTGGATCGAGCTTTTCAACCGCAGCGCAGCGACCATTGATTTAACGGAATGGGAGTTGGGTGGCGGGATCGATTTTGAGTTCGCGCCGGGCACGATGCTCGCGGCTGGCGAATACATCGTCGTGGCCCGCGACGTCGCGGCGCTGCGGGCGGCGAATCCGACGATCAACGTCGTGGGGCCGTTTTCGGGAACGCTGTCGCGGGCAGGGGATCGCGTCGTGCTGCGCGATGCTGTCGACAATCCGGCCGACGAGGTGCGGTTTTTCGACAGCGGCCGCTGGCACGCCTATGCCGATGGCGGCGGTTCGAGCCTGGAGTTGATCGATCCCGACTCGGATAACGCGCAGGCCCAGGCCTGGAATGCGAGCGACGAATCGGACGCTGGCTCGTGGCAGACCGTCACGTATCGCGGCGTCGCCCAATCGAGCAGCGTCGGACCGGACGGGCTGTGGCAGGAATTCCTGCTCGGTCTGCTCGACGCTGGCGAAGTGTTGCTCGACGACGTTCGCGTCACGCAGAACCCGTCGACGACGCCGGTCCAGTTGATCCAGAACGGAACGTTCGAGAGTGACGTCGTCGGCAGCCAGCCGGCAGCGTGGCGCGTGCTGGGTACGCACGGAGCGCACGGCAAGACGGTGATCGCCGTCGACCCGGACGACGCGGCAAACCACGTGTTGCATCTGGTCGCCACGAGCGCCAGCGAACACATTCACAACCACATCGAAACGACTCTCAAAAACGGCGCGGCGATCGCCTCGATCTCCAACGGGACGGAATACGAGATCTCGTACCGCGTGAAGCATCTGGCCGGCGACTTGCAGGTCAATACGCGACTGTACTTCAACCGCTTGCCGAAGACGACCATTCTTACGCCGCCGCCCGAAGGCGGCACGCCCGGTGCGGTGAACTCGCGCTTTCAGGCGAACGTCGGGCCGACTTACGCGGACTTTATCCACGGTCCGGCCGTGCCGCCGGCCGGTTCGCCGGTGACCGTGTCGGCCACGGCCGCCGATCCAGATGGCGTGGCGTCGATGGCGTTGTGGTATTCGGTCAACAACGGCGCATGGCAGAACGCGAGCATGTCGCTTGGAGCGGACGGGAAGCACGTCGGGACGATACCCGGTCAATCGGCCGGCGCCGTCGTGCAGTTTTACGTCGAAGGGACGGACGGTCTGGGAGCCGTTTCCACCTACCCGGCCGACGGGCGCGATTCCCGGGCGTTGTATCAGGTTGCCGACGGCCGAGCCAGCTTGGGTGGTGCCAACGACGTGCATAACGTGCGGCTGGTGATGACGCCCAACGACGCCAACCTGCTGCACGCGCCGACAAACGCGATGAGCAACGACCGCATTGGCGCGACGGTCGTCTACGACGAGCGGACGATCTACTACGACGTCGGCGTGCGTCTGAAAGGAAGCGAACGCGGACGCCGGCAGGACGTGCGGATCAGCTTTAACGTCGAGTTCCAGCCGGACCAACTATTCCGCGGCGTCCACGACAACATCGCCATCGACCGCAGCGGAGCGGGCGACCAGTTCAGCCAGAAGGAAATCATCGTCGAGCATATCGTCACCCACGCCGGCGACATTCCGGGCGAGTACAGCGATTTGATTCGCGTCATTACGCCCCGCAACACGCACACGGGCAGCGCCATGCTGATGATGGCCCGCTACGGCGACGTGTTCCTCGATTCGCAATACGACAACGGCGGCGACGGCACGTTGTTCGAGTACGAGTTGATTTACTATCCGGCCGGCACGACCGACGGCAACCCGGAAAGCCCGAAGTTGCCCTATCCCAGCCCCGACGGCGTGGTGGGCGTGTCGATTCGCGACCTCGGCGACGACAAGGAGAACTACCGTTGGCCGTTCCTGATCAAGAATAACCGCGACGCCGACGACTATTCGCGGCTGATCGCAATGGCCAAGACGTTCGGCACGTCCGGCGCGAGCTACAACGCTCAGATCGACTCGGTCGTCGACGTCGATCAGTGGTTGCGGGCGTTCGCGGTCGGAATTCTCACCGGCATCGGCGATAGCTACTTTTCCGGAGCGGCGCACAATCTCGAACTGTACGTGCGACCGGAAGACCAGCGCGTGTTGCTATTCCCGCACGATATGGATTTTTCGTTCTCCGCGGGCACGGGATCGACGCTGACCCCGAACGGCGATTTGAACAAAATGCTCGGTATTCCTGGCAACCGCCATCATTACTTTGGGCACGTTCACGACATTGTCACGACGACGTTCAACTCCGCGTACATGACGCCGTGGATCAACCATTACGACTCGCTGCTGCCGGCCGAATCGTTCGGCTCGTTCATCAGCTACATCGGCAGCCGCTCGTCGAGCGCGCTGAGCCAGATCAATTCGGCGATACCTCAGGTCGGCTTTGCCATCACGACCAACGGCGGCAACGACTTCTCGGTCGATGCGCCGACGGCGACGTTGCAAGGAACGGGCTGGGTGAATGTGCGCACGATTCGAGTTTCCGGCGACAACCAACCGCTGCTGGTGACGTGGATCAACGACAATACGTGGCAGTTGACGTTGCCGGTCGACTTTGGAACGAATGCGATCGTGCTCGAAGCTTACGACTTCCAGGGCGCGTTGATCGCCACCGATTCGGTCACCGTAACGAGCACCGTTTCGTTTCGGCCGTTGCAGGATTTCCTGCGGGTGAGCGAGTTGATGTATCACCCGGCGGACGAAACGGCGGAAGAATTGGCGGCCGGATTCGGGGACGCCGACGACTTCGAGTTCTTGGAATTCCTCAACACGAGCACCACGGAAACGCTCGATCTGAGCACGGTTAAACTCAGCCAGGGCATTACGTTCAATTTTGCCTCGGCCGCCATCGCGTCGCTCGCGCCGGGACAGCGGCTAGTGATCGTCGAGGATGCGGAGGCGTTCGCATTTCGTTATCCGGGCGTTCCCATCGCCGGGCAATATTCCGGCCGCCTCGACAACGCCGGCGAACTTTTGACGATTATGGATGGCGACGGCGCGGTTATTCAGTCATTTACCTACGACGACACGGGCGAAGGCTGGCACCCCACGACCGACGGCATAGGTTATTCCCTGGTGATCCGCGATCCGCTCGGTCCGCTCGCCAGTTGGAGTAACGGCCCGGCATGGGCTCCCAGCGCGTCGATCGGCGGCTCTCCGGGCAGTGAGGATTTGCTCGACGGCGACGTCGATGGCGACGGATCGGTCTCGCTCGTCGACCTCGCGATTTTGCAATCCTACTTCGGCACGAACGGCGGCGCGACGAGGGCCAACGGCGACTTGGACGGCAATGGCGCGGTCAATCGGATCGATGTTGCGATCTTCGCGAGGAACTTCGGCCGTTCCATTGCGTCCGGCAGTCCAGCACTCTCGGCCCCCGCCGCGGTAGTGCAGAATGCCGTTGCTTCCTCGCGTGTCGCGCCCGTGTTAACGGCCATGCAGGGCCGGCCATCAACCGCCGTTCGTGCCGAATCGCGTTCCACGGTGACCGGTCGACTGGCCGTAGCGCAGCGTTCGACCGCCTCGGCGAGACGCGCGACGAACGACCTTCAAGCGACGGACGTAGCGCTCAAGGCACTCGGTACGGCTCGTCTGCGAGCGAGAGGTTCTGCATCGGCTCTACATTGACGGTCAAATTCTCCTCTATAATTGGCTTGCCCCACGACGCACGACGTTTTTCGCCGCATCGGCCATTTGGGTTGCCATTTCCGAGGCCAGCGTCTAAGACAAAGATCGACAAGTTTGGCGATCCGCGCAGCAGTAGAGGAGCCGTTCGTGGGAATCGTTGGAACCTGGCAACGACTTTTCATTGCGCTGGTTGCGCTCGTCGGTTTTTTGGCGGCGATGGTGGCGCTCGCGTTTGGGGATGAGGCCAAACCGTTTCCCGCGGCGAAGGCCGAACGTAAGGTCGATTTCGTTCGCGACGTGCAGCCGATTTTCCAGCGATCATGCTATGCCTGCCACGGGCCGCAGAAGCAGACGAGCGAGTTTCGCCTCGACGTGCGTAAGATCGCGATGACGGGCGGCGAGGCGTATGGGCCGAATATCGTCGCCGGCAATGCGAAGGAGAGTCCGCTTGCCCAATTCGTCGCCGGCGAGGGCGACACCATGATGCCGCCGGAGGACAAAGGGCAGCGTTTGAACGCGGCGGAAGTGCAAATCGTCCGCGATTGGATCGACCAGGGCGCGGCTTGGCCGGACGAAGTCGCCGGCAACGAGGCCGACAAGAACGACTGGTGGTCGCTACGGCCGATCATTCGCACTCCGCCACCGAATGTCGTCGTCGCGGGCAGCGGCAACTCCATCGATGCGTTTGTGCGGCAGAAATTGGCCGAGAAGCGACTTCCATCGGCGACGCAAGCGGACCGCCGCACTCTGATTCGCCGACTCTACTTCGATCTGAGCGGCCTTCCGCCCACGCCGGAAGAGATCTCCGATTTTCTCGCCGACGAGCATCCGGCGGCCTACGAAAACCTCGTCGACCGGCTGCTTGCGTCGCCGCGGTACGGCGAACGTTGGGCCCGGCATTGGCTCGACACGGCCCACTTCGCCGAAACGCACGGCCACGACCAAGACCGCATCCGCGAGAATGCCTGGCCATACCGCGACTACGTCGTGCGGTCGTTCAACGACGACAATCCGTACGATCGCTTCGTGGCCGAGCAGGTCGCCGGCGACGCGCTATTTCCGGGCGATCCGGCCGCCACCGTCGCGCTCGGTTTTCTCGCCGCCGGGCCGTGGGACGAAAGTTCGCTCCGCGATATTCAAGAGGACACGCTCGACCGCCAAATCGCCCGCTACGTCGATCGCGACGATATGATCGCCACGGTGCTCAACAACGTGTCGAGCATGACGGTGCAATGCGCCCGCTGCCACGACCACAAGTTCGACCCAATTCCGACGGCCGATTACTATTCGCTGCAAGCCGTTTTCGCCGGCGTCGATCGGGCGCACCGCGCCTACGACGAAGATCCGCTAGTCGCGACTCGTCGGCGCGAACTCGCCGCCCGCAAGTCACAACTCGACCGCACCGACGAAGCCGCCACCACCATCCTGCTGGCCGACGACGTCCAAGCGGAGGTCGACCGCTGGGAAGCGAGCCTCGCCGACGGCCGCGTGCGCTGGACCGTGCTCAAGCCGGACTGTTTTTCGTCGGCAGAAGGTTCGACGCTCTCGCCGCTGCCGGACGGTTCGTTGCTCTCCGGCGGCAAACGCCCACAGCGCGACACGTACACGATCTCGGCGACAATTCCCGCCGGCGGTCCACCGCTCGATCGCGTATCCGCGATTCGCATCGAGACGATGAACGACAACTCGCTGCCGCACGGCGGCCCCGGCCGTCAAGACAACGGCAACTTTCACTTGTCCGAAGTGCAGGTGTTCGCCGGGGATGTGCAATCCAAGCCGCTCGCACTCGCCGCGGCCACGGCCGATTTCGATCAACAAGACTGGGGCATTGCCCGCGCGATCGACGGCCTCGACCTCACGGCCTGGGGCATCTATCCCCACGTCGGCAAACCGCATTTCGCCGTAATCGAGCTGGAAGACGTGCTCGAACTCGGTGACGAGCGGCGTTTGACGGTTGTGCTCAAGCAGTTGCACGGCGGCGGGCATTTGGTCGGCCGCGTGCGGATTTCTGCGACCGATGCCGCCCCGCCGGTGCGGCTCGACGTGCTGCCGGCGGAGATTTCCGCGATTCTCGACCGCCCGCGCGGCGAGCGGACGCACGACGAGCGTCTGGCGCTGGCCCGGTTTCAACAGCGGCAGACCGTGCTTGCCGAAATCGCTCGGCTGCCCAAACCGTCGCTGGTTTACGCGGCGGCGAGCGACTTCGAACCCGACGGCGGACTGCATCCTTCGCCAGAGCCGCGGCCGATCCACGTGCTGCAGCGCGGCGACGTAAAACTGGCCCAGGACGCGGCTTCGCCGGGCGCGCTCTCCTGCGTGGCGGCGCTGCCGGCACGGTTCGAGATCGAAAACGCGAAGGACGAAAGCCTCCGCCGCGCCGCGCTGGCCCGTTGGCTCGTCGACAAGCGCAACGCCCTCACCTGGCGATCGATCGTCAATCGCGTTTGGCTGCATCACATCGGCCGCGGCATCGTGGCCACGCCGAACGACTTCGGCCGTATGGGCGCAATGCCCACGCATCGCGCACTACTCGACTTTCTTGCCGCCGACTTTCGCGATGGTGGGCAATCGATCAAAAGTCTGCATCGGCTGATCCTCGCCAGCGCTACCTATCGCCAGTCGTCGCTGGCATCGACGATCGACGCTAAGCAAGCCGCCGCGGCCGTGGCCGAAGACGTCGACAATCGATTCTTGTGGCGGATGAACCGCACGCGACTCGATGCCGAATGCGTTCGCGACGCCGTGCTGGCGATTTCCGGTCGCCTAGACCTCCGCATGGGCGGGCCGTCCGATCGACAATTCGATTTGCGGCCCGGCATCCACGTCACGCCGATCGTCGACTACGCGAAGTTCGATCTCGACAGCCCGGCCGGCCGCCGCCGCAGCATCTACCGCTTCCTGTTCCGCACGCTGCCCGACCCGTTCATGGAATCGCTCGACTGCCCCTCCGGCGATCAAATCACGCCGCAACGGGCGAACAGCGTCACGGTGCAGCAAGCCCTCGCCATGTGGAATGACGCCTTCATCGCCCGGCACTGCGAGCATATCGCCGCGCGGCTGTCCTCCGGCGGCGATTCGACCGCCGAACAAGTCGACGCTTTGGCGCAATCGACCCTCGGTCGAGAACCGCGCGACGGCGAACGCGACGAACTGATCGCTTACGCCGAGCGACATGGCATGGCGAACCTATGCCGGCTGTTGCTCAATACGAACGAATTCCTGTTTGTGAACTGAGGTGTGCGATGAGCAATCGCGGTTCGATTCGTCATGGCGTTGAAAGCTCATGGGTTGGTGCTGGTGGCTTGCCGACCAGTGCCAACCAGGCTGTCATTCCATCCCGCCGCGGCTTTCTGCAAACCGCTGCCACCGGCTTAGGATCTCTCGCCCTGCTCGACCTGCTCGGCTGCACCGGCGTGCTTGCCGATGCTCCGCGTCCCGATTTCAACGGCGGCCTGCATCACCCCGCCAAAGCCCGCCGCATCATCCAGGTCTTCATGAACGGCGGCGCGAGTCAGGCCGACTTATTCGACTACAAGGAAGAATTGGTCCGCCGCGCGGGGCAAAAATTCGATCCCGGCGGCGGCGTTCACGTCGAAGCCGCCACGAGCCAGCCCGGCAACGTGTTGGGGCCGCCGTTTCCGCTCCGACAGCACGGCCAGTGCGGCCGTTGGGTAAGCGACCTGCTACCGAACCTCGCCAAGCACGTCGACGACATGGCGTTTTTCATGGCAATGCAAAGCCGCACGAACGTCCACGGCCCCGGCAGCTATCTGATGAACACCGGCTTCCTGCTGCCGGGCTTTCCGTGCTTGGGCGCGTGGACGAGCTACGCCTTAGGCAGCCTCACCGACAACCTGCCGACGTTCGTCGTGTTGCCCGATGCGCGCGGACTGCCGTACAACCAGAAAGGGAACTTCGGCTCCGGCAATCTCTCCGTGTCGCATCAGGGCACGGTCATCAACGCGGCGACGGCGGAGCCGATTCCCGATCTCCGCGCTCCGGCCACGGCCAAATTCATCACGCCAGACGCCGAACGCGAAGGCCGCGAATTGCTGGCTCGCCTCAATCGCGATCATGCGGCAGCCAACGACGACAACGCCATGCTCGAGGCTCGCATCCGCGCCTACGAGCTCGCCGCAAAGATGCAGATCAGCGCCCCCGCGCTGTTCGATGTCTCCGACGAAACCGAGGAAACACGCAAGCTCTACGGCATCGATGAACCGTCCACTGCCGATTTCGGCAAGCGCTGCCTGCTCGGTCGCCGCATGATCGAGCGAGGCGTCCGCTTCGTGCAGATCTGGAGCGGCGCAGGCGGCCCCTCGAATAACTGGGACAACCACAGCAGCATAGTCAACCAGTTGCCGCCGATGTGCGCCGCCACCGACCAGCCAATCGCCGCCTTGCTGGCCGATCTCAAGCGCCGCGGCCTTCTCGAAGACACCCTCGTCCTCTGGAGCACGGAATTCGGCCGCATGCCGTTCTCCCAAGGCGGCGAAGGCCGCGACCACAACGGCGGCACCTTCGTCGGTTGGATGGCCGGCGCCGGCGTCCGGCCCGGCGTCGCCCACGGCGAAAGCGACGAGTGGTCCTGGAAAGCTGCCAAGGACATCACCACTACCTACGACTTCCACGCCACGGTCCTGCATCTCACGGGCATCGACCACGAACGGCTCACCGTCCGCCACAACGGCGCGAATCGCCGACTAACCGACGTGCATGGACACGTCGTCAAGGCGGTGTTGACGTGAATCGGCTATTGACCAAGCAGCGGGAGTTTTTGCCCTCAGCTCCGTGAAAATGCGAATGCGCCGCAAGTTGGAGTACGATAACAACGAGAATTCTGCACGTCGACTCAAAGCAAACGCCAAGTCGCCGTGTAGCCAAAATGTAGCCAAAACGTAAGCGCACACCACCGCCATATTCCGCCGGCGGTGTCTTCGGCGGGCGGTCGATCAGCGGGGGCCGGCTGCTATTGGCGGTCGCGGCTTTGCTCGGCAAGCCGGCGTCGGGCGCGGCGGGTGGCTTTGGCGTCGGCTCGGTAGCGGGCTTCTTCGACGCGGTAGGGCCGAATGGCGTCGGGATGTGCGGCGGCCCAGCGGTCGGCGCGCAGGGACGCCAGATCGTTTTCGCCGGCCAGCAGGCGGTCGAGAACATCCTTCACGTAGAGCCACACGTCCAGATGATAACGATGCGCCGTGCTGACGATCGTCAGCAGAATCGCCGCGCGATAACCCGCCTCGACGCTGCCGATGAATAGCCAGTTTTTTCGCCCCGTGGCGACCTGCTTCATCAATTGCTCGGTTTCATTGTTGTCGAATGGTACGCGACCGTTGCCGAGGAACACGGTGAGCGGCGCCCACTGGTTCCTCAGATACCGAATTGCCTCGCCCAGGCGGCTCTTGGGCAGCACGCCGCGCGCCGCCTCGCCGTCGAGCCACTGCCGCAGTTGATCCATGATCGGTGCGCTCTTCGCGCGACGCAGCGCGAGCACCTCCTCCACGTTTCTGCCGCGGGCTTGATCCTCGATGTCGTACAGTTGCCGATACCAGGCTAACAGTCGGGCGGCTTCGAGCGGATGATGCTCGCGAGCCTCGTAGATGTAGCGCCGCGCGTGGGCGTGGCAAGCCGCCCGCACGATCCGGCTGTCGCTGGCCAGCGCGATCGACTCGAAGCCCGTATAACAGTCGCCCAGCAGCGTGCCGGCGTAGTCCTTCAAAAACTCCTGCGGACCGTCGCGATGCCGCGAGACCGTGAAGTCGAACACGTTCGCGCCCGTCGGTCCCAAGCTACGATAGGCCCACATGCGGGCCGAAACGTGCGGTTTGTTCTCGGCCCGCGCGGCGGCGAACACCTCGTGAATGCGACGCGACTTGGCGTTGTCACCGGCCGCCGGAATCTCGGCCGGCAGCAGGAGCATGACCCGCGTCTCATCGGTGGGAATCACGTCCGTCGCGCGAACGTAGTCGGCATAGTGATGGTACAGCGGCTCCATCGTGTAGGCCGAGTTGGCCATGATGTTCAGCAGCGTCGACCGCTGCGGCAGCCAACCGCTGCCGGCGAACCAATCCTGCTCGCGGTAGACCGGCAAGTGATAGCCGTACTTGCCGACCACGATCTCCGCAGCGACGCTCGTACCGAAACGATCTCCTTCCACCAGGCTGGCCGGACGTGGCGGTTGCACCACGCCGCACTCGGCATGCGCCGAGCAAACGAACTTGGGATACTTCGTCACCCGCACGCGGAGCTTGGGACGCTCGATTTCCAACGTCTCGGTCGTGTCGTAGCCGATGATCTGGCGAGGTCCGTGTGTTGGGCAGTGTTGGTCTTTCTCGGGGATCCGAGCTACCACTTCGTATCGTGGGAAATGGGCCGGCAATTCTTCGCGGCGCGGCTTGCGGTTGCGAATCGTGCGGCGGACGGTGAACTCTTGAATCACCTGCTCGGCCTCCGCCACCGCGTCAGCCAAGCCGTCTTTGAGCGCCGCATCGGCGGGCGTCTCGTCGCCGAAATCGAGTACGCGTTGGGCCGGATCGGCGTACCGCTCGCGGCGGTGACCGGCCAGCCGCGCCAAGAGCTTCCCAATCGCCAGATTCAGCGACTCGACTTCCTGGGCGAGTTGCGCGCTCTTGGATTGCAACTCGACGATCGCCGTCGCCTGTTGGGCGAGCAACGCGTGACACGCTTCCACGTCGTGCGGCAAAAGAGGTGCGTCCTGCATGACTATGAAACGCGCGCCACCGCCGTTTGGTTCCACCGCAGATGCAAGAAATCCGAAAATACTTCGCCACGC
>JAJDEG010000452.1 GCA_029259895.1 Planctomycetota bacterium
GTGCAGCCGTATGCCGTCGCCCGACAGTCTGAGTATCCTCATTTGGCGAATAGGCTGCTCGATGCGATCCGCGCCGCTTCGTCGCGCAAGCGCTTCGAGCACGACGGGTTTGTGTGGCTCGACGGCGAACCGACGCGATGAGTCGTGTCATACTCCTTAAGATCTTGCCGCGCTCATGCCGAAAACACCGCCCGCCGCCGACGAATCTCCAGCGCCGCGGCACCGCGTCGGCTCCGACCGCTGGTTCTACGCCTCGCTGATCTTGCTCGGCGGTTCGTACATCTGGCTGATCCTGATCACGCTGCTGGCCGACGTGATCTACGTTGGCATCGAGGTCTTCTTCAAGGACAACTGGACGGCCGTTCGCAACGTGCTGGTTTCTGAGGAAATCTGGTACGCCACGAAACTCAGCGTACTCTCGTCGACGATCACAACCATTCTCGCCCTGTGGGTGGCCGTGCCGATCGGGTACTTGCTGTCGCGGTTCAAATTTCCCGGCCGCGCGTTGCTCGATGCGATTCTCGACATTCCCATCGTCCTGCCGCCGCTGGTCATTGGCGTGAGCCTGCTGATCCTGTTCAAGACCGGCAGTCTCATTTCGAGTGCTATCGCCGACACGACCGGCATCGAGCTTTCCATGCCGATCGATTTTCCCTACGCGATTCCCGGCGTGATCCTTGCCCAATTTCTCGTCGCCGCCGCCTTTGCCGTTCGCGCGCTAAGGCTGGCGTTCGACGAAATCCCATTCCGCAAGGAAGAAGTCGCCCTCACGCTCGGCTGCACCCGCGCTCAGGCGTTCTGGCGGGTCGTGCTGCCCGAGGCCCGCGGCGGATTGCTGGCCGCCGCAACGCTTACCTGGGCGCGCTCGCTCGGCGAGTTCGGCCCGATCCTCGTGTTCGCCGGCGCAACGCCAATGCGGACCGAAGTCCTACCCACCAGCGTGTTCCTGCAATTCTCCGTCGGCGATCTGGTCGGCGCGGTCACGATTTCGCTCGGCATGGTGCTCATCGCCGTCGTCGTGCTGGTCGTGGTTCGCGTGTTCGGCCATCGCGATCTCGCCGGGAGGGCGCTGCGATGATCGAGCTTTCCGGCGTCCACATCGTGTCGGGCAGTTTCGCGCTCACCGACGTTGCATTCTCCGTCCCCCGCGGCGCGTACGCCGTGCTGATGGGCCGCACCGGCAGCGGCAAGACCACGATCCTCGAAGCGATTTGCGGCCTCAAGCGGGTCGTGGCCGGCGAGATTCGATTTGCCGGCGAAAATGTCACGCAGCTCAAGGCCGCCGAACGCGGCATCGGTTTCGTTCCCCAGGACGGCGCGCTGTTTCGATCGATGACGGTTCGCGAACATCTCGAGTTCGCTCTCGAAATCCGCCGCTGGACCAAACCGCGCCGCCACGAGCGAGTTGCCGAATTGGCCGCCATGGTCGGCGTCCAACACCTGCTCGATCGCGGCGTGGTCGGCCTCTCCGGCGGTGAAACGCAACGCGTCGCTCTCGGTCGGGCGTTGTCGTTTCATCCGGCGGTCCTTTGCCTGGACGAACCGCTCAGTGCGCTCGACGACGAATCGCGGCAAGAAATGATCGAACTGCTCAAACGCATCCAACGCGAAACCGGCGTCACCGCCCTGCACGTCACGCACAACCGCGGCGAGGCCGAACGGTTGGCCGACGTGTGGCTGCGGCTCGAAAACGGAGCCGTCCGCGACGAGTCGCCTGCGGCATTGAAGTCTTCTAGCCCAATTCGCTCCAACAACTCGTCAAGCGATCCGCTGAAACACGGAGACACGGAGACACGGAGACGCTAAAAGGTGAGGCAAATTACGCCTGCCGGCAACGCGTTTCATGAATTCCTCCGTGTCTCCACGACTCCGTGTTTCGAATTCGGCCTCGTTGTGTCCCGCGATTCAACCCATGCACATCCTCTTCGTCCACAAGAACTTCCCCGCCCAGTTTGGCCATATCGCCCGCTATCTCGTGCGCGATCATGGCTTTCGCTGTTCGTTCGTTTCGGAATTGCCCGACGCCGAGATCGACGGCATCCGCCGCATTCAATACAAGCCGGCCAGTGGGGCGACCAAGGCCAACCACTATTGCAGCCGCACGTTCGAGAACTACGTCTGGCACAGCCACGGCGTCTACGAAGCCCTCAAGAACCACGGCGACATCAAGCCCGACCTCATCGTCGGCCACAGCGGCTTCGGCTCGACCGTGTTTCTCGCCGATCTGTACGACTGCCCGATTATCAACTACTTCGAGTGGTACTACGGCGCGAAGAACAGCGACATGGACTTTCGCCCGGAGTTTCCGTCGTCGGAGATGAACCGCCTCCGCGCGCGGGCGCGCAACGCGATGCTGCTGCTGGACATGGAAACCTGTACGCGCGGCTACAGTCCGACGAACTACCAGCGCACCCGCTTCCCCGCCGCGTACCAAGACAAGCTGGAAACGATTTTCGACGGTATCGACACAACGTTCTGGCGGCGCGACGCCACGGTCCGCGATGCGCCGCTGACGGTGGGCAAGCACACGATTCCCACCGACGCCAAAGTCGTCACCTACGTCTCGCGCGGCTTCGAGTCGATGCGCGGCTTCGACATTTTCATGCGCGTCGCCAAGCGGATCGTCGAGGAA
>JAJDEG010000453.1 GCA_029259895.1 Planctomycetota bacterium
AAATGCGATTGCAGGTTGAATTCGTCCACGCGCTCGCGGTCGTCGGCGTAGCGGAATTCGTGCGAGTCGTTGAACTGAAACTTGAACTTCGGCTTGGACCAGTTCTGCGTCGTCGATGAGCCGCGAACGTGGACGCCGATGTTGTCGTAGAATTCGCCGTCGTAAAAGGCCGACGCGGGGCTGAGATTTCGGTTGTTGCCGCTACCCGGATTGCCGGGAACGTTCATGTGCCACGTTGGATTCGGCACGAACCACTGAAACACGGGGAGCGCCGTTACGAGCGACGGATCGGCCACGACGGTTCCGAAGTACTCCGGATACCCCGCAGTTGACGCGGGGTCCGGTAAGAAAGGCGCGCGGAACGTGCTTCCCTGCGTGTCGCGCGTCGTGACGAAGTACCGTAGCATTTGTCCCGCGGCGGCGACGCCGGCCGGAATCGACGCCGTGAATATCCCGTCGCCCGCGGCGGCGTCGTTGCCAGATCCGTCGTCGACCATGGGGACCGACGACTCCGCACCATACATCGCGCGATACGTGAGCGTCACCGTATCGACCGGGTCGCCAAGCTCCGAAATGGTAGCCGTTATGACGACCGCGTCCGCCGCGGTCGGCGCGGTGGGCGTGTGCGTCACGTCATCGATGAAAGGCCCGAAATCTCGGCCGAGCGTGTTCAATTCGCCCGGCGTCGCCGACACGAGATAACTCGGCGACTGCGACGCGACGGCGATTAAGTCGGGCACCATCAACATTCGCGCACTGGCGGCCGAGTCGTTCACGGCGTGGATCGCGAGCACGTTGTCGCCGTCGACCAGCAACGACGCGAAGGCGCTGACGTCGAACGCGGCAAAGTCCGTCGCCACGGCGTCGCTGCGATCGGTCAGCGAGGTCGAGTTCCACTGCGGCGTGGCCGGCGCGTTGGACTCGGCGATCTTCGTGCCGTTTAGATACGCGACGAACCCGTCGTCGTACCGCGTTCGCAACAGGAGCGTGTCGAATTGGGCCGAGGAGTCGAGCGTGAATGTCGTTCGCATGTAAACGCTCGTCGTGCCGGTCGGCACGGAGTGAAGAATCGCATCCTCGAACGGACCGCCGGCGACCGTTTCGTATCCGACCGCGCCGGGCGCGTCGGTCCATCCGCTATCGTTGAATGCGGCGGCCGTCCACGTATCTCCCAGCGATCCGTCGGCCGGAACAAACACCTTCGTCGTGTTTTCTCCCGAAGCGATCGGATTCATCAATGTGCCGATTTCGGCCGGCGTCAGGACGCGGTTGTAGACGCGAGTTTCGTCGAGCCGGCCGCCGAACCATTGTCCTTCGCCGGGGCCATAGGAGCGTCCGACCGCGTACGCATCCAGTTGGCCATTGTTGCCGAGGCCCGTATTCATGTTCGCGGTGTTGCCGTTGGTGCCGACCACCGCGCCGTTTAGGTAGAACGTCGTACCGGTGCTGCTCGACACGGTGGCGGCGACGTGTACCCACTGGTCCTTGGGAACGTTTGCGGCCACATCTTGATCGACGACGCCGTTTTTGGTGAACCGCATCCGACCGTCATCCCAAACGCCGAACGACCAGCCGTCGCCGTCCCAGGCTACGTCGTCGCCGATGATGCGGTGGAGAATCGAGTTCGTGCCGGTCTTGACGACGGCCGACTCGACGTAAACCCAGGAGGCCACGGTGATGTTGTTCGCCAAACTTCGCAGTTCGGCCGAATCGGCGACCGAAAGTTGCCATGAGCCGTTAGCGTTTAGCCCGACGGCCTTTCCGAAGCCCGTCGGGCCGGGAAGGTTATAGCGATGGCCGGCATTCACCGCCGCGGCCTGTTGACCGCCGGCTTGATCGGTGAGCGCTCCGGCCGATTCTTCCATCGCATAGTAAGCGATCAATCCATCGGAGACGATCGGACCACTGGCGTCGGCCGGGGCAACGATCGCATGCACCGACGGCGTTCCGTACGAGACGTTTTCCAGTTGCAGCGGGAACGTCGGCGCGAACTGGCTGGCGATGGTCGTTCCGTCGGGCTGAACGAGTGCGAGGTACTCGCCGCCCGCGCTCAGGCGGAAGTTCGTATGCAGTTCGCCGGTTTCGGGCACGCGATTCTTGTTCGACGCGAATACAACCAGTTGTTCGCCGGGATCAAGCGTGCGCGACGGCAGCGTCCAGCGCTGCAGCGAAGTCGCGTCGTCGGTCAGATGCCAGCCTTCGAGATCGACGACGGCGTCGCCGACGTTGGAGATTTCGATCCAATCCGAGTCGTCGCCGTCTTCGTCGGCCAGACCGCCGCGATTGCTGGCCATGAACTCGCTGATGATCGGTTGCGCGGCGAGAAGGTGGCGCGTTTCGAGATGCTCGAAGGCTCGTCGACGGGATCGGCGAGAGACGCTCTTGCGATGTGCCGTGCGCATGAATAAATGTCCTGCCGAGGCGCGTTATCGGCTCGATTGAGATGGAGATGCATAGAGGTGAGTAACGCAACGAGGCCGACGCGCCACGATGGGCGCGCCGGCCTTTGTGAACGGCTTCCGTACGAATTGCACGGTGGCGAGGTTTATCGCTGTTCGTCGAGGCTAACGGCGGCGACGACGCACGATTAGGGCGCCGCCCATCATGCCCGCACAGGCCAGCAGCGC
>JAJDEG010000454.1 GCA_029259895.1 Planctomycetota bacterium
GGTGCGATATTCAAAACGCTCGCGCAGATTGATGAACCGCACTCCATAGAGCATGTACGCGCCGAGTTCAGACGCGGGCAGATCGACGCGCTGCCGCAGGTTGAGCTCGAAGTTGTCGAGGCTCGACCTGTTGTTGATCGACGCCAGAGCATTGAAGTCCAAGCCGACGACGGCGGGGTCGCCGAAACCCGAGAACGGCGAAAACAAGTTGCCGAGCGTGCCGTCGGCGTTGAGCGTCGAATCGCGAACGGCCGCCTGGGCGCTCCATGTCGTCAACCCGAAGTACGAACCTTCGACCGCCCAACGCTCGGACAGATGGCGGCCGACGAGAATGCGAAGCCCGCCCTCAAACTCGTTACGCAGGTCGCTCGTGCTGAGTACGACGTCCGTCGTCGTGTCGCGGGTGGCGATGGGCCGTTCGTCGCTGGGGTCGCGCTTGAGGGCGATGCCGTCGGCGGCGACGTACCAGCGTCCGCGTGGATCGAAATAGTTCAGCGGCGGTTGCGGACAACCGTCGGGACCGCGCTGCCAGCGGGCACGCCGGGCGCTGGTCCAGAAGTCATCATCGCCCGAACACGAACTGCAAGAGCACGAGCCAGTCTCGTTTGAACTGGCGCAGGCACTTGGCTGCGTATCGTCGGCGTCGGCTCGGGTCCACCAGCCCAAGCCGGCGACTACCAGCGCTACGATTAAAGTTGCCGTACGTCGCATGGTGAATCGTTCCTCCTCGTCGAAAGTCCGCGTCGCGGATCGGTAGGCTCGCAGGCAGCGCGGACGGACGGTCCGCGGCCGTGCTTTCGCTATAAGCCCTACGACTGGATTCGGCGGATAAGTCGCCGATCAAAAGAATGTTAGATACAACCGTGAGAAAGCCCGCGGATTGCCTATTTTCACGAGCGCATGCTTGTGACGCCCTCAGCGGGAAAGTAGGATGCGTTGCACGCCACTCGGCCGATATCAGCCGATATCCATTGCAAATTCCCATCGTTCATTTCGACGCGTTAGGTTCGACCGCCGGTCGCGCCGAAGGCATCCCTTCAGCGGGGTGCGTTCGGCTCAGATCCGCCATCGCGGCGAGTACGCTTGCGCCCCTGCCACAAGGGGCACGTGCAGCTTCATGAATTCGCCGCCGGAAGTCGTCATCACGGGCATGGGTTTGGTCAGCCCCATCGGAATTGGCCGCGTGGCGTTTCGCGATGCGCTGTTTGCCGGGCGGAGCGGCGTCCGGCGGATCGAGAGCTACGACGCCAGCACGCTGCCGATCGATTTTGGCGGCGAGGTCGCCGAGTTCGACGCCAAGCAGTATGTCCGCCCGCGCAAGAGCCTCAAGGTGATGTCGCGCGAGATTCAGTTCGGCTTCGCGGCGGCCGATTTGGCGATGGGCGACGCGAATCTGGCGGCGGACAACGTCGATTCGGACCGCTTCGGCGTCGTCTATGGGGCCGACCTGATCTATTGCGAACCGGACGAGCTAGCGGCGGCGTATCGTTCGTGCGTGATCGATGGGGTATTCGATTTCGACCGCTGGGGAAGCCATGCGCTATCGGAAATGTATCCGCTCTGGCTGCTCAAATATCTGCCGAACATGTCGGCATGCCACGTGAGCATCGCGCTCGACGCACGCGGGCCGAGTAACTCGATTACGCTCGGCGAAGTGTCGAGTCTCGTGGCGATCATGGAGGCGACGCGGATCATCCAGCGCGGTGCCGCCGACGTGATGCTCGCCGGCGGTGCGAGCAATCGGCTGCACCCAAACGTGATTATCTTCCGCGATCAATCGCTGCTCTCGCATCGGCAGGGCGATCCGGCCGCGGCGTGCCGACCGTTCGACCGCGACCGCGACGGCATGGTGGCCGGCGAAGGTGCGGGCGCGGTCGTGCTGGAAAGCCGCGCGCATGCCGAAGCTCGCGGCGCGAAGATTCTCGCCCGCGTGCTCGGCTTCGGCAGCACGTTCGCCGCACCGCGACGCGGCGAAGCCGACGCCACGGCAGCACGACGCGCGATGGAAGCGGCCCTCCGCGATGCGGACGTATCACCGCCGGACATCGGCCACGTCAACGCCAGCGGGTTAAGTACGATCCAGCACGACCGCACGGAAGCGGAAGCCATCGCCGCGCTGTTCGGCGACGTTCCGGTCACCGCACCCAAGAGTTTGTTCGGCAACCTCGGCGCGTCGACCGGCGCTGTGGAACTGGCGGCGAGTTTGCTCGCCATCGAGGAAGGTCGCCTGCCGGCGACGATGAACTACGACACGCCCGACCCGGCATGCGCAATCAACGTCATTCGCGGCGAGCCGAAGACGCTCGCCAAGTCCGCGGCGATCGCACTCAACCAATCGCCGCACGGCCAATCCGTGGCGATGGTAATCGGCGGTCCGTCCTAAGAATTCGCCCTGCAACGACTTCCCACTTTCGCGTGACGATTTCGTAGGGTGGGTCGAACGAAGGTGAGGCCCACCGGATTGCGCAGCGTCGCGCGGTGGGCCTTCTTTCGACCCACACGCTAATCGAAGTGTGTCAAGTTTCAGAGAGCTTGATCTAGGCCAATTCCTAAGCCCGCCGCCATCAACGACTCCGACGAGGAACCTCAGGCGCTTTCGACGCACTCGGCAATTGAAACGGCGGCATTTCATCCTTCCATTTCCCTTTGGCCTCGTGGTCGATCGCAATATACTTCCTCGCCAGCTCCGTCACGGCGTCGTCGCTTTCGTCCACGCCGAGATAGAGCCAATCGCCCTCGACGCCCTTTTTCGCCACGCGAATCCCCGCCGCCAGTCGTCCGCGATGATCGCCGCCGGCCGCGTCGGCCGCGAGTAGTGCGGCCATTAGCTTGTCGGTTAGCGAACCAGTAGTGTCCTCATACGCTTTTCCCATGGCCACGACCACGTCGCGGCCAGCGAGCGTATTTCCCTGACAGGCGTAGAACCGCCCGCTCATCGCGCCCCAGTACAAACTCTTGCCGTCGGCGGCGGTGGGGTTGTGCTGGGCGGTGCGGCCTTGCATATCGATGATGGCCAGTTGTCGCTGGTCGCGTCGGGGGTCGTCTTTGACGAGGTCGGCCAGCACTTGCGGCGGCGACTTGCCTTCGGCCAGTGCGTCGAGCGCCGGCGTGCCCCACTTCGGCTCGTGCCAATGCTGCGTGCAGAACGCACCAACGCCAGCGCGAACGTAAGGCACGACGCGGCCCACGGCAGGGTATTTACTCGCCACGGCCGCGCCGCAAACGCCGCTCTCCGGATCGGCGGCGACGATCGAAAACGTAGCAGAGATGCCGTCGGTTGGGCGGAGGCTGGCTTCGCGCTGCGGTTCCAGCGCATGAGTGACGCAACAGGACGCTGCAAACAACAAGATCGATGCCACGCGAAATGCGAAACGAGTTGACAACGACGGGGCATTCATTCGATTTCCTCCAGGTCTTCGTCCACGTCCGCGCCGCCGATCCAGCGGCACTCGCCATCGGCGTCTGGCGTTACGATAGGTTTGTCTTCCAGTCGGTCGGGTTGGGCGAATTCATAAGCGAACGCTTCGTAGCTCTGACCGTCGTCGCCGCGGCACTCGACGACGATTCGCCGATAGTAGGCATTGCCCAACTGTGTGGCCCCTTCGATTTCGTCGAGCACACGCAGCGTTGCGGGCATGTCTTCCACGTCAAAATGCCACAATTCGCCGCGAACTTGGTCGTCGCCGGGCACGAGCGCCGGATATGGCCCCAGGTCGTACAACCGACCGCGAATCACAGCCGACTCGACGGCGATCGGCTCGCGCGGCCAGAATCGCGCGCGGCACTCGCCCTGCTTGAGCGTGCCGTAGACGAACACGGCTGCGGGCGAATTGTGCGGTGCATCGTTTGGCATATCGGCTGCAATCTGCGAGGACTGGTTGCCTCGCCAACGAAAACGCGATACCGCGAGCGGAGCGTCGCGAGAACGACGAGCCAAACCCAATCATCGCGGGCCAGCCCGACAGATCACACGGCATCAAACGAAACTCGCAGCCGACTCGACCGCCTTGTAGCTCGTCCGCGTGCGGCGAAATCCGATCCGTTGATAGAGCCGCACGGCGTCGACGTTTTGCGCCGTAACTTCGAGATAAGCTCGCCGCAGTCCGCGGTGTTGAAAACTTGAGAGCGTCTCCATCAGCAGCGCCGTGCCGATGCCGCAACCGCGATGGGCCGGCGTCACGCCGATGTTCTGAATCGCGCCGTGGTTGCTGGCGTCCAGCACCGCCGAGATCGTGCCGCAGAACTCACGCTCGCCGTTGGGATGGCGAAACGCGGCCAGCCAGGTCGCGTCGTCGAGGAACCGCGCCTTACGGCAAATCTCGTCCATCAGCTTCAGGCAGCCCGAGAAATTCCCCAGGCACGGGAACACGTAGGCGTCGATCTCGTCGCGGAAGCTGGCGTGCTTGATCTCGGCGTGGGCGGCGAGCAATTCGGGGCTCCACGGCAGCAGCGTATAGCCGGTCGGGGGTTCCACGCGCGGAAGCGCTGCGCGAACCAGGTCGATCTCCATCCGAAATCGCTTGAAATAAGTGACGCTCATCGCGGACGCCTGTTTGGGACGCCTCGGAACTATCGGAAACCGCACGTCGGACGACAACGGCCAAACGCCGGACGCTTTCCAAGCCTAGCCGTATCTCGTATCACTCTAGCGGGGCGATTCGGGACGGTCAACTTTTTGCCGCGTCCGCACCGATCAACGGCACGCCTCTTCAAGATTCTTCGGCCGCCGCCGGCGGTTTTGGCCTCGCAGAGTCGCTTCCGCCACGCCCTCGGTGCATCCGGCATAAGCCGGCACCAGCAGGCATCGCGACGTCGCCCGCTCGCCGACGCCCCGTCAAAGCGTACAATCCATGAAACTGGCTATTCGCCGGCCGGCAGTTCGCTGGGCTGGTGACTCCTTGCAGTCGCATCGACGCTTTCCGAGAGGGCCGACATCGTGGACGAACGCTATCGCGTGCGAATCGAGAAAGACGCCTTGGTGTTCAGCGCCGGACATTTCATCACGTTCGCCGGCAACGTCTGCGAGCGGTTGCACGGCCACAACTATCGCGTGGCGGCCGAAGTATCCGGCCCGCTGGACGAAAACCACTACGTCGTCGACTTCATCGCGCTGCGTGATTCGTTGTCGGCGATCGTACACGAGCTGGATCATTACATGCTGCTGCCAACGCAACATCCGCAGATCAAGGTCGTGGCCGACGAATGCGAAGTCGTGACGACGTTCGAAGACCGGCGGTGGGTCTTTCCCCGCGGAGATTGCGTGTTGCTGGATATGCCGAATACGACGGCGGAAATGCTGGCCCGGCACATCGGCCAACGGCTACTCGCCGAGTTGCAGCAGCGCGGCCTAGCCCCGCCAGAGTCGGTGCGAATCGACGTCGACGAGTGTTACGGACAAGTTGGCGTCTACACGTGGCATCGCTAGGAATGCGGAGCCGAATCAACGCCCGGCAACCAAGACCGCGTCGCGTTGTCGTTGCGTCTCCAACATTTGGACTGACCCGCACTTTGCGAACGGCCGTCCGAATCGGATGCGCAAGCCTGTAGACGCGAATTCGTTGCTCGAATGCCACGTGGTCGGCGGCAACGCAGTTGACGGCTCCATGCCGTGTCCTACTTTTGCATATCCGGCGAAATGCCTGCGCCCAGTGTCTTGCCCGCACTACCGATCTTCTCGCGAAGACGCCCTCGGAATTTACGATTCGCCATGCGTGCCGAATACATCAACCCGTTCATCGAATCGCTCGTAACGACGTTTCGCACAATGCTCGCCCAAGAGGTGACGCGGGGCGAAATGTGGGTCAAGCGAGATGAAACTCCGCTGCACGAGTTGAGCGGCGTGATCGGACTATCGGGCAAGGCGGTTGGCAGCGTCGTGCTCAGCCTGTCGGCCGAGCTGGCGATGAAAGCGGCCTCGCACATGCTGATGGACCAGATCACAGAAGTCAACGACGACGTGACCGACGCCGTCGGCGAGTTGGCGAACATGGTCGCCGGTGCTGCTAAGGCCCAACTCGCGGAATACGACATGTCGGTAAGTTTGCCGAACGTGATCACCGGAACAAACCACCACATCCGCTTTCCATCCGAAGTCGATCCGATTTGCATCGCATTCAATTGTGAATGGGGGCCGATGGTGCTGGAGGTCGGCCTCGCTTCGGTCGCCGTTCCGGCCGAGGCATCGTGATCGCGACGATCAGAATGCTTTCGGTGCGTTCGCGGGGCCGAGCCGTCGCTGCCGGCGGTATTCGTCGCTAGCATGGCGATGCTCGCGGCGAGAAGCTGGGCAAAATCACCGCCCCACATGCGACGATTAGCTGCGCGGCGGCGTTTCTCTCAAGCCAGCCACCTCCTGTGGTCGATAGACGGCCAGCCGAGGTTCCGCGCGAGGCGAATTCGCGCGACAGCAAGTCCCTGGCCGAGTTCCCTTGCCGACCAAACTTCCATGAAGTCAAACACCGACGTTTCCGCCGGATTGCACAAGGCCGCCATCCTATTGATGAGCCTGCCCGAGGACGACGCCGCGGCACTGCTCGGCCGTCTCGATCCGCGACAAGTCGAGGCCGTCTCCGTCGCAATCGCTCGCAGCGAGTCCATCTCGACCGAAGAGCAAAACACGATCATTCAGGAATTCGCCGAGGCAAACCCGGGCGTCGTCAGCGGCGTCGGCGGCTTGGCGATGGCGAAGAACCTCGTCGAGCGGGCCATGGGCAAAAATGCCGGCTCGACCTTCGACAGCGTCAGGCAACAAATTCAGGCGGTCCCCTTCGGCTTTCTGCAGAAAGTCGACAGCCAAAACCTCGTCACGTTCATCAGCGACGAGCATCCGCAAACGATCGCCCTCATCCTCTCGCACGTCCATCCCAACCAGGCCGCCGATATCGTTAAGAATTTGCCGGCCGATCGGCAACTCTCGGTCGTACGTCGCGTCGCCGCGATGGGACAGACCAACCCGGAGATCATCAAAGAGGTCGAGGAAGGGCTGGCCAGCCGCATGGCCGTGTTGATGAACCAAAGCTTTGAAAAGGCCGGCGGTGTGCCCAAAGTCGCACAGATACTCAACGTCACCGACCGCGCCACCGAACGCGCGCTGATGGACAGTCTTTCGCAGGAAGACCCCGAATTGGTCGAGGAAATCCGCCGCCTGATGTTTGTCTTCGACGACATCGGTAAGCTCGGAGACAAAGAAATCCAAACACTGCTCAAGAACGTCGAAACCGCCCAATGGGCGATGGCGCTCAAGGGGGCCAGCGACCAACTCAAGCAAAAAGTCTTCGCCAATCTTTCCACTCGCGCCGCCGACATGCTCCGCGAGGAAATGGACTTTCTGGGCGCGGTCAAGTTGTCGGCCGTCGAACAGATGCAGCAACAGATCGTCGACGTCGTCCGCAAGCTCGAAGACGCCGGCCAGATCACGGTCGCCAGCGGCGAAACCGCCGAAGAGGCGCTCGTTCAATAGGCACCTCGGCAATACCTCCCGTGCCGTCGTTGGCACCGTTGAAACGTTGCGATGGCATTGCCTCGCTTCAACGGGCAAGCACATCGCCTACGTCGGCGTGAGATGCAAACCGTGCGATACAGGTCGCCAGCGGCCTGTCGACGGCGACGAAGCGCCTGCGCGTTCTTGCGCCGAGCCGCACCAGTTTGCGGGCCGGTGGCCTTATCGCCGAACAGCGACGTTTACAGCCACTGTCGCATATCCAGGTCGAGGGTATCGCGTTCCCGCCGGGCGATTTCGCGTATGTCTTCGCGGACGGCGAAAAATGCCTCGATCACGTGAGGATCCCACTGTGCGCCCGCACCGGCGCGGAGAATCGCGTCCACCTTCCCGTCTGGCATGCCTTCGCGATACGGCCGGTCGCTTCCCATCGCGTCGAACGCGTCGGCCACTGCGACGATTCGCGCTAACAGCGGCGATTCCTCGCCGGCAAGGCCGTCCGGATAGCCTTTGCCGTCCCAATTCTCGTGATGGTGCAGCACGACCGGCAAGACTTCGTCCAGCTCGTTGAGATCGACGAGAATCTTGTAGCCCAGCGCCGGGTGCGTCTTGATGTGTTCGAACTCGTCCGGCGTCAGCGGTCCTGGCTTTCGCAGAACTTCGTCGTTGATGCCGATCTTGCCGATGTCGTGTACCAGGCCGGATAGATAGATGGTGTGCAGCGTTCGCTGATCGAGTCCAAGGTGCTTTGCGATCCGCTCCGCCACGCGGGCGACTCGGTCGCTGTGACCGCACGTATACGGGTCTTTGGCGTCGATTGCGGACGTCAACGCCCGTACGATGCCGGTTAAAAGCTCGGCCCGGCGACGATAAAGATCGCTATTTCCGCAATGGATGCCCAGAATGCTGGCCACGCTGGCCATCAAGTTGGCCTCGATCGTGCCCAGCTCCTTGCCCGCATTGTGATTCACCGCGATCAAGTAGCCGAAGCAGCGCGACCCTTCGCAAAGCGAAACCACGATCAACTGCCGCACGGCAGGAAAACGCCACGATTCGCTCGTCGTCACGAGTTGGTTAATCACCACCGGACGCCGCGCGCCACTCGCCCCGACTGCCGACAGCAGGTCGTTGACGTCGCCGAGAGACAGCGACCAATCGCCCTCGGAAAGCAGCAACGGCTCGCGCCTCGCTTCGCGATTCGTCGACGAAAGGTTGGGCGGCGGCAACAGCAGCGCCGCAATTCCCTCGATCGGCAGCGTCACGTTCAGCCAATCGAGCGCGATGCGGCTGAGCTTTTCGTCGTCGATCGCCAGCGACAAGTTTTGCGTCAGGCGATAGAGCAGGCTGATTTCTTCGTACGTCGTCGAAATATTATGCGACAACGCCGCCACTTCGCCGCGCAGCCGGTTCGTCCGTTGGTCGGACGTCAGTTTTTCCGTCGCCAGTTGTGCGGTTCGCATCAGCGCGTCGGCCGGCCAGAACGGCTGTTTGGCGAGCCAAATCCGCGCCGAATCTTCGTCCATATCGAGGATCGATGCGGCGCTCGGCGCCTTTTCCTCATTGGAAGCGCCGGCCGTCACGAACGTCGCCACGGCCACCAGCGACGAGCCGTCTGGTTCGATCGACGGGATGGCCAACGTCAGAAGACCGTCGTCCTCTTCGATGGCTTCCGCTTTGCGACGCGCCGCGACCTGTTTGCAAAGCTCGCCACGCAGTTCGACGCTTCCCCGCGGCATTCCCGGCGGCGCGTAAGCTAGTGCTCCACTGTCGCCGTCGTAAACGCAGAAAGCCACGCCAAACCATTTTTCGACGGTATCCGCCAGCCGGCTCGCTCGTTCCGCGAGAGAGGCCGATCGGGTCGATTCGGAAAGTGCCGTGAGCGGTTCGTGATAAACGGACATGGAATTCGGCTACGGGAGGATGGTCGCGACCGAGCGCCGCGAGCGTGAAATGAACGCGAGCAATTCGAGCTGGTCCTGTCTACGGTCGTACGCCGTTCGCGCTGCCCACGCCGCGTCCGCCACTAAAACCCTACTCCATGTCGCCTCCGTCGCATCTGCGGCATACCGCAAACACCACGTTTGAATACACCATCAGGACTACAATCGGGTTTGCGGTCGGTCCAATCGTCGCAACGCGCGAAACCGGTCCCCCTCGCCGGAGTCGGTCGCTGCGGAGGGTGATCGACGCGACTCGCTCGCGACGGGGGTAGCGTGGCCGGCTATAGGGCGTTAGTTTGGCAAAGTCGTAGACGTCGTTGCAATCGCTCGATGCGCTGCCGCGCATCGTTCAAGGATCGTTTCGTGAACGTATCGCCCTCTGCCATCCGGCCGACTCGCCGCTCGGACATCGCCGCGGATGAGTTACGTCGCTCCGGATTGTTAGGATCGTGGCGCGGCCATCGTCGCACTCTTCAAGCCGTACCGACGGCCATCGAACGGCTGCTTGGCGACCTCGGTTCGGCGGTCTTCTTTGTCGATTGCGATGGCCAGATCGCAGCCACAATCGACGGCGAAGCCCGGATCGTTGCGCCGTGCGCCGCAGCAACCACGCGCGAGTCGCTTGCCAGCGATCCAGCGCTCGACGAACGCCCGCTCGTCGCCGTCGTGCCCCCGCTGTCGCTCGATCGCCTCGGAGATCGCACATTTCTCATCGACCACGGCCTCCGCGCCGCGTACATGGCCGGCTCGATGGCCAACGGCATTGCGTCGTGCGAGCTGGTCGAGGCCATCGCCCGCGAAGGCCTGCTCGCGTCGTTCGGGGCGGCCGGATTGACGGTCGCCGACGTCTCGCAGGCCATCGACCGACTGGAATCGCTCGGCGACCGAACCTACGCCTTCAATCTGATCCACAGCCCCAACGAGCCGGCCCACGAAGCGGCCATCGTCGACTTATACCTGCGCCGCGGTGTTCGATTGGTCGAGGCGTCGGCGTATCTCGGCCTGACGCTCCCCGTTGTCCGCTATCGCGTGGCCGGAATTCACGTCGACGCCGCTGGAAGTGTCGTCGCGCCCAACCGCATCATCGCCAAAGCATCCCGCGTCGAAGTCGCCACCCGCTGGTTCAGCCCTCCGCCGGCGAAGCTGCTGGCCGAACTCGTTCGCACCGGCGAGATTACCCACGAGCAAGTCTCGCTGGCCAGCCGCATTCCAATGGCCCAAGACCTGACCGCCGAAGCTGATTCCGGCGGCCATACCGACAATCGCCCCGCCATCACGTTGCTGCCCACCATGCTCGCCCTACGCGATCGCTTGCAGCATGATTTCGCCTACGACGCTCCGCTTCGCGTCGGCATGGCCGGCGGAATCGCCACGCCGGCTTCCGCCGCGGCAGCGTTCGCGATGGGCGCCGCCTACATCGTCACCGGTTCGATCAATCAAGCTTGCGTCGAGTCCGGCTCCAGCGACTTAGTGCGAAAAATGCTCGCCGACGCCCAGCAGGCCGACGTCATCATGGCCCCCGCCGCCGACATGTTCGAGATGGGCGTCAAGCTGCAAGTCCTTCGCCGCGGCACGATGTTCGCCATGCGCGCGCAGCGCCTCTACGAATTGTATCGAACGCACGCATCGCTCGACGAGATATCCGCCGCCGAGCGCGCGACGCTGGAAAAGACCATCTTCCACGCGCCGCTCGATGAAATCTGGCGGCAGACACAAGCGTTCTTCTCCGAGCGCGATCCGGCCCAAGTCGAACGCGCCGCCGCCGATCCGAAGCACAAGATGGCCCTCGTCTTTCGCTGGTACCTCGGCTTGTCGAGCATTTGGGCCAATCGCGGCGAGTCGTCGCGGCAGGTCGACTATCAAGTCTGGTGCGGCCCGGCGATGGGTGCGCTCAACGAATGGACCAAGGGCACGCCGCTCGCGCTGCCCGAACAACGCCGCGCGGCAGTTCTCGCCTGGAACCTGATGTACGGCGCGGCCGTCGCCACGCGCATCGCCTCCGCCCGCAATCAAGGCGTCGCGCTTCCCGCAGAAGCCACGCAAATCGCGCCCCGCGAAATGGCCGAGTTGCAGGAGTACTTGCCATGAGCGACGCGCGGCATCCAAATACGCCAGAAAACCCGCCGGCCGAACCGCCATCCGCCGAACCGCTCGCCATCGTCGGCATCGGCTGCCTGTTTCCCGGTGCAGATTCGCTCGACGCCTATTGGGGGAACATCCGCGCCGGCGTCGACTGCATCACCGAAGTCCCACCGACGCACTGGAACGCCAACGACTATTTCGCCGCCGATCCGTCCTCGCCCGACATGACCTACGCCCGTCGCGGCGGATTCTTAAGCGCCTACCCGTTCGACCCGCTCCGCTACGGCATCAGCCCCAACAATCTCGAAGCCACCGACGCTTCGCAGTTGCTAGGCCTCGTCGTCGCCGAGCAAGCCCTCCGCGACGCCGGTTACGCGACCAGCCGCGACGCGACCGACGGCCGCGCCTTCGACCGCGACCGCACCAGCGTCATCCTCGGCGTCACCGGCACGCTGCAACTGGTGATCCCGCTCGGTGCTCGCTTGGGCCATCCTCTGTGGCGAAAGGCCCTCGCCGAAGCCGGCGTCGCGAAGGATGTCGCCGACGACGTCGTGCAGCGCATCGCCGACGGTTACGTCCCCTGGCAAGAGAACTCGTTCCCCGGTCTGCTCGGCAACGTGGCGGCCGGACGGATCGCCAACCGCTTCGACCTCGGCGGCACGAATTGCGTCGTCGACGCCGCCTGCGCGAGTTCGCTCAGCGCCCTGCACATGGCCGCGATGGAGTTGCAATCCCGCCGCGCCGACATGGTCCTCACCGGCGGCTTCGATACGTTCAACGACATCTTCATGTATATGTGCTTCAGCAAGACGCCGGCCCTCTCGCCCACCGGCGACAGCCGGCCGTTCGCCGCCGACGCCGACGGCACGATCCTCGGCGAAGGCCTGGGCATGGTCGCGCTCAAGCGTCTCGACGACGCCCGCCGCGACGGCGACCGCATCTACGCCGTCGTCCGCGGCATCGGTTCGTCGAGCGACGGTCGCGGCAACGCGATTTACGCCCCCAGCGCGGCCGGCCAAATGAAAGCCCTCCGCGCCGCGTATCGCGCCGCCGGCGTTTCGCCCAAGTCCATCGAACTGGTCGAAGCCCACGGCACCGGCACGAAGGTCGGCGACCTGACCGAATCGACGTCGCTGGCCGAAGTCTTTCGCCAGGACGGCGGCGAGGGAACGTGGTGCGCCGTCGGCTCGGTCAAGTCGATGATCGGCCACACCAAGGCCGCCGCCGGCGTGGCGGGCCTCATCAAGACCGCACTCGCGCTCTCCGACAAGGTGCTGCCGCCAACGCTCAAGGTCAGCACGCCGCTCGAACCGCTGCTCAGCGGCAATTCGCCAGCCTACGCCAACACGCTCGCCCGTCCCTGGGTGGCGGCGGACCAACATCCCCGGCGAGCCGCGCTGAGCGCGTTCGGTTTTGGCGGCAGCAATTTCCATTGCGTGCTCGAAGAGGCCGAACAAGAGCGCAGCGAAGTGCGTTGGGACGGCCGCGTACAGATTCTCGCCGTCTGCGGTTCGACGCCAGCGGAAATCGATTCGCAGCTCGCCAATTTCCCTGCCGATGCGACATGGAAAGAACTTCGCTCGCGCGCCGCCGCGATGCGGACGTCCTTTGACGCTTCAAAGCAATGTCGCCTGGCGATCGTCGTCGAAAATGTCGGCGACGTCGGTCGCTCGCTAGCCAGTGCGCGGCGAACGTTGGCGGCCAAGGCGAATGCGACCGCCGACGCCTCATCCCGTTGGTCCACGCCCGACGGAGTCTACTTCGCATCCGGCCGACCGCCCGGCAAGCTCGCCGTCCTGTTCCCCGGTCAAGGCTCGCAGTACGTCTACATGCAGCGTGAGCTGGCCTGTCAGTTCCCACAAATGCTCGCGGCCCTCGACGCGGCGAATCGCGCCTTCGCACGCCCCGAGCACGGGCAACGGTTGAGCGATTGCATCTTCCCGCCGCCGGTCTTCTCCGACGCCGATCGCGCCGCGCAAGAAGATCGCCTACGCCGCACGGACGTTGCTCAGCCCGCCCTCGGCGCGGTCAGCCTCGGTGCTTGGCGGGTTCTCGAAGCGTTTGGCGTATCGGCCGACGCCTTCGCCGGACACAGCTTCGGCGAATTGGTCGCCCTCTGCGCCGCCGGGCGAATCCGCGAAGACGACCTGGGTCGCCTCGCCGTCCAGCGCGGCCGCCTAATGGCCGCGGGAACGGGCGACCGCGGATCGATGCTCGCCGTCGCAACGTCGGTCGACGCCGTCCGTTCAGCCGTCGCCGAAGCGGCGCTCGATCTCACGATTGCCAATCACAACGGTCCCGCCCAGTTCGTCCTTTCCGGTGCCACGACGGAAATCGATCGCGCCGCGGATTGGTTCGCCGGCCTCGGCGTCCGCACGGTCAAGCTGCCGGTTGCGGCCGCATTTCACAGTCCGCTCGTCGCCGACGCGCAAGCCGCGTTTGCCGCTGCGTTGGGGCAAGTCGTGTTTCATCCGGCAGCGACGACGGTGCTCTCCAACACGACCGGCGACGTCTATCCCGGCGACGAGGCTTCCGCCCGCGATACGCTCGCCGCGCAACTTGCCCGTCCCGTCGAATTCGTCCGCGAGATCGAAACGCTGTACGCCCTCGGCGCGCGCACGTTCGTCGAAGTCGGGCCGCAGGCGAAGCTCTCCGGCCTCGTCCGCGCGATTCTCGCCGACCGGCCGCACGTCGCCGTTTCCATCGACGCCTCGTCCGGACGTCGCTCGGGCCAGTTCGATCTGGCCTGCACACTGGCCCAACTCGCGGTCCTAGGTCACACCGTCGACCTATCGATCTGGGATCCGCAGCCCGCCGTCGACGCGGCTGTCGACGCGGCCGCCGCCAAGAAACCGGGCCTAATCGTGCCGCTCACGGGCGCCAACTACGTCAAACCGAGACCTCCCCGGCCGCCGCGCGATTTGCCCAAGCCCGAGCCAACCGCCCAGCGCATCGAGAAACCTTTGGAAAAACCGGCCGAAATCCGCCCGGCTTCGGCAACGCCCACGATAGAATCAAGGGTTCGCCCAATTCGAGCGCCCGCCGCGCCGCCGAGTTCGATTCCGAGACCGATCGCGACTCAGCCGCCAAGCCACGCCGAATCGCCCCCCGTCAAGATTGACGCGCCGCGCCCCATCTCGCCAACCTCCCGCCCACGAAGCAATATGGACCTCGACCAAGCCCTCCGGCTGAACGAACAGAGCATCCTCGCGCTCGAGCGAATGCAAGAGCAGACGGCCCAATTGCACCGCCAGTATCTCGAAGGGCAACTGACCTCCCAACGCACCGTCGAGCAGCTAGTCGAGCAGCAACAGTGGCTCCTCGGTGCGGCGCTGGGCGCGCCGACGACGGCTCCGACGGCACCCGCGGCGACAATTCCCACACCGAATATTCCCGCTCCATCGCACCCGCCCGCGCCCACCGTCGAACGCGAACCGCCGCCGGCCTCGCGTCCCGTCGCCACTCCACCGCCCGCCACTCCTCGGCCAACCGTTTCGCCGCGGCCCGTTGCTGCAAATGCCAGTGCCGCAGCACCTCCGCAATATTCACCTCCGCAGCGTTCACCGACGGCGAACCCCGTACAACCACCCCCCTCCGTGTCCTCCGTGGTCAAGCCCTCCGCTTCCACCGCGCCGATTGCCGTCGACCTATCGAGCACGCTGCTAGAAATCGTCGCCGACAAGACCGGCTATCCGGTCGAGACACTCGACCTCGACATGAGCCTCGACGCCGACCTGGGCATCGACTCGATCAAGCGCGTCGAAATCATGTCGGCCGTTCAAGAGCGTCTGCCCGACGCCCCCGCGGTCCGCCCCGACGACCTCGGCCGCCTACAAACGCTCCGCCAAATCGTCTCATTCATCACCGCGCAGACACCGTCGACAACGACCTCATCCTTCGCGTCGCCCCCCATCTCGCCGCCAACAACCTCGCCGCCGCCCTCATCAACACTCTCCGTGTCCTCTGCGGCCTCTGTGGTAACAAACCCCAGCCCAGCGCCGCAAGACTACTCGCAAACGCTGCTGGAAGTCGTTGCCGACAAAACCGGTTACCCGGTCGAAACGCTCGAGCTCGACATGAGTCTCGACGCCGACCTCGGCATCGACTCGATCAAGCGCGTCGAGATCCTTTCCGCCTTTCAGGAGCGTATGCCCGACGCGCCGGCCGTTCGCCCCGACGATCTCGGCCGCCTGGAAACGTTGCGACAGATTGTCGTCTTTCTTGGCGAGAACACCGCCGCAAACCCTACCTCGCCGGCGGCGCCGCCTAGCGCCGCGACTCCGCCGGCCCTCATCGAACGCGCGGCGCACAAGGCCACGGCACCGTCCATACCCAAAGCACCGCCCGTTGCGGCCGAACCCATCGCCGAACCTTTCGCCAAACGTGCCGCCGAACGAGTCGCCCAACCATCGGACGGCCTGATTCAGCGCGTGCTTCGCGCCGCACCCGTCGCCCGTTCGGGCGAGCCGATCGCCCTCGATCACTCTGCCGAATTCTGGATCACCGACGACGGCGGCGAGCTCGCCGAAGCCCTCCGCCGAGAGCTGATCGCCCGGCGGATCGTCGCCCGCGTCGTTCCGCTCGATGCGGTTCTCGGCGATCGCCCCGTTTGCGGGCTGTGCGTGCTTTCGCCGGCAATGCCAAGTGAGAACGCGCTACCCGGCGAGAACAAGCGTCGCGCTGCCAAGCGCATTGCGGCTGCTAACGACACGAACAGTTTCATTGCCGACGCTTTCCGCGTAATCCAGCGCGTCGGACCTGGCTTGCGCGAGACCGGTCGCACTTCGGCCGCCGTGCTGGCCACCGTCTCACGCATCGACGGGCGATTCGGTCTCGGCGACCGCGTGCCGAGCGATCCCGTCTCCGGCGCGCTCGCCGGCCTGACGAAAACGGCGGCGCTCGAATGGCCCGAAGTACGAGCCAAAGCGATCGACGTCGATGACGCCATCTCCGTCGAGTCGCTCGCGCGGCAAATCGCCGACCAACTGCTAGCGGCCGGTCCCGTCGAAGTCGGCATTACGGCCGCCGGGCCAATCGCTCTCGAACTCGATGCCAAGGTTAGCGGACCATCCGCACGCGAACCGCTCGCATCGGGCGACGTCGTCGTCGTCAGCGGCGGCGCGCGAGGCGTCGCCGCCGAATCCGCCGTGGCGCTCGCTACGAAGTATCGCTGCACGATGCTACTACTCGGACGCAGTCCTGAGCCAACACCCGAACCCGACTGGGCCGCCGGCCTCTCGACCGAGGCAGACATCAAACGGTCCATCGTCGCCCAACACGGCGGCCCGATCGCACCGAAAGCCGTCGAGTTTCAATGCCGCCGCTTGTTGGCCGGTCGAGAAATCGCCCGCACGATCACCCGGATCGAAGCCGCCGGCGGCCGCGCGGTCTATCGCTCGCTCGACGTTCGCGATGCCGCGGCGTTGCGGCCGGTGCTCACCGACGCTCGCCAGCATTTGGGACCGATTCGCGGCGCGGTCCACGCGGCTGGAGTACTCGCCGATCGATTGATCGAGGACAAAACCGACGAACAATTTGCGGACGTCTGGTCGACGAAGGTCGACGGCGCGTCGGCCCTGCTCGCAGCGACCGCGGCCGACGACCTGAGCGTTCTGGCGTTCTTCTCATCGTCCACGGCTCGCTACGGCCGTAAAGGCCAGATCGACTACGCCGCGGCGAACGAAGCACTTAACAAACTCGCCCAGCGTGAAGCCCGCCAGCGGCCAAATTGCCGCGTGCTGTCGGTCAACTGGGGACCGTGGGACGGCGGCATGGTCACGCCGCAACTCAAGAAGCTGTTCGCGGCCGAGGGCGTCGGCGTGATCGGACTCGAAGAAGGTGCCGCGTTCCTCGCCGACGAACTCGCCACCGCACCGGGCGGACCCGTGGAAATTGTCGTGCTCGGTCCTCGTCCCGCAGATGCGGAAGACACGATTTCGCCGACGGGCATTCCCTCGACCGGCGATGCCCACGTATCGCCGTCTCGCGACATTCGCCCCCCCGCAAAAATGAGCCTCGCGTTTCAACGCGAGTTGAGCATCGAAACTTGCCCCGTGTTGCGTTCGCACGTCATCAACGGCCGTGCCGTGCTGCCGATGGCATTGATGGTCGAATGGCTGGCGCACGCGGCGCTTCACGATAACCCCGGCCTGGAGTTCGTCGGCCTCGACGATCTTCGCGTTTTCAAAGGCGTCATTCTGGAACCGGATGCGCCGGTCATGCTTCGCGTGCTGGCCTCGATGCCCGAAGCCCACGAAGGAGCGGAGATCGTTCAGGTAGAACTGCACAGCGGCTCCACGCTTCACGCTCGCGCCCGCGTCGTGCTCGGATCGGGCGTAACCGACGCGACGCCGTCGCTCGTGCCGCCGCGTGGAAATCCGCTTTCCGACCCAAACGTCTACGACGGCGTACGGCTTTTCCACGGTCCGCAGTTGCACGGCATCGCCAACGTCGATATTTGTGGTCCCGATGGCGTCGTCGCTCAGGTGCAGACGGCGCCCAGCCCTTCTGCGTGGATCGAGCAACCGCTCCGCAACCGTTGGTTCGCCGACCCGCTGGCGCTCGACGCGGCGTTCCAATTGATGATCGTGTGGTGCTTCGAGCAGCGCGGCATCGGATCGCTGCCGACGCGGTTCGCCCGCTATCGGCAGTTCGCCCGCGCCTTTCCAAGTGGCGAGATGCAAACCACGATTCGCATCGATCGGCAAGGACCGCATCACGCCGAAGCGACGATCGAGTTCTGCGACGACGCCGGCCGGCTCGTCGCCCGCATCGAGGGCTACGAGTGCGTGCTCGACGCGTCGCTGGGCGAGGCGTTCGCCCGCAACGAGTTGGCCGCGCACGCCGGCTAGGCGGCGAGATTTCAATGTCGTTCCCGCGCAGCGTTACTGTGACCGCGCCAAGCCGTTTGCACTTCGGGCTGTTCGCGTTTGACGCGACGGACGGACTGAGCTTCGGCGGCGCTGGCGTGATGATCGACGAGCCGCAAGTTTGCGTCGCGGTGACGTCGGCCGACCGATTTTCCGCGTCCGGTCCCTCGGCCAGTCGCGCGGCCAGTCGCGCCGCGGACGTCGTTTCGCGTCTCGTCGAAGTCGGCCTGCTACCGGAACCGCCGCGTTGCCGCCTTGAAGTCACCGGTCCGCAGCAGCACTGCGGTCTTGGTGTGGGAACGCAACTGTCGCTCGCCGTGGCCGTCGCCGTGCTTCGGCTGCATGGTACGTCGGCGATCGACGTCGTCGATTTGGCTCGATTGCTCGACCGCGGTCGCCGCTCCGCCATCGGCACGCACGGCTTCGCCCAAGGCGGCTTGCTCGTCGACGCCGGCAAGCGTTCCGCCGAAGCGGTCGCACCGCTCGCGTCGCGCGTCGAGCTTCCGTC
>JAJDEG010000455.1 GCA_029259895.1 Planctomycetota bacterium
CACGGGCGATCCTGGCCGACGGCCAGGCCCTCGTCGGCCTCAACCTCAGCCCGTCCGATGTGCCGAACGTCAAGCAGCGTCTCGGCATCGGCACGCCGCTCGGCGAAGCCTCGGCCGACGAAATCGTCGCTCTGCTCACCGACGGCGCCGTCATCGAACTCGACAACGGCTGGCGGCTCACGACCGCCCGCATCGCCGGCGACGAAGTCGTCGAACTGGTCCTCGGCGGCGTCGCCGCCAACCGCAGGGAACTTCTCGGCTACGGTCTCTCGGAAGAGATCGTCAGCTACAAGCGGCGCTGGTTCGCGCCCGTCGACGACGCGGCTACGATCCTTGCCCACCTTTTCCGCCACCGCCGACCGGTCAGGGACTTGACCATGCCCGACGAAGCCGAATAGGCTTTCACAGGAGAGGTTGTTAACCGCGTTGCACCACCGGGCCTCTCTTCCTAGTTCGGCAGCATCACTCTAACTCGCCGTCCGTTGTCCTGGTCAAAACGACCGCGGCACGGCGTACGGGCCGGCGGTTTGGCACACCGACCGCGAGCGGGCGTCCGACGGCATCGTCGGCACCAGGTCGTCTAGGCTTAGTAGTCTCCGATTGTTCGATGACCAAAGGTCGACGCCGCGTCTGGATTGCCGCCAGAGCGCGATGCCCGCGCAAAGCGAATTCACGTTCTCCGCTGGAATCCAGCACTGCATCTACGGCGGCGCCGTCGGCTCGTCCCAACCAACTCGATGACTGTGCCGAACCGTCGCCAAATGGTGTTTCGTCGCACGCATCTCCAATGCCGTCTCCGTCGGTGTCCAGCTGATCTGGGTTTGCCACAAGTCCGCAGTTATCAACAGGTCCTTCATCATTTGTTGTAAAACTCCCTGGAGCCACCGCCCCGAAACAGCCGACTGGCAGATTAAAAAGCGTATTACTGTTCCTTACTCCGTCGCGATCGAGGTCATTGAATGCGCGTCGCGTCCAACGGGTTGGGTCATCGGGCGCACAATCGTAATCGTCGTTCTGGCCGTCGCCATCCCCATCCGCGCTCAAGGCCTCGCACGGATCGCCAATTCCGTCACCATCGTGGTCCTCTTGTCCAGGGTTGAGTACACCGACGCAGTTGTCGGGCCCGTTCTCATTGTCGGTGAATCCCGGTGGAATTACTGATCCGACACATGTGGTGGCCCAACGGATGGACGTGTCTGGCACACCGTCTTCGTCCACATCATGATATAGAATCGAACGCCAGGCCTGAGGGTCTAATGGCGCACAGTCAAGTTCGTCTGTCCTGCCATCGCCGTCTCGATCGACTGTGCCACCTAATGCTCCGATGGCGTTCGCAACGCCAGGCATCGCCAGTCGCCCGTTGTATGCTTGGCTCGGTGTCGCACCGTTCATGATCTGAATTCTCAGTTCGGCGGGCGTCAGATCGGGAAACTGAGCCAACACCAGCGCGGCAATGCCGCTCACGTGCGGCGCCGCCATCGAAGTGCCCGCAAGAGAGTTATACATCGGGGAAACATTGAAAGACGTCATTATGTCGGTTTGTATCATCGGTGTCGTACTGATGATACTGAAGCCCGGCGCCGCCAGGGCAACCGTTTTCGCACCGTAATTCGCAAATCCAAGTATGTGGCCATACCGATCGTGCGCGGTAACTCCAATGATATTAGGAGAATCATAGCTGGTCGGATAGTGCGGGCTGACGTCGATGTCGTCGGCCGTAAAGTCCGGCCCGCCGTTGCCCGCGGCCGCAACAAAGGCGATACCTACTTCGTTCGCTTCACGCAACAAATCTCGAAAGGAATAGCAAAACCCAGCGCCACCAAAGGAAGCGTTAATCACGCGAACGTTCGCTCCGCCCATGCCGGCGTCAAAGCTTTCTTTCGCATTGATCACGTACTCCAAGGCAATGATATTGTTCAAGCAATTCGCATTTCCGGATGCGTTTAGATTCTTGGCCGACATGAGACTCGTCCGCCAGTTCACTCCCGTAACGCCGATGCCGTTGTTGCCGACGGCTCCAATGATTCCGGCGACGTGCGTGCCGTGGTAATGGTCGTCGCTGGCGTCACCGGTGTCGGTTTGACCGTTCCAGCCATGCATGTCATCAATGTACCCGTTGCCGTCGTCGTCCACTCCAGCGACGCCGTTCATTTCGTCCTCGTTCGTCCAGATATTGTCGGCCAAGTCTGGGTGGCTGAAATCGATTCCCGTATCCATGACCGCGACGACGATGTTCGGATCTCCGACGCCGATGTCCCACGCCTCGGGCGCGTCGATGTCGATGTCGGCATAGCCGCCGTTTTGCCCGGTGTTATCGAGACCCCACAAAACACCAAAATCCGGATCATTTGGCACTGCATCAATCGTGTAAGTCCAGTTGGGCTCGATGTAATCCAGCAGGCCGGTCGCCAGAAGTGATTCGGCAAACTCCCTATCCAAGCCACCTTCTTCGTATGTCCGCGCGGCTCGAACTCCTCCACGCCGCGTTTCCTCAAACATTGCAACGCCCAAGACGTCCTCTATTGCGCTCGAAAGCGCCGAACGAGACATGCCTTGCAACTCAATGCTTTGCCTCTGGAGGAAGTCGAGCCTCAGCGAATTGAACCGCATCAAGTACTCGCCGGGTACGGCATCGGTCGCTGGCGCAGATAGGACCGCAGCGGCGTTGGGCGTTGGCGCATCGGTCGCCGAGCCGATGGGTTGGCGCGACCGAATCAAATTCATCACGTCTCGCACGTCGGCGAAGCTATGGATGTCGCCGAGGAGCGAGGTGTCAGCCCACCCAAATATCGAAAGCTGATCGCGAACGACGTTCAAACCCTCGATGTCCGTTACTCGCGCCAGCGAGGCAACCGCGTCTCGCAGCAGCGGCGCTAGCAAGGCGCTCTGATCGGCGTGCAACGGCTCCGCAGCCAGATCCTCGCCAACGCCACTGTTTGCCGCAATTCCGCCGTCAACACCGCCGACGCCGCTGAGCACGACGCGCTTCTCAAGTTGCTCATGCCGCAATTGCCGGCCGATGGCGGAACCGCGACGGTGGTTAGTTCTTCGCATTTCCGTAGCTCCACTTGATTACGTTGTTCGAACACTGCCTGATGATCTTATGAATTACGCATCACTGTGACGAAGACCAATGTCGCGATTCCCACGTAGCAGAGGATTGCACAACTAGGCTCTGTCGGAAAAGTCAGATTCCCATTAGGCGGAAGTAACGTTCTATGAATGC
>JAJDEG010000456.1 GCA_029259895.1 Planctomycetota bacterium
GACCGACGGGCGGAAGTGGAAGCGAAAGCCCGGCATTGGCTCGGATGCGGCACTCGGTTGGTGTGGGTCGTGAACGGGGCGACCAAGTCCGTAACGATCTATCGCGCCGGCGGCGAACGTTCGACCATTTCGATCGACGACGCGCTCGACGGCACGCTCGACGGCGGCGATGTGCTGCCGGGGTTCAGCTGCCCAGTGCGGCGCATTTTCGAGGTGTAGCGAAAAACACGTCCAATCCAGTCGCCGACAGTGAAGGGAACCTTGCCGCATGGAAGCCCAAACGACCGAAAAACGCCGCGTCCCGCTCCACACCCAGATCATGATCGGTCTGGTGCTCGGCGCGTCGCTGGGGTTGATCGCGAATTACGTTGCCGGCAAATTGGACTCGCCCGAAGCGGCCGAGAACGTGACCTGGGTCGCTGAGAACGTCGCCGACCCTGTCGGCAAGGTGTTCTTGCGGCTGATGTTCATGGTCGTCGTGCCGCTCGTGTTTTCGGCGCTGGCGCTGGCCGTCGTCGAACTGGGCGACTTGAAGCAACTCGGCCGCGTCGGACTGCGGACGCTGCTCTACACTGGCATTTTCTCGATTGCCGCCGTCATTATCGGCGTCGTGCTGGTCGGCACGTTCGAGCCGGGCAAGACGCTCGATCCGGAGCAGCGGAAGCAGCTACAAGATAAATACGAAGACGAGACGAAAGAGAACGAAAAGAAGGCCGAGTCGAAGAAGAAGTTCGTCGATACGCTTGTCGACATGTTGCCGGAAAACCCGCTGCAAGAAATGGTCGGCGCGCTGGACGCATCGAGCAAAGGTAATGGCATGTTGGCCGTGATGTTCTTCTCGCTCATCTTCGGCATCGCGCTCGCGAGCGTCGGCGAAAAGGGGCAAACGCTCGTCGCCGGATTGGAAGGTCTGTTCGCGGTGTCGATGGCGGTGATTTCGTTCGCTATGAAACTCGCTCCCTACGGCGCGGGATGTTTGGTGTTCTCGATCGCCGCGCAATTGGGGATCGATATCGTGGTGACGCTGTTCTGGTTCGTCGTCACGGCGATGGCCGGGTTTGCGATTCATTTATGCGTCGTCTATCCGGCGGTGATTTGGGCGTTCGCCCGCATGCGCCCGATGGAGTTTTTCCGCGGCGTCCGCGAGGCGATGGTCGTGGCCTTCGGCACGTCGTCGTCGAACGCCACGCTGCCCACGGCTCTCCGCGTCGCCAAGTACGATCTGAAATTACCGCCCAAGATATCCAACTTCGTCCTCACCGTCGGCGCGACCGGCAATCAAAACGGCACCGCGCTCTACGAGGGAGTGGTCGTGCTGTTTCTCGCCCAGGTGTTTGACGTAGAGCTTTCGCTGGCAAGTCAGATTGAGGTGGTGATCATGGCGATCTTGGCCGGCATCGGCACGGCGGGCGTGCCGGGCGGGTCGATCCCACTGGTCATGGTGTTGATGATTAGGGTCGACGTGCCGCCGGAGGGCATCGCCATTATTCTCGGCGTCGACCGCCTGCTCGACATGTGCCGCACCGTGCTCAACGTGACCGGCGATTTGGCCGTCGCGGCGTGCGTCGCGAGAGCGGCCGAGGGGGACGAGTCGGGGGCAGACGAGTCGTGGCCAGCGGAGCCGGACGACGCATGACGGGGCAACGGCGTGACCACCGATGACCGCGGTCGAGGTGGCGGCGAGTCGCGGTGAAGCTGCTGTCGCGTAGCGACGCTGCTCGGCAGTTTTGTCGAGCTTTATCGCTTGGCGCAAATCGCCTCGGCACGGCTCGGCGCGGCGCGGCGAATCGGAGCGAACCGAAGCGTAGCGTTGGCCGTAGAACGGTCCATTGCCGTTTTCGCACCGCGGTCGAGTTCTTTCGACGCAAATTTCGATGAATCAGACGCTAACGATTTGCGGCTAGCGGTCATTTCGATTACGTCCTCTCTCTGGCCGTCGCCTTTGTGTTACAAGTTTTCTCGCGGAACAGAGATTCTTGCAAGAAAAGGCGGCGCGGCGTCCCGTGTATCGCCTCGCTTGCGTGCGCCGGTGGACGGCTGCGCCCGGAGCGCCGGTGAACTCGAAGCGACCTGCGAAACGGAAACTCGACGGCTGCCCCAATGGGTGCGCCGACGGGTCCGCCCAATGAGCAAATCGGCGTTCTGGAAATAATCGAGCATTGGGGCGATAATGGGTTTCGTCAGCCGCTGCGTTTGATTTCGTGTCGCCGGTCGCGGCGGCCGATACGTGGTGTTTTGTAGGTAAGACGAGTCTCGCTAGAGGTTTTCGGCAATGGATCGTTTCTCTCGCAACGGATCGCAGGGCGTCGTGGCCTTTTCTCGCGCGTTATCGTGCGGATTTCGCTTGCGGGCGCGGGGCGGAGCGTTGGCTCTAGCCTTCGCCGTTGGTGCATTGTCGGGACTGCCGGCTTGGTGCGCTGCGCAGCCGCCGGGCGAGAGTAAGCCGCCGGTCCGTTCGTCGGACGAGGCGATCTTGCAGTTCTCCGACGCGGTGAATTTCCAGAACGGCGGGAAATTCGGACTGGCGGCCGACGAATATGCGGACTTCCTCAAGCGATATCCCGAAGACCCGCTCGTGCCCAAGGCCTGGCACTATTTGGCGGTATGTAACCTCAAACAGCAAAAGTACGACGAGACGGTCGCGGCCGCTCAGAAGGCGTTGGCCGCCGGGGGCGCGGAGTTCGAATTGGCGGCCGAGTCGTATTTGTTCCTCGGATTGGCGCACTATCACTTGGGCCAAAACTCGAAGGACCACGCGGCGCGCGGCGATCACTTAACGAAGGCGGCGGCAGCGCTGGGGACGGTGGCGACGAAATTTGCCAAGTCGCCGCACGCCCCGCAGGCGCTGTACTACAACGCAGAGGCGCATTACGCCGCCGGACGCAAGGCGGAAGCCGTCAAGGCCTATGAAATGCTCGTCGACGAGCATCCCAAGAGCGAACTGGTTCCCAACGCCCTGTACGGACTGGGCTTCGCGCTGGAAGAACTCGGCGCACCGGCCGATGCCGGCAAGGCTTACGACGCATTTCTCAAGGACCATGCGACGCACCAACTGGCAGCGGACGTCACGCTCCGCCGGGGCGAAACGCTGCTCGCACAGAAGAAGTTTTCCGAAGCGAAACCCCTATTCGCCAAGGCCGCGGCGATCGAAGGTTTTGTGCAAGCCGATCAGGCGCTGATGCAGCAAGCATCGTGTGCCTACGAGTTGAAGGAGTACGACGAAGCGGCGGCCTTGTATCTGCTGATCCCCAAGCGGTCTCCACAATCGCCGCAGGTGTCGAGCGCTCGGATGAACGCCGGCAAGGCGTTGCTGCTGGTCGAGAAGTTTGCCGAAGCGCGGGCGGCGATGGCCACGCTACTCGGCGCGGAAAACGTCGATCTAGCGGCAGAGGCTGCCCATTTGACCGCCCGGTGTTTGCTGCGAGAAAAGAATCCGGCCGAAGCCGCCGCGGTGGCCTCCAAAGCGCTTGCGGGCGCGAAAGGCGGGAAGTGGGAGCCGCAACTGCTGCTCGATCGGGCCGACGCGACGTTCGATCAACCGACGCAGCGCAAGCAGGCCGTCGACGCGTATCTGGCGCTCGTCAAGGCGCATCCCGAGCATGCGTTGGCGGCCGACGGACGTTTCATGGCCGCTTATGCATCGCTGCAAGCCGACGACGCTAAGCAGGCGCAAGCGCTGGCGACGGATTTTCTCAAGCGACACGCCGAGCACGCCCTGGCGCCCGAGGCGGCGGCCGTACTGGCGGAGTCGAGCCTGCTGCTCCGCGATTTCGCAGCAGCCGAGCAGCGATTCCGCGAATTGATTTCCAAGTTCGGTGGCCATCGCGATAAGTTGCTGTGGCAGCGGCGGTTGGGATATGCCTTGCTGCTGGGAGACAAGCATGCCGCGGCGATCGAGCAACTCGCGCCGCTGGTTGCCGACGCAAAGGATCCTGAGGCGCTGGCCGACGTGCAGTATTGGATCGCCACGAGCGAGTTTAAGCAGCAGGCGTTCGACAAGGCGCTGACCGCTTGCGAAGCGTCGCTCAACGCCGCGCCGGAGGGTCGAAATGCCGATCGCGTGCTGCTGATAACGGCCGAGAGCCACGCCGCGACGAAGAACTTTGGCAAGGCGATTGCGGCCGCCAGGCGGATCGTCGAAAAGTTTCCGCAGAGTCCGCTGTTGGCGGAAGCGGCGTATCGCACGGCAAATTACACCGCCCGCTCTGGCAAGCTGCCGGAAGCGCTGGGCATGTATCAGCAGATGCTGTCGCAATATGCGGACAGCCCGTTCGCGCCTTACGCGCTGCACGGCATCGGACTCGCGCAAAGCGAGCAGAAGGACTATGCGGGGGCCGAGAAGACGTTGACGTCGCTGGTCGACACGTATCCGCAACACCAGCTCGCCGCCGATGCGCGATTCGACCGCGCAGCGGCAAGGCAGTTTCTGGGCCGCTATGACGACGCCGCCAAGGACGCCGCGGCCGTGCTGGCGGCGAATCCTACGGCGGAACGGACGTCGGCGGCACGGCACATTTTGGGCTTATGCCAGGACCGACTCAAGAAACCCGACGAAGCCGTCAAGACGTATCAGGCGCTGCTTAAGGACGATCCGAAATACGTCGATACGGCCGGGGTGCTGTATGAGTTGGGATGGAGTCTGCGGACGCTCGAGCGCGACGATGAGGCTCGCAACGTGTTTGCCAGACTGGCCACGGAGTTTGGCGAGACGCCGTTTGGGGCCGAAGCGCATTACCTGTTGGGTGAATACCACTTTGCCGAAAAAGCCTATGACAAGGCGATCGCCGAATACGACGCGGCGGCAAAGAACTCGCCGGGCGGATCGCTGGGCGAAAAGATCGCGTATCGCATGGGCTGGGCGTTGTATCGCACCGAGCAGTACGACAAGGCACAGGCGGCGTTCGAGCGGCAGTTGAAACTTTCCGCCGACGGACCGTTGGCGGCCGAAGGTTCGTTCATGTTGGGCGAGTCTTACTTTAAGCAAAACAAGTTCGCCGAAGCGCTGCCGGCCTACAACCAGGCGCTGGCGAAGAAGCTGGAGTCGAAGGACTTCGAGGTGCTGGCGCTGCTGCATGCCGGGCAGTGCGCTTCGCAAGGCAAGCGTTGGCAAGAGGCGATCGCGACGCTCGATCGACTCGTGGCGAACTATGCCGATTCGTATTACTTGCCAGAGGCGCTGTACGAGCAAGGGTGGGCGAAGCGGAATCTGGCCGACGAAGCCGACGCCAAAGGAGACGCGGCCACGGCAGCGAAGCTGTACGACGAGGCGGTGGCCAAGTTCGACACGGCCGGCCGCAAGACCGCGCGGGAAGTCGGTGCTCGCGCGCGGTTTATGATGGGCGAGATCTATTTCTTGCGTAAGAACTACCGCGAAGCGCTGCGAAACTATCATAAGGTGGCCGAAGGATATCCCGATGCGACGGCGGAAACGAACCGCTGGAAAGCCAAAGCAGCGTTCTCGCTGGGGCAGGTCTACGCCGCATCGAAGGCTGGCGACGAAGCTAAGAAGTGGTTTCAAGCGACCATCGAACGTTATCCGCAAAGCGAAGAGGCGGCGCTGGCGAAGGAGCGGCTGGGCAAGCTGGCGGCGGGAGGATAGCGGGCAGGAGTCGGGAGTTAGTAGTTAGGAGACAGGAGACAGGAGACGGGAGTCAGGATGCAGGGGTGGCGCGGGTGTGGATTGAATTGGTCGCGGAATTGGATTTTCGAGGTGATGATGCGATGTTCTTCGGGGGCGGCGATGCGGTGGATTGCTTGGCTGGTGGTCGGCGCGGCACTGGCCGTGGTTTGGCCGAGCGCTGCGCGATTGGCGGCGCAGGCGCCAGGCGACGTGGGCGGGCCCGGCGACCGGGCGCTCGACGAGCGGATCGATCGTGCTCTTGACGGAGCGCAGGAGCAGGACGACGAAACGAAGCAGGCCGAAGCCGAGGACGATCAGCCGTCACTCAATCCCGTCAAGCTGGCGCGACAGGGCGGATGGTTGATGATTCCCATTATCGCACTTTCCGTCGTCGTCGTTATCGTCGCCATCGAGCGGGCGTTGGCGCTGCGTCGTTCGCGCGTCATGCCGGAAGAGTTGATCGGAGCGCTGGGCCAGCTATCCGCCGGGGAGGATCGCTTCGACCCGCGCAAAGCGTATCGCGTTTGCCAACAATATCCATCCGCGGCCGCCAACGTGATTCGCGCGATGCTGCTCAAGGTTGGTCGGCCGCATACCGAGGTGGAGCATGCCGTGGCCGAGGCCAGCGACCGCGAGGCGACCGTGCTGTATGGAAACGTCCGCTGGCTGACGTTGTCGGCGGCGATTAGCCCGCTGCTGGGGTTGCTCGGCACGGTGCAGGGGATGATTATGGCGTTCTTCTTTACGGCCAAAGCGGAAGTGGGGCAGAACAAGGCGACGATGTTGGCCGAAGGCATCTACACGGCGCTCGTCACGACATTTACCGGCCTGTGCGTGGCGATTCCGGCTATCGTGATCGCGCACTGGTTCGAGGGTCGCATTCAGTCGCTATTTCGCGAAGTCGACGACCTGGCCGGTACGTTGTTGCCGCACGTGGAACGGTACGAAGGGAAGTTGCGAACGAACGCCAAGTCGCTTGCCGACGATGGGAAGCCGGTCGAGGCGACGGTGGTGGAGAAAGCGCGGGGCTAGGGGAACGAGGAATGGACCAAGGACCGATTCTCGATGCCCGACGGAGAAGTCGGTTTCGGGCATTGCGGCGATGAGAATTGGTTGAGCATTGCGGATTCGTCTTGGCGAATCCGATCGAAGGCACACTATGGCCGTTAAGATCAAGAAAGGCAGCGTTCTCGACGTCATTAACATGACGCCGATGATCGATGTTGTGTTTCAACTGTTGATCTTCTTTCTGGTGGCCACGCGGTTTGCCGAGGAAGAGCGCGAGTTGGAGGTCCAACTGCCGATCGCCAGCGAGGCGCGGCCGCTGACCGCGCGGCCGAAGGAGACGCTGGTTAATATCGACGTCGAGGGTCGGTATTTCGTCGGCACGCAGCGCGTGAATCTTGCCGAACTAGAGCGGATCCTCGCCCGCGTGGCGACGAACAACCCGGGGCG
>JAJDEG010000457.1 GCA_029259895.1 Planctomycetota bacterium
CATGGTCGGCTTCGTTCGCGACAGTCTCGGCGACGAACTGGACGCCGCCGGAAAAACGGCGCTCGAGAACGTGATTGCGGCCCTATCGGCCGAAGCGGCCCTGCCGGCCCAGAAGGAACTCGACGCCGCGGCCGCCAAAGATGGCACGCTCGAAGCCGGAAGCAAGGCGATCGCCGAGTTCTCGTGGTCGGGCGGAACGTGTATCGATTGTCACCGTTTCCACGACAACGGCGATCTCGGAATGGCGCCGGACCTGACCGGGTACGGCTCGCGCGACTGGCTGATGGCGCTAGTGAGCAACCCGACCCACGAGCGGTTCTACGGCGAGAACAACGACCGCATGCCCGCGTTCGCGGCAGACGCCGAGAAGCCGACGAACAATCTGTTGACGCGGCGGGAGTTGGAATTCATCGTCGACTGGCTTCGCGGCGACTGGTATCGTCCGTCAGCGATAGAGGACGAGTAGGCCTCTTCGATTGGGGCGAATCACCCGACGGCGACGAACGAACTTGTCCGGCATGGCTGTGCATGTCGCTGTCGGTTCGATTGTTCGCCTGCCGCGGTCGGTATATGCTTTATTGCGTCCCCGAGGGACAGGTTGCGGTTCGCCTATTTTGAGTTGCTCGTTAAATCGCCTTTCGGAGTTGTGTTATGTCTCTTCGTGGTTTCACGGCTCGATTGTGTCGAATTTCGACCATTTCCGTTATCTTCATAGCGGTTGCGACCAATACCACGAACGCCGTGCAGTCGACGGACGCTATTCGGCAAAGCGTCAATGCAGCGTTCATTCCTACTAATTTTCACGCCAGCACTTACATCAACGTTCGCAAGATCGCCCGATCGCGGCTGGTCGACGGATTGGAAATCGATCGTCTCTTGCCCAATGGATCAGTGTTCGCCATTGTTGGCTCAAAGAACATCGACAACATCGTCTCGGCCGGCCATTATCCGACGAGTTGGTCCGAAGAAGGCATAGCCGCGCAGAAGCAAGCTATCGTCGTTCGCGGTATCGAGGCGTTCGACGTGCCGCAAATTGTGGAGGCATATCGACTCGCGCCGGCGACGATCGTCGACGACGTCCAAGCTTACCGAGTCGACACCCAAGTCCTACTGCAATATTTGGCATTCGCCGATGCGAGAACACTCCTGCTCGCCACGGATGAGGCAACTCTCAAGGCCATGGTCGCGGCTCGCGAGGGAAGCGATTCGTTGCTGGCGGCCCAAGTTAAGTCGCTACCGGCGGAGTGTGACTTGGGTTTCGCTGTCACCTTTGAACCGCTTCGGGATGGGCTCGCCAAACTGACGCGAGACAATCCGACGCCAGCCCCTTTTCAAGCCGTCAATGATCTACCCGACCAGGTTCGAGCGCTAAGCGGATCGCTCGACTTAACCGGCCTTAGGTTGCTGAAGATTGACGTCCACGCATACGACGAAGATGCCGCCGCCAAACTTAAGGCGACCCTCGACGAGTACCTTGGATTGGCGGAGAGCCTTTGGATTCTCAACGCCCGGCGGATCATTGCCAGTGCGAGCGAGGACGCCGGTGATGAGTTTGGCAAGGCCCTCGCAGTGTTCGCAAAGCAATTCTTCGAGTCCCGATCCGTCACGAAACGCGATACGCTCGTGACCGCCACTTGGCGACGCCCTGACGGCATGGATGCCTTGGAAAAAACGTTCCCCGGCATGATTCGCAGTTTACTTCAAACGCTGAGTTTCAACGCGCGGATGCGGCGACTGCATCACATCGGAACGGCAATCGAGTCGTACCGTGCGAAGCATGGTCACTATCCGCGACCCGCGATATGCGATGAAAATGGTAAACCGCTACTTAGTTGGCGCGTCGCATTGCTTCCGTTCCAAGGCGAGGCCGAAGCCGAATTCCACAAGGAGTTCCACCTCGATGAGCCCTGGGACAGCCCACACAACAAACAACTGTTAAAGCGCATGCCCGTTATCTACACGTCGGACAACGAGCACCGCGGCAAAACACGTTTCTTGGCCGTTGTCGATGACCGTTCCGTATTCGCGCCGGGTATGGGCAAACCAGTCGACGAATTCTCCGATAGCAAGGACGGAACGATGCTTGTCCTCGAAGTGGGCCCCGACAAAGCGGTGCCCTGGACGAAACCCTCGGATTTCACCGTCGAAAAGAAGGCGCTCCTGAGTGGACTGGGGGAAGTAGACGGCTTTCGCGGGCGGGCGTTCATGGCGTTATTTGCAAACCAGGGGGTCAGCGCGTTGCCGGCCACGATCGACGAGGACGTGCTATTGCCGATGTTCACTCGCGACGGCGGTGAGCAGATTGACTGGGACGCGGCGGACCTGGACCAAGCCCCGTAAACATGACCGCGGAGAGTGCGCTGGTGCATCTAGCCGGCTATCACGTAAAACGGCCCGCATCAGCCGCGTCCCTGCCGCAGCTTCCCGGGCACAAGCGCCTAAAACTTTGCGGAATCGCTACAGTTTAACGCGCCGATCCGCCGATCCTCGTTGGCGCAGAGCTATCGCGCCGCGCGCTCGATGCGCGCCACCGTGGCGATCAATTAGGCGAACGACTCATGTGGTGCAGGCATTGCCAGCAAGACGTACCCGGCATCGCGGATGGCGATGGGGCAACGCATTGCGCCCGCTGTGCTTCGGTCGTGCGAACGCGCACGGCGGAACGGAAACGCCACGCTCCCGCGCCTGCCCACACTGCGAACCCAAGGGCCGATTGGGACACAGATTGCGACACAGATTGGGACACCCAGCCCCCAATCGCCGACGATTGGCAGTTGGAGCAGCAACTCAGCGAAGCCGAACGGCTGCTGCACACCTTCTCGAATATCGGTGCGCCGGAGAATCGTCCACAATCGATGACGCCACCGGTCCGTTTGGCAACGACGGATTTAGCATCGACGGATCTGGCATCGAGAGATTGGCATCAGCACGCGGCGAGCGAAATAACACGATCGACGAGCGAGCCGAAACAGCGTGGCAACGTCTTCGCCTGGACATTTCTCCTCGTCGGAACCTTTGCGCTCGTTTGCGGCGGCGTGTTGGCCGGTTGGTCGCTGACCAGCGGACGAACGGCCCTATGGAATCTCGGCCTGCCGATCCTTCTTGGCGGCCAGGGCTGTTTGCTGGTCGGCATCGTCCTACAAGTCTCGCGCATGTGGCAAAACAGCCGCAACTCGGCACAGCGGCTCGCGCAGGTCGACCGCCAGCTTGTCGACTTGCAGCAGACCACGACGCTGCTGGGAAACACCTACGGCGCCGGTTCGAGCACGTTCTTCGCCCATCTGGCCGAAGGGGCCAGTCCACACATGTTGTTGGCGGACCTAAAGGGCCAGATGGATCTGCTGGCCATGAAGGTCAGCCGCAAGTAGCGTTTGAAATCCTTGCGGTGCAAACAAAAAAACAAGGCACGCGGCCGGCGTTTGCGCGGCCGCGTGCCTTGTCGTATGTCGCGCGGTAGCTCGTTGAAAGCCCGCCTGGCGCTCATCGCTTCGCTTGCGAACAAGCGAGAATCGACGGCGGGGAGGCGGATCGAACGCTACGCGCTTTTGGGCTTGGCGTCTTGCACTGGGAACAGTTTCGCTCGGCCTTCGACGACATCTTCGGTGATGACGTATCGCTGGCCGCTGCCGTGGTCGGGCAAGTCAAACATGATGTCGAGCATCATGCCTTCGATGATCGACCGCAATCCGCGAGCGCCGGTTTGCTTCTTGATCGCCTTGCCGGCGACGGCGCGGAGGGCTTCGTCCGTAAAGTGAAGTTCGGCATTCTCCATCGAGAACAGTTGCTGATATTGCCGAATCAGCGCGTTTTTCGGCTCCGTCAGAATCCGAACCAGGGAAACTTCATCCAGCGGGCCAAGCGGGGCGATGACCGGCAAACGGCCGACGAGCTCGGGAATCAAGCCGTATTCCGTCAAGTCGTCGCTCGTCGACTGCTCGAGCAGTTCGGCCGTCGACATTTCGACTTTATTGCCCGACTTTTGGCCGAATCCGATCGTCTTTTCGCCGAGCCGCTTGCTGATAATCTTGTCCAGCCCGACGAACGTGCCGCCGCAGATGAACAGGATATTCGTGGTGTCGATCTGGATGTACTGCTGCTCGGGATGCTTGCGGCCGCCCTGCGGAGGCACGTTGGCCACGGTCCCTTCGAGCATTTTGAGCAGCGCCTGTTGCACGCCTTCGCCCGAAACGTCGCGCGTGATCGAGACGTTGTTGCTCGTCTTGCCGATCTTGTCGATCTCGTCGATGTAGAGCACGCCGCGCTGGGCCGATTCGATGTCGAAGTCGGCGGCGTGCAGCAGCTTGAGCAGCAGGTTCTCGACGTCTTCGCCAACGTAGCCGGCTTCGGTGAGCGTCGTTGCGTCGCCGATGGCAAACGGCACGTTGAGTATCTTCGCCAGCGTGCGAGCGAGCAGCGTTTTGCCGCTGCCGGTTGGGCCGATGAGTAGCAGATTGCTCTTGTCGATTTCGACGTCGCCGGCTTCGCCCGTGTGCATCAGCCGCTTGTAGTGGCTATGCACGGCGACGGACAACACCTTCTTGGCGTAATCTTGACCGATGACGTACTCGCCCAAGTGAGCCATCACCTCGCGGGGTGTGGGAATCCGCGAGAACAGCGGCTTGCCGGACCCGCGACGACGCCGTTCCTGGTCGAGAATCGACTGGCAAAGCTCGATGCACTCGCCGCAGATGTAAACGTCGCCAGGCCCCTCGACGAGCGGGCCGACGTCGCGATAGCTCTTGCGGCAAAACGAGCAGAACGCATTCTTCTTGGCGTTTCCGACGCCGCGCCGGCCACCGCCGCCGCCAATATCCCGACCTGAGGGCATGCCTTCTCCTTTGCTCGGCTAGCGTCTTGGCCACTTGCTGCAAAGCGGCAAAGACAGGGAATTGTTCGTGAGTTTGGGCTCGATGAACCGCACGGCATTCGGCCGTTCGGCTCGCTGGGCATTCCCTGTCCACGCTGCTGTCGAGCATGTCGAACTGTCGGCGTCGGCCGCGGCGATTGCTCGCCTCGGCCAACCAGGCTATCGGTGGCGACGCGTTCCCTGCGCGTCCCCGCTTTCTCTCGTTTCCATTGGACCGACCGAGAAGCACTCTCGCCGCCATCGGCAAGCGAACTTCACACATCGGTCGCTGGTCGTCCTAACCCGTTTCCTTGGAATTGCTTAACTCGGCTCGGATGCGAGTGGCCAGACGTGTTTTAATGTTTCGGAATTCGCGGTCGCTAAGCACACCCCGCTCGTGCATTTCCCTGAAATTATCGAGCATGTCGCTGGCCGAAGCGCCATCGTCGTTAATCTTGCGCCGGATGGTCGTTACGACATAAGCCGCAATCGTGACGACGGTCAGCAAACCACCCGCCGTGAGGAACAATCGCGACAACCGCTCCACGCTGATTTCGTCCACCGTGCGACCCTTCAACCGCGTCGTCTTGCCTTAGCGCCCGCTATTCAGCCCGACCCGACCGTCGCCCTCCAGCCCGGCGAATTCACCTCGCGGCCATAGGGCGGCAAACGGCTCCGAGGTATTATGGGCGGCACGGAGCAAAACGTCCAGCAAGCGGCCGCGGTCAGTAACGGTGCTAGCGGACGGCTCCATCGAGCATCGCGGCTCAAAGGTCGCGTGAACGAGCGTTCACGTTCGGCTTGTGCATTCCCTATACGCGGCGAGTCGGCGAATGGATCAATCGCGCGGCCGCGAAATCGTAATTCGTGACGATTCGACGCAACGACATACGCCTGTCGCGAGTCCGGCCCAACATCTCAGTCATTGCGAACCCAATGAAAACGCCAACGCCTCTCGATCGTGTCTTAACCTCGGGCATCGTCGCCGTCATTCGCTCGACCGACGGCGAAATTCTCGTCGACGTGGCCGAAGCGCTCGTCGCCGGCGGAGTGGACATTGTGGAAATCACGTTCACAGTTCCCAAGCCGCACCAGGTGCTAGAGCGCGTTTGCGACCGACTGGGCGATCGGGCCGTCGTCGGGGCGGGCACGGTCCTCGACGCGGAGACCGCCCGCGCCGCCATTCTTTCCGGCGCACAGTTCGTCGTTACACCGGTGGTGAGCGTTCCGGCAATCGAATTGTGTCGCCGGTACGCAAAGGCCGTGTTCGCCGGCGCGTTTTCGCCGACCGAAGTGCTAACGGCATGGCAGGCTGGGGCCGACATCGTCAAAGTGTTTCCGGCCGAAATCGGCGGGCCGGCCCATCTCAAAGCCCTCCGCGGTCCGCTGCCACACGTTCGCTTGATGCCGACGGGCGGCGTCACATTGGCCACGGCGGCCGATTTTCTCAACGCCGGTGCGTGCGCGCTGGGCGTCGGCGGTTCGTTGGTGGAATCGCAGGCGATCGCAGCCCGCGATTTCGAGCGGATTACGTCGCTCGCTCGCCAATTTACCGAGATTGTGCGGACGACGCGTAACGCCAATCCCGCGTAAACGAGCCCCTTTTCGCCGGAAAGTCCGCTTATGCTGCGCGATTTGCGCGGTCGATAAGCTCGATAGGCGCGAGGGCCAAGGTTCGGCTGCGCGCTCGTCGAACGACGACTAGGATTTTGATTTCGCCACGCCAGGCAGGGAGGCCGAGCGCATGGCACGCCGCCGATCCATACTGTCTTTTCCGCCGCGCTGCGGCCGCTTCGTTTATGCGCGATGCGCCGCGCTTTTGCTCGCCGCAATGTGTCTTGGCGGCTTCCCTTTCGACCGCGTGCCTGCCCAGGCGATCGCCCAGAATACATCCCAGCCGCAATCGTCCGTTCGCACGGAGTTCCAGCGGCGGGCGCGATTCGAGATCCCCTTTGCCTTGAAAGCGGCCGACGAAAATGCCGCCGGCAAAGAGGTGCGGCTATATGCGTCCCTCGACCGCGGAAGCACGTGGCAGCGAGCCGGCACGGCATCCACGAAGGCAAGCGCGTTTGCCGTCAACGTTCCGCGCGACGGCGAGTACCTGTTCGCCATCGTGCTAGCATCGGCCAGCGACCGCGATGCACCCAATGCACAATACCGGCCCAGCTATAAGGCCATCGTCGACACGGAGCCGCCCAAGGTCGAACTTCACGCGCGTCTAGCGCCGACCGGTGCGGTCGTCGCCCACTGGCGCATTACGGACGCGCTTCTCGACCACGAGTCGTTTCAATTAACCGTCGGCACCGCAGACGCCATGCAGCCCGTCGCGCTCGAGCGCCCGCGCGGCAGTTTCGATCCGACGACGCTAGTCAGTTCCACGTCGTGGTGGCCAGCACGGGGCGCGACCACAATATCCGTCCAGGCAAAAGTGTTCGACCGCGCCGGCAATCCTGCAGTGACGACCGTTCAAGTTAACATCCCGGCCGCCGGCGAATCGCCGGACCCGAAGCATTTCGCCGCGCCCGCGACCGAAGCGCCGCCAACGGTCACCGCCGATGCGCCACGCGGCCACACCCGCGAAGCCTCGCTTCCCCGCGAAGACACTCCCCCGACGAAGCCAGACCACGACGGCGCGCCATTCGATAAGTTCGCGCTGCCGCCGCCGCTCGATCGTAATCGGCAAGTGGTTCCCGGTGAACGGCAGCAATGGCCGACCGACGAATCGACCAATCAGACGCTATCGCGGCGTACGGAGCAGGGGCCGGTCTTGCAGGAGCAAAGGCCACCGCTCCATCAACCGTCGAACTCGCCGGCCGAGGAACTGCCGTCGCCCACCGCCGTGCATCCGCCGGTAACCAGCCGCGTCGGCCCCGTAGACGACGTACAGCCGCCGCCCGGCGAACGCCCGCGCGTGCTCGGTTCGCGGCGAATCTCGCTGCAATACGACGTCGCATCCGTCGGCCCGTCGGGGATCGCAGAAGTTGAGCTGTGGTCGACGAACGACGGAGGGCGGAGTTGGGAGAGCCTCGGCATCGACGGCGACAACCGCAGTCCGTTCACGGCGACGCTAGCCGGCGAAGGTCTTTACGGCTTTCGCCTCGTCGTTCGCAACGGAAACCGGGTCGGTGGCCAGAGGCCGACCGCAGGCGACTTGCCGGAAATGTGGGTCGTCGTCGACGAAACCAAGCCCGTTGCGGCAATCACTTCCGCCGACGTGCGAGCGACCGAAAGCGGCCGTGAGTTGGTCATTCGCTACGAAGCGGCCGACGCGCGGCTATCGTCCCGCCCGATCGCGCTGTACTTCGCCGACAAGCCGGCTGGCCCCTGGCAGACAATTGGCGTCGGCCTGCCAAACGCTGGCGTTCACGCTTGGTCCCTCGATCGACACGTCGTCGACCGCGTGTACCTCCGCCTCGAAGTCCGCGACGAAGGCGGTAATGTGGGCGCGTTCGAGACGGCCAACGCCGTCGTTCTCGACGAAAGTGAACCTGTCGGCCGGATTCGATCCGTCGACTCGCCGCGCGGAGCATCGGTTCAGCCCCAGTGGCCCCGGTACCGTTGATGCCCGTGCCTTCTCGGTGCGCTGAGCTCCGTCTTACCGGGTACAGCATTTGGCCGCGGCCAAGGATCGCGCCTTGCCGCCGCCGATGACCGCCAGCGCAGCGATACAGAGGAACAGCGCCGACGGTTCAGGCACGGCCGCGGGTGACGGCGCGAGACCGATCGCGGAAAAATTCCGCTGGACGATCGCCAAGTCGGCCAACCCGACGAGGCCGTCGCCGCTGAATTCGCCGACATCGAAGTTGTTGGCTGTCGTCGTTGTGCCAAACGATGCGGCCAACAACGCCACGTCGGCCGCGTCGACCACGCTATCGTCGTTCACGTCGCCGGGCGTGCGCGCCGGCGGCAGCGTGAAGTCGACGGTAAGCAATGGGCGGGAATTCGGAGCGGCAAACTCGCGGCTGCCGAATTTCCTCGCCGTCCGTACCACCGCCTCGTTTCCGTGAATGAGCCAGCCAAAGTTTTCCGCCGGGTTGGCAAGCCAACTTTGCACGTCGGCAACGAGTTGACTCGACGAACTCCAAGTGGCAAATCCGCTCGATCCGACGGACGCCGACGCGCTTGCCTGCGAAACGAAATCCCCACCGGGCGAGTTCCACAGGTCGCCTGGGCGAAACTGATGCAACCACGTGGCATCGCCGTTGGCCGCCGGTGCTCCTCCTCCGCCTTGACCCGCCGGGTTTACGGTTCCTTCGCCCCAGTCGCCGAGCAGCCGGTGCAAAGTCATCGTGGTCGGTGGAACGCCGGACGGTGCTCTCGTTACGGACAGGCGAAGCGAAACGGAGTTAATCGTCGCTCCGTTGGGAATCGAACCAACGTCAAATTTGATGAGGCCGCGTCGCTGGTCTGCGTTAGCACCCGGCGTCGTATCGGTTCGCCCAACAAAAATCCCATCCTCGCCCCCGCCGCTCAAACTTCCCGTCAGGCTTTCGTAAAGCGTGGCGTCCTTGGCCGCGCCGAACGTCATCACGTCCGCGGCGACCGGCGAAGCGATCAGGACAACGAACGCAATGCACGAGATTCTGAAGGAGCATCGTAGGCGAATCATCTGTTGCATTTGAGCAATCCTCGTGCGCACAGGGTGCTTGAAATACGCTGCGGAGCGATCACGGCGTTGACGGACGACGATGACGCCAGCGTGGCCGCAATGACATTCTGGCTCGAGACCGCCAAAGCGGCCGTGATGTGCATTACACAATTTGCCGACCACCACTCACGCCGCGTATGCATTCGGCGACCGCCAGCATCGCTGTCTTCAATAATGTATATACACGATAGTCAAAGTCGACTCAACCGGAAAATTCGCTAAATATTACCCATCCTGCCAGCCGAATTTGGCTCTGAGGGAGCGCCGCGCCGGCGCTGCTGCACGTGCCGACGCTGCCGCACAGGCCGCGGCCGATGGCCAGTCGAGCAACGCTCCGAGATCGGGACCGAGATCGTCAATCGCAAGGTGGATCGATGGGCAAGCGAAAATTCGCCGTGCTGACTTGGGCTTGCGTCTTGCTGGCCGTGGCCGTCGTCCGTGGGCAGTCGCCCGACGAGACTTCCGGGCGAAACGCGCCAGGCGTACTGCTGCACGCCAGCGATGGTGATCCCAACGATCGCGGACAGCCGGCGTCGGTACACGTCGCCGACGAGATCGACGACCGCGACGATTTCAATGCCTATCACGCCGACCGACGGCAGAACAGCGTGCTCGTGCCCGTCCCCACGCCGTCGCCGCAACCCAAACCGGCAGGACAATCGGCTCTCGACCCGCCGGCCGCGACAGACGCTCGCCTGACCGACGAGGAAATTGCTTTGATTCGCCGCTGGACGCGCGGCCTGGCGCGCCAGGAGGACCGCCACATCTTCGGCGCGAAATTCGCCCAGCCGGACCCATTCGCCGACGACCCGACCGCGTTATCGGACGAAGCCGTTCGGTCCAACGACGATGCCCCGCGCCCGTTCGGAGCGTTCGGCGGCGTAGAGCCAGAAATCAGCGGTCAACACGAAAACGAGAACAACGGCCAAATGGACGGCGCAGCGGCCAACTCCGCTCAATCCCCGCGCGGTTTCGATCCGGCCGTCGTCGCGGCGGGCCAATCCGCATTTCAAAGTTCATGCACCGCCTGCCACGACGCCGAGCGTTCCACGACCGCCCGCAAGAGTCTCGGCGGTTGGATGGCCACGGTTCGCCGCATGACCGCCAAGGAAGGCGCCGACGTCGCCCCCGGCGATGTCCAGCCCATCGCCACATATCTCGCCTCGCTCAATCCGGCGGCCTCGAACGAAGCCGGCGGCGACGGTGCGGCCGTGGCCGAATCGTCGTGGAGCGTCTTCTCGACGGTCTCGCTCAGCCATCGCAGCGGCGTGCGCGACGAAATCGAGAACCAGGGCTTCTTCCCAGAAGTCTGGCTCGGCGCGGAATGGCATCCGGCCGGTCCCCTTTCGGCCCGCGTGAACGTCTGCGTCTCGTGCCATACGGAAAACCCGTCGATCAGCAACCGCGTCGAACTGGCCGAGGGCTTCTTTCGGCTCGACGTAATGCGGCTGATGGGCTGCGAAGACCCGGCCTGCCAACCGTTTCAGTTGCACGTCGACGCCGGGCGGTTCATCGTTCCGTTCGGTGCGTTCGCCGCCCAAAGCCATCCCGGTGCGTATCGAACCGCCACGCGGCCGCTGATGTACAACATGGGCCAAAACGTCTACCGCGACGAACTCCCCGCGCCGCTGCTGCCGATGCCCTACGCCGACGAAGGCGTGATGGCCAGCGCCACCCTGCCGTTGTTCGCCGAGGTGAACGCTACGTTCGACTTTTACGCCGTCAATGGCCTGCAAGGCAGCACGGGCATCGATCTGTCGAGTTGGTACCAAAGCCGCGATTACGTCGACAACAACTCCGAGCCGGCTGTCGGCGGCCGGGCGACCATCGGCAACAAGTACCTCCGCGCCGGCGCATCGCTGATGAGCGGCCGCTACAACGAAAACAGCCTGACACCCGCCGTGCCGGAAACGCTCGACTATAAGATCTACGGCGCCGACCTCGTCGCCCGCTACGAAGACTGGGTTCGCATCCAAGTCGAGTGGGCGCGGCGCGACAACGACGCTTTCGATTTCCTCGCGTCCGAAGTCGGCCGCGAGTCGATCAAGGGAACGATCGTCGAAGGCGAGTTCAAGCTCTGGAAGAAGCCGAAGATCAGCGCCGTCGTCCGCTACGACGATCAGCGCCGCACCGACGGCCCGATGATGTTCGGCACACCGATTCTCACGCCGGACGTGTCGGTGCAGCGATTCACGTACGGCTTGAACATGGCGCTCGGCTCGAGCACATTGATGGTCAACCACGAACGCTGGAAAGTGCCGGCACCGCTAAACGACGTCGACGTGCTGGCGATCCGCTGGGTGGCCGCGTTCTAGCGATTGCCGAGAGGGCAACGACCGCGAGCGGCGAAATTCATCGCCGAGAGAGTTGGCGGCGATGCATCGGGCAGAAGCAGGCTCGCCACCGTACACAGTCGGGGCACCAGGCGAGTGCGCCGCGACTGCACAGAAGCTACTTTGCGTCGCCGCTGGCCGCCGCATCCGGGGCATCGCTGCGCGCCTTTGCCGCTTCGCGGCGGATCGCCTCGTAAACTTCCTGGCGGTGGACGGGTACTTCTTTCGGGGCTTCTATGCCCAAACGCACCTTGTCGCCGCGAATGTCGACGATCGTCACGACGACATTGTCGCCGATGATGATGCTTTCGTCGCGTTGTCGAGACAGAACGAGCATCGTGTGGCTCCTTCCCCTGGCTTGCCGCGTTGCCGCTCGCGCTGACTTGCTGCGTTCAGCGAGGGCGGCGTGTGGTGACTTATTTTGGTCGGTTATCGATACGGTGTACGAATACCAGCCCGGCGCGGCGAGGCGTCGTGCTGACTGTTGCATCGACCGGAAATCGCCGGGAATTACACGAAGAAGCCGGCCGCTGTCATCACGTGCATAGGCGGCACAACCGCGACGCAACCGGCGTGCCCCGCCGCGATAGTCGAACGGCGCAGAGCGATTTTCTGGGCTGGCGCGGCGCGGATCTGCCGTTCGTAGCGACAGGGCACAGCCGGCCGGTTGGAACTCGACCGGGGATCGTTTAGACTCGGCGAAGCGATTCCGGCGCGATTCGCTCGACCGCGAACGTCAAATCCGCTACGACCGCGTCGCTCTGCGGTTGCAAGGCTCTACTCCGACTACGTTTCTCGACGCCCGCTATGGCGAAAATGCGTGCTTTTATCGCCGTGGAAACGCCGCCCAACGTGGTTGGCCGCGCCACGAAGCTCGCTCGCCATCTGGCTACGGCCGCGGCGGACGTGAAATGGGTGGAGGCCGAGAATCTGCACTGGACGGTAAAGTTTCTCGGCGATATCCATCCGCTCGATTTGGTTGAGGTTTGCCAGGCTCTGCATGCCGCGGCACGCGCCGTGCCGCCGTTCCAAATGAACGTCGCTGGCCTGGGCGCGTTTCCTAACGTCGGCCGGCCTAGAACGCTGTGGCTCGGGGCGGGCGACGGTGGCAATGGACTCGTGCGCCTGGCAGAGGCCGTTGAGACGGAGGCGACCCGCATCGGCTTTCGTCGCGAAAGTCGCCGTTTTGAACCGCACTTGACGATTGGCCGCGTCCGAAGCGGCGGCCCGGAGCAAGCCGCGCTGGGCGAACTCATTGCGGAACAGCTCGCCTTTGACGGCGGCGTGATGGAAGTCGACGAAGTGGTGCTCTTTAGCAGCGAACTGCGGCCCGCCGGGCCGGTATACGAAGCGCTGGAGCGGGTCGAGCTTACCGGACCGACGTAACCGGCAATCGCAGCGCAACGGGCACAGCAACGGGAACCGCAACGCAGCGTCTACGTCGCTCAGAGCAACTCCGCGACGAGCTTTTCCACGTCGGCATAAGTGAAATAGTCGTCTTCACTCTCCGCCGAACCATTCTCGAACGTCTTGGCGACCGTGCCGTCGCGCCGATAGACGACCACGACCGGCGGCGAACCGCCGAGGTTCAACTCGGCGTCGGAGAGCAACTCATCGCTCGGCGTGCCACTGAGGATGTTTACGACCCGCTTTGGCGGTGGCTGGAGCGACGAAAGAAACTTCAGCACCTTTGGCTCAACGTCCTGCGGCTTCTTATTCCGGCCCCCCTCGAAGTCGAGCGAAACGGAAATGCACGCCACGTCGTCCGGGTGTTTTTCCGCCAGCGCGACGAGCCCCGGAAACTCCGCCATGCACGGCTCGCACGAGGTCGACCAGTAGTCGACCACGACGATCTTATTTTCCCCCAGCGAAGCGATACGTTCCTTAGTCGCCGCCAAATCGAGGATCTCGAGCTTCACGCCAGATTCGTCGCTCGGGCCGCCGCTCTCGGACGCCGGACCACAGCCGCTAAGCGTCGCGATACCGACGGCCAGAAATACCGACCATCGCGCCGTCGCGAATGACCGAGACCTAGCTCGAACTGGCGGTCGCGAACGTACGGTGTCTGGGCGACGAAGGATTCTCCGTGGCATCGATTCTCCCAACGAAAATGGCCGCGAAAATGGCGGCGGAAAGCGGTTTAGCATTCGGACCGCCATTGTAGGCGCACGTGCTGCGTGCGAATACGGTCTGCCGGCTTGGCGAACCCGTCGAGCTTGGCGAGCCCGTCGAACTACGACCGTCGCTCACGTTGCTGCCGACATCCTGCCGCACGACTTACCACATCCAATGTTTGTGGCGTCGCTGTTGCATGCCGGGTACGGCGGGCGGAGTCGCTTTGTTCCGGCCGCGTCGCGCT
>JAJDEG010000458.1 GCA_029259895.1 Planctomycetota bacterium
CTTCGGGGCAGACCCGGTGCGCGACGATGTTGCCCCTTCGTCGCGTACCGGGGTTTTCTTTGCGCCGAAACCGACTAGCGGCCCACTAGCCCGCCGGCGGCGTCCGCAGTTGGCGATGATTCTCCCGACCGAAACGGTTGAGAAGCTTGGCCGCCGAATGTTCCGGGGGAACTCCCGCGATCCGACTCCCCCCGAATACGCAAGACTCGTCCTATCTTTTCGTTGGTGGGTGGGTGCGTCACTTTACGGGAACAAAGGCACGATGAACGCGAACGAAGAAAGCGTCGAAACTCCGCAAACGGACATCGTGGACCGCCGGGAATTCGATCGGCTTCCCCCGAAAAAAGAGTTCGTAATCGTTCGGACGAAAAGCGGTACGACCACCGCCGGCAAAGTCGAGAACATATCTTCCGGCGGGATCGGCCTTCAGTTGGAATTCCGCGTCGGAATCGACGCGCACGACGAAGTGGAAGTCATTTGCGAAGGGGGCATCCGACGAGCCGTTGTCCGTTATGTCAAATTGCACGATGACGAGACGATGTTCGCGGGCCTTGAATGGACCGACCGGAGCGACAACGCGACCTAATTCATCGCCGCATCGTCCCGCCGCACGCCACCGTCAGAGCCGCTGGCTGCGTTACAGTCCTCCTAACGCATCGAGTGGCCACCATCGACAACGATTTTGCCGGTCGCAGCGGCTGCGACGTTTCCCGCTGGTGACAATTTCGCAGCCGCGGCCGCTCATCATCGGCGATGACGGCCGACGGTAACATATCGTTGAATTACTAAGTGATTTCACTTCTTCACGGGGGCAGAGGCATGACGACGCAAACCGAATTCATCCACGACGTCCGAGAAACGGTTGTCCTGGACCGTCGTGAATTCAGCCGGTTGCCGCCAGAGTTCGAGCTTGTATTTGTACGGGCGAAAAGCGGCGAAAGCATTGCCGCCAAAGTAGAAAACGTGTCTCCCGGTGGAATCGGTCTTCAATTGGAAACCAACGTCGGAATCAACGCCGACGACGCCGTAGATATCATTTATCTATACGCGGCCATACCAGCCGTCGTCCGCCATATCGAGTCGCGCGAGGACGGAACGATAGTGGCGGGCCTCGAATGGTCGTCGCGGCCAACTACGTGATCCGTTACTTTGCGGTCACGTAACCCGTCTCCGGCAAGTCGTGGAGCAACGATGTCCAGCGATTGCAGCGTGGTGGAATCCGACGCGAGCCGCATCGGCCTGCAAGGCCCGGCCGAGATGGAAACCGTCGAAGTTCGCTTGTGCCTGACGGCCGGCTTGGCTGTCGAGTCTCGCTCGGGAATCGTATTGATCGCCGACAACGCGGCGGCGTATTTCATCGGTCAAGAAGTGAGCGTCACCTACTTAGGCTCGCCGAAGGCTGCCTTTGTCCGCCGCATCGTTGACGGCGACGATGGTAAGGCACGCATCGGCCTCGAATGGAACACAATGTGATGCGAATAGTGCATGTCCTTTCGCGTGATTCTAAGTTCGTCGTCGCGATTCGTCTTTCTGGAGGTTTGCGATAAGACGGGGCGCTTTCCTCGCCCTGAGCGTCGCGAGCATCGCCCGCCACGGCTCGCCCGGCCGCATCGCAGCATCGCTCGGTCGCCGTCGATGGTCACTCGCCCGCATCATCGCCAGCGTCACGCACCGCCCGCCTGACGATGCCCAGCACGGTCGCCCGTTCGTCCGCGGACAGCTTCGGCCATGCGTCGATGGTCGCGGCCAAGTCGGCGTCGAAATCGCCATTCCGTGCGCCAAGTGCGCCGGATTCTGCGCCGCCCGTCGCTGCGGACGGTGTTTTCCCCTTTGAATCCGCGCGGTGTTCGAGTCCTTCGGGGGGCACTTCATAAGCCGTGAATCCGCAAGGGTTTGCGGCTTTTTTCGTGCGCGACGCGAATCGGCGATTTGGTGGGCGCTACGCCGGCGCTACGCTGACGATCAATCTTGCCGCGTGCTCGCGGATCGACAGCTTCCGCTCCCGCGGCTAATCTCACGCCGTCACGCTAGCTAACACCTCGGCTTGGAGCGGCAATGGATAAGAGGTTTCAAGTATTCGTCAGTTCGACGTTTCGCGACCTCGTCGACGAGCGGCGGGCGGTCATCGAAGGCATTCTCGAAATCGACCAGATGCCAGCGGGTATGGAACTCTTCCCTGCGTCGGACGAGTCCGCATGGGACTTGATTAAGGGCGTGATCGACGACTCGGATTATTACGTCCTCATCATCGGCGGAAAGTACGGCTCATCCGACTAAAGCGTACTTGGCTTCATGAAGTTGGTATAGCTTGAGGGTGAAGAACTCGCAGTCGCGTAGGCCGTAGTGTTGGCGGTTGAGGGTTTTGATTTTGTTGTTGGTGCCTTCGAGCGGGCCGGTTGAGATGGGGTGGTCGTACCAGGCGAGGATGCCGGCGGCGTGGGTTAGCAGCGTGCGTGCGAAGGTTTGCAGCGTGCGAATCCCGCTGGCCATTGCCTGGTGATGCCAGTCGAGCAGTTTCCATCGCGCGGCGAGCTTGCTCCGCTGGTTCCAGATTTCGCGCAGGTCTTCCTTGAGGTAATAAGCGGCGGCCAGCGGTTCGTTGAGTCGCAAGGCCTGACGCAGACGCCGCGGTTCGCCTTTGGCCGGGTCGAGATTGTCGGAGTTCTTGAGCAACAACCAACGACTGCCCTTGAGCACTTGCTGCTGCGTCTCGGTGGCGTGGCGATAAAGCTCGCGACGGAGTTGGCTGAGCTTGTGGTTGAGAAGTTTGACGACGTGAAAGCGATCGAACACGACCGCCGCCTGGGGCAGATTCTGCGTGACGGCTTTGAGATAGGCCGGCGACATGTCGATGGCCACGGCCTTGATCTTGGCCCGCCGCTTGCCGAGCCGTCGCCAAAACGGCCGCAAACTCTCGGCCTTTTTGCCCTGGCCGACGAACAGAATGGCTCCGCTATCGATGTCCAACACGAGCGTCAAGAAGCGATAACCGCGGCCCACGCAGATTTCGTCGATGGCGATCCGCCGCACGTTCTTGAGGCTCGGCCGAGCGTAGCGCCGCCGCAGATTCCGCTTCGCAATGTCCTTGACGATGTCCCAACTCACGCCCAGGTGTCGGGCCACGTCCTTGATCGTCATGTACCGCGAGAGTTCCAGCACATAACGGGCGAAGGCGTGTGTATAGCCGCGGCGCGGTTCGGCCAGGCCCAA
>JAJDEG010000459.1 GCA_029259895.1 Planctomycetota bacterium
GTACTACCGAAGCAGCGCCGAAGGTGACAACGAACAGTCGATCGCGATCCAGCGCGACCGCGTTCGCAGGTGGGCCGCCGAAAACGGCGTCGAAATCATCCACGAATTCGCCGACGCCGGTAAATGCGGCCTCACCGCCGAAGACCGCCCGGCGTTCTACGACCTGATGGCCATCTGGGTCGCCAAACGCAACGACTTTCATTACGTCTTGTGCCTGGACGTGAGCCGCAGGGGACGGTTTCACTCCGCCGCCCGCGCCGACGTCCACAGCATCACCTGCCAGCGACACGGCAAAAACGAGATCTACACCGCGATCACGAAGCTCTCCGCGCCATCGTCGGGCGACGAATCGTAGCGGCGAATCTCGCCCCGTTTCCCCGTTCGCCAGCCCCTTGCAACCTGCTCGCCCCCTAGCGTAACTGTCTCCTCCTTGAACGGCGGCCGGCACGGTGCCCGCCGCCGCGCTTCGCTTCAAGGAGACGAACCATGACGCAGTGGTGGGAAACCCCGACGCCTGATCAACCGGGCGTCACCGCTAAACTCCGGGCCGTGGCCTACTATCGCCACAGCGCCCAAGACCGCCAAGAAAACTCCATCCCCATCCAACGGGACCAGGTCCAAGAATGGGCCGATAAAAACGGCGTCGAAATCATCCACGAATTCGCCGACGCCGGAAAGTCGGGATTGAACGCCGAAGACCGCCCGGCGTTTAACGACTTGATGGACAACTGGGTGGCGAAGCGTGACGACTTCCACTACGTCTTGTGCCTGGACGTGAGCCGCTGGGGACGGTTTCAGGATATCGACCTGTCGGCCCAATACAGCGCGATCTGCAAGAAGCATCGCAAGCTGGTGATCTACACGACGATCGGCAAGCCCCGCGAAGACGACCCGCTCTATCCGGTGTACGTGCAGTTCGAACGGTTCCGCGCCGCCCAATATAGCAAGGAACTGAGCGACAAAGTCTGGCGGGGTTGCGTCAAAATCTCGGAGCAAGGCTATTGGCCGGGCGGCTCGCCGCCCTACGGTCTACGACGATTACTGCTAGACGAAAAACGCGAACCGCTGCACGTCTTGGATCCGGGCCAGCGCAAGGGGATCCAGAACCAGCGGGTCACGCTGGTCGAAGGCGACGCCGCCGAAGTGATCGTCATCCGCCGCATCTTTCACGAATTCGTCGAACTGCTGCATTCCGAATATCGCATCGCCGAAGGTTTGAACGCCGATGGCATCGCGTCGCCCGCAGGTCGACGCTGGGGCGCCGGCGGCGTGTTGGGCCGGCTCCGCAACGAAGCCTACGTCGGGACGTTGATCTACAACCGCACCAGCCAAAAACTCAAAACGCCGTCACGCTCCAATCCGCCCGAAGCGTGGATCCGCACGCCGGAAGCGTTCGGCGCGATCGTCAGCCCCGAACAATTCACCCGGGCGCAGGAGATTCTGGAGGAACGGCGGCACAAGTACGACCCCGATCGTTTGCTCGGCCAGCTGGACTCGCTGTACAAGCAATACGGCGTGTTCCGATCGTCTCTGCTGCGTACCGACGACGACTTCGCCTCGCCTTCCACCTACGCCCATCACTTCGGCTCACTCGATCTGGCCTTTCAGCAACTCTATCGCCAGCAGCGGGAAAAAGCCCGCGCCGTGGTCCACGACCAGATTCGCCAACACGTCGGCGATGTGTTGGCCTACGCCGACTTCCTGGTGTTGGACCAGAAGTTGGCGCTGGCCGTCGAACCGGCCGTGCCGATCCCCCACGGCTATTCCGCGTATTGGCCGATCCGCCCCGACCACCGCCACGTGATCGACATCACGCTGGGCGTGCTGCTGGCCGACGCGCACGACGTGGACATCCTCGGCTACGTCGCCTTGCCCCGTTGGCTCGCCGGCCGCAACACGCTGCGCGTTTCGGCCACGTCCACCCGGACCGAACTGTTTGGCTGCAACGACCTGGCCTTCCTCCAAACCCTACTCTAACGGAGACCCTTGATGGACAACGCATTCGACATCGTACCGTTTTCGCAGCGGCGCTACGAACAGGTTCCGATCGCCAAGATCAAGGTCATCAACGCCCGCAACCGCGACCAGGAACAGTTCGACATGAACGTGGCCAGTATCGACCGCGTTGGGCTGCTGAAACCCGTCCGCGTCAACGACAAATTCTTGGAGCGCACCGATGCCTACGAATTGATCTGCGGCGAAGGCCGACTCATGGCGCACCAGCGGCTCGGCCAGGACACGATCCTGGCCGAAGTCGTCACCTGCACCCGCAAGGAAGCCTACCTGCAGTCGCTGGTGGAGAACATTGCGCGTACGAAACCCGACAGCATGGACTTCGCCCGTGAGATCAAGCGGCTGCACGACGAGGGCTGGGACTACGTCGCCCTGGCGCGCATCACGTGCAAGAACGAGCACTACATCCGTGACTACATTCGGCTCGTCGAACAAGGCGAAGACCGGCTCATCCAAGGGGTCGAACAGGGGGTGTTTCCCATTAAGTTTGCCACGCAAGTTGCTTCCACCGACGACAGTCAGCTGCAAAACGTGCTGATGGACGCCTTCGACGCCGGGCTGGTGACGACGACCAATTTTGGCCAGGCGCGACGGATCATCACCGCGCGGGCCCGCGACTCGAAATCGCGGAAGTCAGCGGCGAAGTACACGGTCACCCAGCTGCGGCAGGACATCGAAGATGCCACGCGGGCCCGCACGTCCTACGTCCGCGAGGCGCGGACCAAAGAGAACCGCTTCGTGTCGCTGCTGGGCGGCATCAACGCGCTGTGGCAGGACGCCCAGTTTGTGCAATTGCTCACGGAAGAGAATCTCTGTGATCGCCCCGATTTGGCGGGCGAATTTCGCTATGAACCCTAACCACGTGGAGGAACCGGCATGATCGCCAACGGCAAGCCCGTCCAAGGCCTGGACATTCCGATCGTCAAGCTCGTGCCTCGCACCGAGCGGAAGGTCAACGAGCGGTACAAGAAGCGGATCGAGGCCAGTCTGCGGGCCGTCGGCCTCTTGGAACCGTTGATCGTGTTCCCGCTGGGAGATAGCTATGAAATCCTCGACGGCAATTTGCGTTACCGATTGTTGCTGGAAATGGGCGTGGAAACAGTCCCCTGTCTGATTGGCGCCGAACGGGAGGCGTTCACCGGCAATCGGATGGTCAACCAATTGAGCGCCTCGCAGGAAATGCGCATGTTGCGTAAATCGCTGGAAGAGTTGGACGAAAAAACGATCGCCGCCGCGCTGGGTATTTCCAATGTCCGCGGCCGCTTGAACATCAACGTGATGAAGAAGCTCGAACCGTCGGTCGCCAAGGCGTTTGAAGCATCGAAACTGAACCTGCAGTGTTGCAAGGAACTGGCCCACGTCAAACCGGAACGGCAGGCGGAAATTCTCCAGCTGATGGATTCGTGCAAGGACTATAGCGTCACCTTCGTGCGCGGACTGGTGTTGAAGACGCCGTCGTCGAAGCGGGCTAAAGCCAACGGCGCCAAAACGCCGTGGGCGCGCACCGAGGCGCCCAAAAGCGACCTACTCAAGAAGCTGCGCGAGGCCGTACTACAGCTGGTTTTTTACACGGGGCTGTACCGGCTGTACACGACGAATCTATTGAAACTGGTGATCTACGTTCGCGGGTTGATCGCCAACCCGCGGGTCAAGGAATATCTCGGACAACACCATCCGCAGCAGCTGGACACGTTCGAGCAGATCATCAACAGCACGGAGCGGTGACATGCCACGACGAAGGATGACAGGCGAAGAAGTACTGGAAGCGATTCGGGCACGGCACGCGCGGGGAGAGGCGGTCGTCGGGCTATCATTGGCGCTCCCCAAACTGTATCACGCGGCGCGAGTGGCCTTTGGCAGTTGGCGTGAGGCCGTATTGGCCGCGGGCGTGCCCGTGAATGTGCCGCGAAAATGGACTCGCGAACGCGTACTGGAGGCGATTCGTCTCCGTCACCGCCAGGGTCCGCCGCTCGCGAAGGTATGGCAGGACGACATGGGGCTCCTCGACGCGGCCACCAAGCATTTCGGCAGTTGGCGCAAGGCCCTGCTCGCCGCTGGCCTGCAGGCGGCGCCTCGCCAGCGATGGTCGCGAGAAACCATTCTCGAATCGCTGCGCGCACACTACAACCGCGGGCACACCGCGGTCCATCTGATCGACCCGAAACTCAGTGCTGCGGTGACACGGTTCTTCGGCAACCTGGACAACGCATACGAAGCCGCCGGGCTGCCGCATCGACCCGGTCGATGGAGCAAACGACGCATCGTCGATACGATCCAAGATTACTACGTGCGGGGCAAGCCCATCCAGTTCGTCGGTTTCAAGGACAAGCGGTTGGCGGCGGCCGCCAAACGGTATTTCGGCAGTTGGCGGGAAGCCGTGACCGCCGCCGGGCTGCTCGACCGCATGCCTCCGCCGCTTGTCCCGCATCGCTGGTCGCGCCAGGCGGTGATCGACGCCATTCAAAACTGGCATCGGCAGGGCGTCCCGGTCACCTCGCTGTGGGCGCGAGACATGAATCTCTATTCCGCCGGGAAGGTTCAATTCGGCAGTTGGCGCAACGCCGTCTTGGCCGCCGGCTTCGAACCTGGGCTAAGAGCATGGACGCGGCAACTCGTGGTGCAGGAGATTCAATCGCTTCACGAACAGGGGAGGCCACTTACAACGACGGCTGCTTTTTGCGAGGCCAGCGCGCTGGCTGGTGCGGCGACACGGCTGTTCGGCAGCTGGAAGAAAGCTCTTCGGGCCGCCGGAGTCCGTGTGGTGTCGCCGGCGAAGCCGTCTTGCCGACCCGCAAAAAATAGGAGGAGCGCATGACGGGCGAGGAGGTGCTGGAGGCGATTCGGACGCGGCACGCGCAGGGGCAACCGCTAGTTGGCGTTCAGAGACAATGCCAACGTTTGTACGTTGCAGCGCAAAAGTGGTTTGGCGGCTGGCGGCACGCGCAGTTGGCGGCTGGCTTATCAGCCAAGCCGCGTCAGCGTTGGACCCGTCAACGTGTCCTGGAAGAACTGCAACTTCGCCATCGTCGCGGCCTGCCGCTGTCGCAGACTTGGCGAGACGACGCGTCGCTCGTTCGCGCCGCGGCATACCGCTTCGGGAATTGGAACGCCGCGTTGCGGGCGGCCGGGCTCGAGTTTGCGTGCCTGCGATCGTGGTCGCCGGATCTCGTCCTCGACGGCTTGCGGGCGTGCTACCGCAACAAGCAATATTACATTCGCCAGGCCGATCCCACGCTGGGCCTGATGGCGCGTCACTATTTCGGCAGCTTGAAAAACGCTTGCGAGGCAGCTGGGCTTCCGCCCCGCCCCGGTCGCTGGACCAAGCAGCGCGTCATCGACACGCTTCAAGACCGCTACATGCGCGGCATGCCGAAGGGCTCCCTCGGATGCAAGGGCAAGCCGTTAGCCGAGGCGGCCACACGGTATTTCGGCAGTTGGTGGGCAGCCGTCACGGCCGCGGGATTAAGCGACCGTGTTCGCCAACCAAGCGCGCCACAACGCTGGTCGCGGCAGTTGGTAATCGATGCGATTCAGAATTGGCACCGGCAGGGAGTCCCGCTTGCGTCGCTGCACAAGCGGGATGTGTCTCTGTATGGCGCTGTAAAACGGTACTTTGGCAGCTGGGGCAGCGCCGTGTTGGAGGCGGGCCTGCATCCGGGAACTCACGCTTTGACGCGGCACTACGTGATCCATGAAATCCGGTCACGTCATCGACAGGGTTTGCCGCTCGACTCGGGTGTCGTCGCGCGGGACAACCCGACGTTGGCCGAGGCCGCGAAGCGGAGGTTCGGCAACTGGAGAAACGCGTTAAAGGCAGCTGGCGTCGACGTGGTGCCCCGTGCTCAATCTCGCCGACCGGCGAAGAAGCGGAGGAGCGCATGACGCGCGAGGATGTCATCCGCCAGATCGTCAAACGCGATGTGGGCAAGCAGGCATTGACCGCCGAACGCGTGGCGCAACAAGCCGGCGAACTCTACGCGGCGGCCTGCGAGCAGTTCGGCACGTGGGATACGGCGTTACAATACGCCGGCGTTCGTCGCCGCAATGTCTACGCGAAATCCGCCGCCCGTCGGTCGGTCTTGCTCACGCGCATTCGCAAACTGTTTTACTGCGGCAACAACATCTCCGCCGCCCGCGTCGCGGTCCGTCGCCCCGGGCTGTTCAACGCGGCGCGAAATCACTTTGGATCTTGGCGGAGCGCGCTGATCGCGGCTCGAATCGACCCCGCGCAGGTCAACCATCCGACGAAGCGGCGCCGGCTCAACCGCGAAAAGATCATCGACGCATTGAGACGACGCCACGCGGCCGGCAAATCGATGACGTGGGGAGATACCTGCCGTGAAGACCGCGATTTGGCGACGGCCGCCAAGCACAGCTTCCGCAGTTGGCAACGGGCGCTGATCGCGGCGGACCTGGAAGGTTCGCCGCCCGTGCCCGGCAAGAATACGAAGCGGGCCCGCCGATCCTGGAGTCAGGGCCGTATCGTGGCGGCGATCCAACAACGGCACGTCGAAGGCAAATCGTTGTCCGCCCACCGCGTCCACGAAGCCGACGCCGGCCTCACGGTGGCGGCGTGGCGACACTTCGGCTCCTGGGGCGCCGCCCTGGCCGCTGCGGGGATCGACCGGAGGGCGTCGCCACCACGGCGCCACGACGCGTCGTGAACGACCGTTTGCCTATCCGTTACACTTCTCCCTCTAATAGCCAATCCCTAGCACGTTCGACCAAAAGCAACTCAG
>JAJDEG010000460.1 GCA_029259895.1 Planctomycetota bacterium
TCTCCGCCGCCTGACTCAATCCATCGAGCAGCGCCACCACCGCCACTTTGTGCGGCACGGTAAAATTCCCGCCCCGAAAGCCCATCGCCCGCATCCCGCCCACGGCATCGGCCAATCGCTCCGGCGGAACTTCCAGCGTCAGATATCGCCAGTCCAACCCGGCGGCGACAAATGCCTTTTCCATCATGTACTGCGTGGGATTTCCCGCCACCGGCTGCCCCATGCAACTGACGATTTCCTGTAGCGCGTTAGACAAAGGAAAAACACTCCATTCGAGAACGTAAGGTAGGCCGTGCCGCCGATTCTAATCGCCTGCGGCCATGCTGAAAACTTGCATTCTTTCCCCAGGCTTGGTCGTTTTCCGCGATTCGACCATAATGAGGGAAATGCCCCGTCCTTGGGCGCGATTTCACCCAGTCGGTTCCTACCGCGAGAATCGAGCGAATTTCATGGCCGACGAGCGAATGGCCCGCGATACGACGGCCGACGATATGGCCGATCTGCTGGCCCGTTGCCGCAAAGGCGATCCGGCCGCCACCGAGGCGATCTTCCACCTCTACGTAAATCGCCTCGTCGCCTTCGCCCGCACGCGGCTTTCCGCCAAACTCGCCCAGCGGGTCGATCCCGAGGACGTCGTCCAGTCGGTCTATCGCAGCTTCTTCATCCGCGCCCGCGACGGCCAATACACGCTCGACAGCAACGGCGACCTGTGGCGGCTGCTGGCCACGATCACGATCAACAAGCTCCACAAGCAGGTCGAATTCCACTCGGCCCAAAAACGCTCGTTCGACCGTGAGCAGAGCATGTCAAACGAAGACAGCCTCGGCAACTTTCCGGCCGAGCAACTCGCCCGCGAGCCGTCGCCGGCCGACGCGATGGCGGCGGTCGAAGAATTGCAACTCGTGATGGAGAAGCTCACGCCGCTCCAGCGTCAAATGCTCGAGTTGCACCTGCAAGGCAACGACATCGCCGAAGTCGCCGCAGCCGTCGAGCGCAGCGAACGCGCCGTCCGCCGCCTGCTAGCCCTCGTCAAACAGCAACTCGCCGACCGGGCAGCCGCAGTATCAGCATGAACGCCTCAGCATGAATGCCTCGGCATAGCAGTCTCGGCATGCCCGTATCGGCATAACAGCCTCGGCATAACCGTTGTCGATCCGTCCCCCCGACCTATTTCCAATAGTCCGGCAGATCGTCCTTCGTCGCGGCCAGAATCTCGCGAATCGCCTTCCGGTCGTCGGCCGATAGATGCTTGTACTTGGCGTCGTCGTTCGATTCTTGCAGCGTATCCCACATCTTGCGATACACGAGCCCCTTGACGTCGTCGCTCAGCGCCGCGAAGGCGTCGCTATGGATCAAGTAACTGCACGGGTAGCGAAACAGCCGCGTCTTGAGATCGAAATCGCGCAGCGACCGGCCGTCCGCGTCGCGCGGACCCTTCTTGACGAAGTCTTCCGCAAAGCTCGACGCGCCAACAATCGGTTCCTCCAGCGGCGCTTCGTCGACGAATAGCAACACCTCGACCAGCGATGCGGCGATGCTTTCGAGCCGCCGTTGCGACGACTCGCTACGATGTCCGTCCGGTCGCTCCAGCGCATCGTTCATCACCCGTTCGTCGCGCAGCGCGAGGCGGCCTTGGTAGTACGCCCGTGCGATCGCGTTATGGGCCATCGTTTGGTGTTCGAGCACCATCAACGCGGCGAGGTCGCTATGCGCAGAAAGATACGGCGATACGTCGAAGCGGCTGCGGAGGTCGGTCAAGTTCGCTCGGTCGCCCATCTCGAACTCGCCAGACGCCAGGCGTTCCGCGTCGTCTTGCGCCCGCACCAGCAGGTTGCCGAGATGTTTCTGCGATCCGTGTTTTCCGGAAACGTACCAACCGCCCCACCGCTGCTTGATCGGCGTCGTATGGTCGACGACGAAGCTGCCGTGGCGGAGAATCGGCGTGCCGTCCGGCGAAGGATAGACCGACCGCACGATATGCCCCGGCACGCCGCCGGTCAGCGCCGACGCGTGGCATTGCGTGCAATCGTACGTCTGCCGCATGAATCGTGGGCGTTCTTCGCGGCGCTGATCGAGCGTATAGAACACCGCGCCAAGCTGCGGATCGGCCGCCGAGATCTCGACGACGTCGCCTCCTTGCACCCAGCCGATGTAGACGTCGTCGTTAAAGTACAACGCCCGTGGCGCACGAGGATGAATCCGCTTCTGCTGAAAGCTGGTTTTGCTGTACACGAGCGTTTGCGACGACGTGGGCACGCCGAGCAGCTTGAGCACTGCCGCTAGGTATCCGTGCTGATCGTCGTGGTCCAGCGACGCTTCGCCAGACTCCAGTTGGGCGTTCAGCTTCGCCACCACGTCGGTCGGCGTCGCGCGGTTGTAGTTGAACGGCTCTTGCTCGAAAGAAAACTGTGCGCTCGACCGCGTCACCAGTGGTCCAAACAGCAGACCGCCGCACGCCACGGCCGCCAGCAATGCGAGCTTCGTCGTGCACAAGTTCGGAAGCGACGGAAGATGCATGGCGAGCATTCCTCAATTTAACGGCATCGTCGAAACGGCACGGTCGATGCGACGCCGTCGGTTTCGACGCAATTTCGCGAACGACTACGCGAAAGACAAACAGGATGAACGCATCCAATTTAATCGGCCCCGCCGACCTTGGAAAGCCTGCATTCCCGCCCTGCGACGTCCCGGTCGGACGTATTGTTCCTATTTTCCCTCCTCCGCACCCCCTGCTGGAAGGAAAAAACGAGCGAAAACCGTGAACGATTGGCATTCGCTGTTTATCTTGGAATCATGGCCCATGCCCGACGACTACTCGGCCATCGGTCGACCTGCCTTGCCCGCACACTCCGCGAGACTCCGATCACCATGACGCGACAACATTCGAGACGTTCCTCCGCCATTGGTCCTGGCCGCACGAACCGTCGCTTGCGCTGCGAATCGCTGGAGCCGCGCCAGATGCTTCACGGCGGCGTACTCTCCGGCTTCGTGTTTATCGACGCGAATGCAGACGGCACGCGAAGCGCCAGCGAGCAGGGCGTCCCCGGAGTACAGATTTCGCTGTCGGGCGGAGCCGTGGGTGCGCCGGTGAATCGAACGACCCTCACGCAGTCCGACGGCTCGTACGAATTCGACGATCTCAATCCCGGCACATACGCCATCAACCAGAACCAGCCCGCGCCGTTGCTCGACGGCCAAGGTTCGACCGCCGCCACCGGCGCAACCGTCGGCAACAACCAAATCACGCAGATTACACTCGGCGACGAACAAACCCTCGGCGGCAACAACTTTGGCGAGCGCGGACTGCGGCCCGAATTCGTCAGCCTGCGAATGTTCCTCGCGTCGACGCCTGCACCGTCGACGATGCTTCGCGAGACGATCGCCAACAGCGAGGAAGCGGCCGGCAACGTCGAACTCGCGGCGTCGATCCGCGCCGGCGCGACACAGCCGCCCGCACAGAACGATCCCAACGACGCGCCGGTCGCCGCCGTCGACGTCTACACAGTCGGCGAAGGGGGCACGCTCACCGTGCCGGCCGCAACCGGCGTGCTGTCGAACGACACCGATGCCGACAACGACCCACTCACCGTGCAAGTCGTCGCCAATGCGACGAATGGCACGCTCACGCTCAACCCCAACGGCTCGTTCACGTACGCGCCCAGCGCCGGATTCAGCGGCACGGACACCTTCACGTATCGGGCCAGCGATGGCGAGCTGACTTCGGCCGAAACGACGGTCACGCTCAACGTCGACGCCGTGAACGATGCGCCCGTCGCCGCCAACGACACGTATAACGTCGGCAACAATGGCACGCTGTCGATCGGCGCGGCCGCCGGCGTGCTGGCCAACGACACCGACGCCGAAAACAGCCCGCTCGCCGCACAACTCGTTGCCAACGTCGCCAGCGGCACATTGACGCTCAATGCCGACGGATCGTTTAGCTATGTGCCAACGTCCGGATTCACGGGTGCCGACACATTTACGTATCGCGCCAGCGACGGGGAGGAAACGTCGAATACCGCCATCGTGACGATTACGGTAACGAACGTCAACCAAGCCCCAGTCGCGGTCGCCAACACATACAGCACCAACGAAAACACGCCGCTTACGGTCAACGCCGCCAGCGGCGTGCTGGCGAACGACACAGACGCCGACGGCGATTCGCTGTCCGCGCAGCTCGTCGCCAACGCAACGAGCGGAACGTTGTCGCTTGCCGCCGACGGCTCGTTCACGTACACGCCCAACAACGGCTTCGACGGCACCGACTCGTTCACGTATCGCGCCAGCGACGGCACGCTAACGTCGAACGTGGTGACGGTCACGATCGCGGTGGTCGACGTTCCGGTCAACACGCTGTTCGGCGCGGTCACGCCTGGTCCGTTCAATACGTCCGGACTCCTCGGCGTTCGCACCGACCTGGTCGGCGGCGCTCCGCCCATCACCGCGACGCACGTCGACGGCAACATCGACTACACGGGCTACTCGAATCCGCCGACGTACGGCCCGCACCACGGCTTCGATCCCAACGGCACCGACGCCAATCCCGGCATCACGCCCCGACCGACCGGCATCTACACGACCGAGCAGCCCGACGAAGATTTGATCCACAATCTAGAACACGGCCACGTCTGGATCAGCTACGATCCAAGCCTGATTAGCGGCGGCGACCTGGCGGCCCTGGAACAACTCGTTCTCGACGGAAGTCCAAACTCCAACGGCGGCGGCGTAGGCGTGATCCTCACCCCAAGAACGGCGAACGACAACATGATCGCCCTCGTGTCGTGGGCCCATTTGCTCACGCTCGACAGCTACGATCCAGCGACGATTCGCAGCTTCGTCGAGACCAATCGCGGCAAAGCACCGGAAGGCTTCATCACGCCGTAGCCAACGAGATGGCCGGCAGGCGACGTACAGCGGATATCTGGTCCGCCCTATGCGATGCTTGGGCCATCGCCCTGCGGTTGCGACTGCTCTAGCGAATATCCGACATCGTCGCCGGCATCGACGTCGGCAGCAGCGATTGATTTTCGAGCGCCACCAGTTGCAGATAGCGCTGCCACTGATCGCTCGGCGCGCCCGTCCGCAAATTGGCGACCACGGCAACGTCTTCCAACGCGCGCAGCAGTCGTTGGCTCTTGGCGAACAGCCGATCGTGCTCCCACCGCTCGTCCTGCAGCCGCTTGCGCTTCTCGCGCAGTTCGATGAACGCGGCGTAATCGCGATGCCGCTCGACGAAACGGACGATTGCGTCTCCTTCGTCGTCGACGACTGCGGCGACCTCGGCGTTCCACGGATTTGCCAATTCCGGCCACCGCGACACCAGCGATACGCGGATGCTCCGGCACAAGCTCTGATACTTGGCCGCCGTGTTCTTGAGCATTTCGTCGCTACGCTGGCGGCTCTCGACGGCCCGCGCACTGATGTCGAGCGTTTCGCGTCCACGGTCAACGCCCGCCAGTTGCAGTTGCGACGACAAGCCCTCCATCGCCGCAAGCTGCGTCGCGTCGGCGTTCTCTCGAAGCCGGTCGTAAGGCATGTGAATCGAGAACGGACCCACTAGGCTCGCCGCGCCGAACGGAGCGATCCGCCGCAAATAGGCCTCGGACGTTCGCAGCGGAATGTCGATCGACTGCGCATTGATCGCGGCAAAGGCGTGTGCCTCGGCAAGCGACGTGCCGCCGTCGCCGTCGTAGTCGACAACCGGCATCGGCTTGCCGTCGCGACCCCGGCCCCGCAGCGCCGCCCAAAAGTAGCTACTGTATTCGTGTTCGTTGTCGCCTTCGACGTCGGGCGTACAGCCCGCCGCCGGCCGGTCGAACGTCGTCGCGAAAAAGCCGCAACGCGGCGTCGCAACCCCAGGTGTGTCGATCGCGTCGAGCGCCGCGCTGGCAAATCCACCGGCGTGACATTGCGCCATCACAACCACAACGTTCACGCCAGGCTTAATCGTTTCGAGATAGCCCGCGAATTCCTTCGACGAAAGCCGTTGGCTATTCCATAGATAGAGCGTCGTGTCTTGCGGATCGGCCTCGTTCGCCGAGTCGCCGCCGTGCGCCGTGGCATAGATCAACACGCGGTCGCCAGCCGCGGCCCGTTGCGCTACGTCCTTAAACCACGCGTACAAGTTCTCCCGCGTCGCCGCCCCGCGCACCCGCGGCACCGCGTGCGAACGATAACGCATGCCCCAGTTCTTCTCCTGCTGAAACACCTGGGCGAGCAACCGCCAAGATTGCGGAAGCGTTCCTTCCTCCGCGCGGTACTGCACGTCGCGGCCGGGCGAATTGCCGTCGCTAAACAGCACGTCGTGCCGAGCGTCCGGCAAGCGTTCCGCGATTAGTTCGCTAAAGTAGATGGCGTTGCGTTCGATCGACGCCTGATTCCCCAGCGGGGAATATCCGCCGCCAATCGTCAACACAAAGTCCCGCGCCCGCGTGCTCTCGGCGAACGAGGTCAGCGGCAGGACGACCGCAAGAATTGCAATCGGAACGAAACGCAGCCAATGGCGTTGCATGCGCACGAACTCCTGTATCTCTTTCAAGGCTCGCGGCATGTCCCCGCGAGCAAGCCCCGCCCGACTGTGCAGACTAACTGCCATCGCAGAGGCGGTCAAGCAACACTTCGCCGACGGCAATCGCATCTATTCCCAACTATGTATCGAACGCCACGATTTCCTTCGCACCGTGGCACGGATTCACCCGGAACCATGAACCCTTCGACAACGATGCCGCGCACGGTTGGCCCGTCGCAACGAAGCTGCGTCTTCCCCCAATTTCGCCGAGCATCTAGAAATCTTGGCGCGATTTACGAGAGATTGCACACCGAAGCTCGGCCGGACCGCAGTCCAAGTTGCAAGAAACGCGATGCATCGTCGGCGGACAGCCCAAGCGACGCACGGTCCGACTGTAACTAGCATGTAACGGACGGCCGCCGAGCGCTATCTAATCCCGACCCCCAGTTCCTTGTGGTTGTAGATCAGCCACTTGCCTTCGACCTTCCGCAGCGCCACTTCGACTTGCACCGGTACGGCGCCGCGATAGACGCGGCTGCCGACGGCCGTAACCGTGCCCCATGCTTCGGCCCGCAGCGGGTCTTCGTCGTAGTAAACTTTGATCTCCAGGTCGTTGTTGATGCGCACTTCCGTGGCACCTTGCAACGCCGCAAATCGGGCGCGGCCTATCGTTCGTTCCGCCGCAGGCGAGATATGTTCGACGACGGTACTGACGTCGCCGCGTTCCAGCGCCGCGGCGATCTCGCGAAGATTCAACTCGATCTGCTCGCGGTCCGTGACGGTGTAGTGCTCGAACAATACCAATCCCCCCGCGATCGCCGCCACGACCGCCATCCACACGACGAGCCGCAAGCGTCCGCTGGCGAACAACATGCCGATCAGAATCAACTCGGCGATCGCACCGCCAACGATCGCTGGCCACGGATTCTCGTAGAGCCATGTCATGGGAGATTC
>JAJDEG010000047.1 GCA_029259895.1 Planctomycetota bacterium
TGCGGCAAAAATTCCTGGCCTAGCCGCGTCGCCGCCGTACCGGAAAACGCGAACATGATTATCAACGTGCCGAGCGCAAGGTACGGCCGGGCAAGGAACGACGGCAACAGCGGCCGGTACATCCGTTTGAGCCACCGCGACAGCGGCGATTCGCCGCGATCCCCCGCGCGGCCCGTGAGCAGCATGTACGACATCGCCGGCGTCACGGTCAGCGCCACGACCAGCGACGCCATGATCGCCAGCACGTAAGCCGTCGCCAGCGGCCGAAAGAACGCCCCGGCTAATCCGTCGAGAAAGAAGATCGGCACGAACACCAGCACCACGATCAAGCTGGCGTACACCACCGCGCTGCGAACTTCCAGCGACGCCGACAGCACCACTTGAAACGCCGTCAGCGGGCTGCCGGCCGCGCGATTCAATCGCACCCGCCGGGCGATATTCTCCACGTCGATAATTGCGTCGTCCACCAGTTCGCCCAGCGCGATCACCAGCCCGGCGAGCACCATCGTGTTGATCGTCGCGCCAAACCACGTAATCAACAGCACTGCCGTCACGAGCGACAACGGAATCGCGGTCAGGCTAATCAGTGCCGTCCGCCAGTCGAACAGAAACGCGATGAGGATCACAATCACAAGCACGCAGCCGATCGCCAGGGCTTCCGTAAGATTGCGCATCGCTCGCTCGATGAACGTCGCCGGCCGAAAGATCGTCGAATCGACATCGACGCCAACCAGCGCCGGCGCCAGCGTCGCGAGCGCTTCTTCGACGCCGCGGGTCACGTCGAGCGTATTGCCCTCGGGCTGTTTTTCGACGATCAGCAGCAGCCCAGGCCCGTCGTTGATAACGGCATCGCCGATCGGCGGCGGCGAACCGACGATCACGTCGGCCACGTCGGATAGTCGAATCGGCGCGCCCCCTCGAAAGTCGACGACCGTGCGGCCGAGGTCTTCCGGTTCGACGACGGGCGAGAGATGTCGCACGGCCAGCCGCGTGTTGGGCGTGTCGACGAATCCGCCCGTATCGAGTACCACGGCGTCGCCGGCGGCCTTCACCACCGCATCGAGCGTTACGCCGTTGGCCCGCAGCCGATCCGGATTCACCAACACTTGAAGCTGCTTGTCCCGCTGACCCCAGATCGCCACGTTCGCCACGCCCGGCACCGACATCAACTTAGGCCGCATCGTCCACAGAGCCAGCAGCGTCAGATCCTGCTGCGAAAGCGTCTTCGACGACATGCCGATCTTCAGCACGCGGCTCGTCGACGACAGCGGTTGCAGAATCACCGGCCGCTTCGCCACGGTCGGCAACTGCCGGCTTTCGGCTTCGACCCGCTCCTGCACGAGCTGCCGCACTTCGAGGTGATCGGCCCCATGTTTGAGCACCAGCACGACTTGCGATAGCCCCAGCACCGACTTGGAACGGACCGCCGTGACGTTCCGTATGCCCGTCAGGCTGTTCTCCAGCGGCATCGTGACGAGGCTCTCGACCTGTTCGGTCGACAAGCCCGGCGCTTCGGTCTGAATCTCGACGATCGGCGGCGCGAATTCGGGAAACACGTCGAGCGGCGCGTGGCTGATCGACTGATAGCCGAACACCAGCAGCGCGACGCACATGGCCATCAGCACGATGCGCAATCGGACCGAAGTCGAAACGAGCCACGAGAGCATTGCGGAAACCCTGAAGGTTGAGCTACTTGCTGAAACCGGTTTCCGTTCCGAATAGTTCGGCCGCAGCGGCCACGACGACGTTCTTTCCGGCGTCCGGCCCGGCGGCGAGCACCGCGGTGTCATCGATTACGTACCGCACCACGACGCGGCGGCGAACGAACTCGCGTTCGCCCGTCGCTTCGTACACCCACGTGCCGCCGTAGATATCGTGAATCACGGCCGACCAGGGAACGGTGAGACTCTCGGCGTGAGTTGAAAGCGGCACGCTTACGCCAACGCGCTGGCCGGGCCGATAGCCGATGTCGCGGTTGTCGAGATCGTAGTACACATCCACCGTGCCGGTGGCCGCGTTGGCCGAAGGCGGAGCGTCAATGGCCTTCGCGGCGTGGCCGTAATTTCCCGCCCGCGCGGTCAAATTTCCGACGCTCGCATCCGCCGCCGCGTCGATCTCCGTCAAGTCGCCGACGTACACGGGCACGCGAACCCACACGCGGTCGAGATTCACCACATTGAACAATGCCGCACCCGCGGGAACACTTTGCCCGGCCATCGCCGAGACGCTGTGCAACACGCCGTTTTCCGGCACGGCGATCGGAATCGGCGCGGCGGTGCCGTCGTCGATCTCTCCAGACACCCGTTCGAGCACGGCTTCGCGGGCTTTAGCGGCGTCCAAGTTTTCTTTCGCTAGGTCGAATGCCGCTTGTGCCTCGTCAACCATGCGCTTGCTGCCCGCCTCGCCGGCAAACAGCTTCTTCGCGCGTTCGAGCGCGATCGACGCGGCGTCCAATTGAGTTTGCGTCGCCTTGACTTGCCCCTCGGCGTCGATCTTCGATGCGGACAAATTCGCTCGTCCCTCCGGCGTCATCAGCGGCAGTAGCTCGAACAGCACCTTGTCTTTAGCGACCGTGGCACCCGCCCGCGGCATGGCGTCGGCCGCCGCCCGCAACATTCCACTGACAGGTGCCGATACAATTACCGACTTACCGATTGCCGGCATTACTTCGCCGCCATAAACGCGGTTGCGCGGCAGCGTCTTTCGCTCGACAACGCCGACCTGCAAATTCAGATTCTTGACGGCGTCAGCGGTAAGCGTAATCGTGTTGAGCTGGTCTTCCTTGATCGGATTGGCAACCGTGGCCGGAATCGCCGCCGCCGTCTTGCCGGCACCCGCCGATTGTGTCAGCAGCACCCACCACGTGACGCCGCATCCACCAACGATCAGCAGCAGAAAGAAAACAGGCGGGAGCAGACTGTGGTGCGTTTTCATGGCGGCGATGCCTGCGGCGGAGATGCTTACGGCGGGACGGTTTCCAGCGTCGGCTCGTCCATGAGCGGCAATGGCACGACCTTCTCCTGCGACACACTCATGCGGCGGCCAACCGCCCGCTCCAAATCGGCCCACGCCCGATGCAAATCGAATTTCAACTGTTCTTCGCGCAACCGGCTGTCGAGCAATTGCCGCGTCGTTTCTAACACGACAACGTACGGCGTGCCGCCCTCCTTGTAGGCCAGCTCCGCGCGGCGAATTGCTGCTTCGGCCTCCGGTCGCACTTGGCGCGTGAGAATCTCCATCTCGTACCGCGCCTGTTGATAATGATAATTCGCCTGATGCACGTCGAATAGGATTTGATCGCGAATTGTTTGCCGTTGCCGCTGGGCCTTATCCAATTCGGCCTCCGCTCGGGCGATGTTTCCTTCGTTCCAGTTGAAGATGGGCAGCGTCACGCGGAACGCCGGACCAAGTTCGCGTCCTCTGTCTCGCCCGCTGGTCGCGTCGCCGATGCCGAGAAAACGCACCCAATTGAGCCGCGAAAGCCGCAATCGCTCGGCCGCCGCAGCGGCGTTTTGATCCGCCGCCAAGGCGTCGGGCCGCGTCGCCGTGGCTTCGCCAGCCATGTCTTCGGCGTTGAGATCGCTTCTCAGCGGCGTCGTCAGAGTTTCTAAATCTAGCGGCGTGCGGTCGATGCCCAGGCCCATCAGGTGACGCAGCCGCTCTTCGGCCACCGATACGTCGAAGTGGGCCCTAACAGCGTCCTGCTTAGACTGAAGCGAATCGAGATTCGCCGTCGCCGATTCCTGCACACTCGTTTCGCCGGCATCGAGTTTGATCTTCGCGGCATCCGCGATGCCCATGCGAATGGCGATCGCCTCTTCGGCGACACGCGCCTTGCCCCTGGCAAACAGCACGTCGGCATAGGCTTGCCGCACGTCGCGAATCAGATCGAGCGCCGCTTGCGACAGCCGCTCGCACACGCGTGCCTGTTCGCGCTCGGCGGCGGCAATCTTGATCGGCCGCAACCACAACGCTTCAAGCGGAAAGTCAAACACGTACTTGAACGGCTTCTCCGAAACCGCGAAGAAGTAGCCCACCTCCGGATTGGGCAGCAGGCCGGCCTGCACGAGGTCGCCCTGTGCAATGTCCAAGTCGGCAAGCATCTCGGCGAATGCCGCATTGTTCCACAGCGCGATCAACACGGCCTCATCTTCCGTCAGTCCGTCGTCGAGCGACGCGCCGTTTGGAAGCATCGGCGCGCTGCCGCAGCCGCGTCGCTGCGTGCCCAGCGAATAGCCCATTCGCTCACCGACCTTCGCCGCGACGCACGCCTCGTCGCAGCAAGTAGCCGGACCACGGCAACCGACGGCGACGAACGCCAGAAGCGCCACGGCCCACCATACCGAACGGCGATACGAACGCCCTGCCGTAGACTTGATGTCGGCGCTTTTGGTCTTCATACAAGTTCCGGCGAAGGTAAGGCAGCGGCCGGCGAACCCATCCGTCGCCCAATTCCTTCATCGTCCTTGCCGGCGATAACGATTCTCCGTAGTTTGCAGGATTTGCGGCGTGCGGCGCGACGAAGCGCGAAGCTTTAACGACGCTGGCGCTGCTGGCGATTGTTTCGTAGATTGCCGCCGCCTACCGTGGTCCATTGAAAGACGACGCGCTCTGATTTTCGCAGCGCATGAAGAAGACCTAAGCGACGAGGAAGTCGCCGTTGCCGCAATCGACCGCGCGCACATGAATCTCGCGTGTCATTCCACATCCGCCGCGCCCGACATTGCCGATTCCGTCGTCCGCGGCGAATGAGCAATCCAGATAAGCTGCTCCGGCGAAATCCGTCCGTAACGTGGAGCCGCCCCGGCCGGTTTGCCGAACACTAGGCATAGGCGACCTTGCCCGCAGCGCAGCCCACCTCGCGGAAAAAGACCCAGTCATGGAAGACTTCTTTGGGCTTAGCGGCCGCCCCTTCGCGGCCGCGCCCCGTTCCGACCGTTATTTCCCCGCCGACTCCATCGAGGCCGCGCGATCGACCGTCGTGCGCGCCGTCGAGCGTCTCGAAGGACCGGCCCTCGTCATCGGTCCGGTCGGTTCTGGCAAGTCGCTGCTGTGCCGCGTCGTGGCCGAACACTTTCGCGGCTCGTTCCGCGTCGCGGCACTGGCTGGCGGCCGCATCAATTCCCGCCGCACGTTGTGGCAAGCCGTGCTATACGAGCTTGGCCTTCCCTATCGCGGCATGGACGACGGCGAACTACGTCTGGCCGTCGTTGGACATCTCACCGGCGTTCAGGCGTCGGCCAAGCCCGTGCTAATCCTCGTCGACGAAGCCCACGCGCTTTCGCCGCGGCTGCTCGACGAGTTGCGCACACTCAACGATCTCACCTGCGACGGACAGCCGGCCATTCGACTCGTCATGACCGGTGGGCCTTCGCTCGAAGAACACTTCGCCCACCCCAAGCTCGAGGCGTTCAGCCAGCGGCTGGCCGCGCGATGCTACCTCGAACCACTCTCCCGCGACGAAACCGCCCAGTTCATTCGCGCACAAATCGAAGCCTGCGACGCCTCGGCCGACGCACTGTTCCACGCCGACGCATTCGCCGCGGTGTTCCGCGCCACCGATGGCGTGCCCCGGCTCGTCAATCAAGTATGCGACCACGCGCTCGTGCTGGCCTATGCCGACGGCGTCACCGACATCAGCGCCGAGCTCGTCGAGCAAGCGTGGGCCGATTTACAACAACTTCCCACGCCCTGGTCCGCGCCAGAGCCGCGGTCGTCCAGTCGATCCGGCGGCGCGATCGAATTCGGCCGTCTCGATGACGAACCATTCGAGCCCGACACCGAATCGCCGTCGGTGCGATTTCCCACAGAACGCGTCGTGCGACGAGCCGACTCTAGCGACAATGCCGATGAAGACGATGCCGATGAAGTTGCCCAGACGTTCGACGACACTCACGAGGACGAGTTCTCGATTCATTCGGCACACGACGACGGCCGCCAACGGCAGGACGATTTCGTTCCCGCCGACGAAGCGGCGCAAGTTGAGCTGACCGTAGTCGAAAGCGCGGCCGATCCGTTCGGCGAGCCGTTCGACGAGGAGGAAACGGTCGTCGATCGTTATGCCGCACTGGACGAAACGCGAACGGCGACCAAGCCGCTCGCACCGCCGCCCAAACCAGCGCCGCGCTCGACGTCGACCGCACCGGCGGCATCGGCCGCACCGCCCTCAGACGGAGCACCGCAAGCCGAACCGCCGCCTACGGCCACGGTTGTAATCTCCCGTCCGGCAGGCTCGCCGCCCCATTCCGCCCCGCCCCCCTGGCCGTCCGGCAACCCGGCAACATTCGCCGCACCAACGCCAACGCAATCGCCCGCCAAAACGGCGACAGTAGCGGTTGACCAAGACGCGCCACCGACTTCGCCGCCGCAGCAACCCGCCGAGACGCGCGCCCCGCGCCCCCCGGCAATCGCAAGAAAACCTCGCAAGTACGGCCAACTGTTCTCGCAGTTGAGGAGAAACTCCGGCTGACGTCCGGCGGCGGACTGCGTTAGACCGCCCCCGCTTGAACGAACGATTCCCATCCAAAGTCGAACGAACGAATTCGCATGTCGCGGCTACTCACGGCACTAAAACGTTTGGACGAAAGCGGCGCCAATCGGTCGCCTGAACCCCGGTCGTCCGACGGCCGCACCGACGGCCGCGCCCACGCGCAAACGCCCACGGCAAGCCCGTCGGCAAAATCGTCGCAGCGATCAACGCCAATCGCATCGGTCTCCACCGAAAGTGCGATCGATCGCTGGCCCGGCGGGGTTCATTCCTCGGCCGTTCCTTCCGTAGCAGAAATCATCCCGCTCGCTCCTGCCGACCCGACGACCGCGCCCAACTCGACAGACGCAATCGATCCATCGCACGCAGCCGCGTATCGCGGCACGCGTTCTACCAGTCCCGGACGCCGCGCCGCTGACGGCTATCGCGTCGCCCCGCAGTACGCGGCGCTGTGCCAAGCGATCTTGCAGCGCGTCGCGCGCACCCGGCCGACATCGATCCTCATCGTCCCCGCCGCCGCCGACGTCGACACCGGTGCCGTCGCAGCAGAGTTGGCGCTGTCGATGGCCCATGCCGTCGACCTGCCCATCGTCGCCATCGACGCCGACATGATGTCCGAGTCCGACGACACCGATTCGGCCGTCACCACGTCGGGCCTCACCGACGTATTGTTCGACCGCGTTGACTGGCGCGGCGTCCTCGCGCCAGCCCGCGACAACCGCGTGCAACTCCTCGCCGCCGGCCGCCCGCTCTCCGCCGCCGAGCGCTCCGGCGGCGAATCGCTCGCCTCGGCCGCGACGCGCTTGGGACCGATGGTGAGCGAAATCAAAACGCGCTACCGCTACTTGATCGTCCACGCCGGCCCGTCCAACAACCCACTGACCGGCGCGTTGGTCCAAGCCTCGGACCTCATCTACCTCGCCCTCCGCCTTGGCCAAACGACACGCAGCGAAGCCCGCGCCGCCAAGCGAACGCTCCAACGCGGCGGCGCCATCGTTCATGGCTCGATCCTCTTGGCAAACTCGGCAGCCGCAGCAAACTCTTAACCGCGGCGACCCGTTCTTCCCCATCGCAGTTTCGGTGCAGCAGAGCCGGCACCTTCCGCACGGCACGATTCTCGCTGCCATCTCTAATGCAGCGTCAATCTTAAGACATCGGGTGCCGCCGCCGGTTCGTCCAGCAGCGCATGTTGGCTACGACAAGCCAAATCCTAAATCCAAGCTGCGACGATCCACTAGGTTTGTGAACCAACTCCTGGAAAAAACCGGGGGATGCGTTCACAAACTCCCTCCTCAGACCGGCTCGACGAGCATCGCCCAGCGGCGGCCTTTCGCCCACGTCGCAGCACGAACCAAGACGGCAACTCCAGCGGCGCAAACGACCAACGGACGACCGAACGCCGACCGAAAAGGTCGCCTCCAGTAACACCACATCGCGTGGCCTGATTTCCAGCGAAATCTTGCCAAATCGCTGTCGCCGCGAAGCGCAATGTAGACATCGCGAACTCGAGTGCGGCCCACAGCCGCGCCGCAAGATATACTGCGGGCATTCACCCTCGGTGTTTTCAAGCCTCCCCAAGCCTCGATTCTGACCAATGAGCATTCGCATGATGGGTTTCGCCTCGATTCGGCCACGCCACCTCGGATTCGTATCGACGAAGCATTGCTTGACGCTTGCCATCGCCCTGGCGGCGTGTTGCGTAATTCCGAAATCGGGCAACGCCGCCTCGCCACAAGCCGCCCTCGAGTCCTTCCGCCTCGCCGACGGCTTTGAAATCTCCCTCGTCGCCGCCGAACCGGACATTCGCCAGCCCGTCGCGATGAACTTCGACGAGCGCGGCCGCCTCTGGGTGGTCCAATATCTCCAATACCCGGACCCGGCCGGCCTCAAGAAGGTCAAAGTCGACCAGTACATGCGGACCCGCTTCGATCGCGTCCCCGAGCCGCCGCCCCGCGGGCCAAAGGGCAAAGACCGCATAACCATCTGCGAAGACACCGACGGCGACGGCCGCGCCGACAAGTTCAAAGACTTTGTCGCCGGATTAAACATGGCCACCGGTGTCGCCATCGGCTACGGCGGCGTGTTCGTCGCCCAATCGCCGTACCTGTTGTTCTATCCCGACCGCGACCGCGACGACGTACCAGACGGCGACCCCCAAGTCCTCGTCGCCGGCTTCGGCATGGAAGACTCGCACGCCTACCCGAACTCGCTCCAAATCGGCCCCGACGGCTGGCTATACGGAGCCCAAGGCAGCAACGTCTGGGCGAAGGTCGAAGTCACGGTCGACGAACACGGCCAAACGTATTCAGGATTCGGGATTCAGGATTCAGGATTCAGGGAAGGTGACCAGGCAGAGGGCAAAGGCAAGAAGACGGACGCCGCGTCTTCCCCAAATCCTAAATCCCGAATCCCGAATGCTCCCCCGACCCCTGACCCCCGACCCCTGACCCCTCGTAACTTGGAATTCAACCAATGCATCTGGCGCTACCACCCGCCGACCGGCCGCTTCGAGGTCTTCGCCGAGGGCGGCGGCAACACCTGGGGCGTTGATTTCAACCAGCACGGCGAAATCATCGCCGGCACGAACTTCGGCGGCGTCTGCGGCCTGCACATGGTCCAGGGCGGTTACTACGTCAAAGGCTTCGCCAAACACGGCCCGCTATCCAACCCGCACGCCTACGGCTACTTCGAGCACATGCCCTACGCCAGCCCGAAAAAAATCACGCAAGGCGAGCACGTCATGTGCGGCGGCATCGTCTATCAAGGCGGCGCGTTCGGCCCGGAAATCGAAAACCAATACATCACCTGCGCCCTGCTCCACCGCGCCATCTACTGGCACAAGCTCATCCCCGACCGCAGCACGTACAAGAGCGACTTCGGCGGTGCGCTGGTGACGACGGACGACCCCGAATTTCGGCCCGTCGACCTCGCGCTGGCCCCTGACGGCAGCGTCTACATCGCCGATTGGGCCGACGTCCGCGCCAACCACGTCATCCCCGAAGACACCTGGAACAAAACCAACGGCCGCATTTATCGCCTGGCCAGAAAAGGCACGCCGCGCACCGACAAGTTCGACCTCGCCAAGATAACGTCGGCCGAACTCGTCACGCTGCTCGAACATCCCAACGCCTGGCACCGCCGCGAAGCCGTGCGCCTCCTCGGCGAACGCGGCGAACTCGAACTCGCTCTGAAAACCGATGAATCGGCAATCGGAAACAAGAGTCCCAGCGTCGCCCTGGCCGCGCTCTGGGCCAGCCACCAGCTCGTGCCCAACGAGGAAATCGTCGACGAAAAGGTCCGCCTGCTGCTAAAGCACGAAAACGAACACGTTCGCGCTTGGGCAGTGCGCTTGCTCGGTGATCGAGTGCTGTTCGACAGGTTCGCCGCTGACCTAGTCGCGCTCGCCAAACACGATCCCAGCCCGCGCGTCCGTTCACAGCTCGCGTCCTCCGCCGCACTCAATTCAACTCGCTCTTGGCCAGAGATCATCTCCGCACTCGCCGCACGCAACGAGGACGCCGACGACCCGCAAATCCCGCTACTGATCTGGTGGGCGATCGAAGCTCATGGCCCCGCATTCGAGTTGACGAATCCCGACTCGCTATGGGGCGACGAATCGTTCTGGTCACTGCCGGTCGTGCGCCGACAATTGACCGAACGAGCGGCTCGCTTCTTCGCTGCCGTCGGCGGACCTTTTGGTCACAAAGGCTTGCGGGCGATGGTCTTTGCCGCGCCAACGGACGAGGACCGAAACCTCGTGCTCGCTGGCATGAACGAAGGCCTAACGGCCGCCGGGGGCGACGAATCCTTTCGTGCGATCCTGCGCTACGTCGACGACATGCTGAGCGACGGGAGTCCCAGCCCGCTCTTGATCCGCGTGGCGCTCAAGCTGGACAACCCGAAAGCCCGCGACGCCGCGTTCGCGCTCGCCGCCAGCGAGAAGCAGTCGCCGCGCGAACGTATCGCGATGCTCGAAGCGATTGCTTCTTCGATGAACGACGAGGATGCTGTCGTGCTGTTGAAAATGGTTTCCTCCGACTCGAACGACGGCGTGCAAATGGCGGCGCTCGGGGCGTTGTCTCGCATTGCCGACGACGACGTCGCTGCAAAGTTAATCGCCGAAATCAGTTCAATGCAACCTGCGCTCAGATCCCGCGTGCTCTCGCTTCTCGCCGGGCGCAAGGGGTCCGCCGCCGCGCTCCTCGAAGCCGTCGCCGCCAAGAAAATCGCCCCGGCCGAAATCACCACCGATCTCGCCCACGTCATCCAACAACACCACGACGCCGCCCTCACGGCCGCTCTCGAAAAACACGTCGGCAAGTTCTCCGCCCAGACATCGGCCGAAAAACAGCAGCAAATAAACCGCGTTGCGAAACTCCTCGCCGCTAAGAATGGCGACGCGGCCCACGGCAAACCGCTCTTCGCCAAGCATTGCGGCATCTGCCACACGCTCCACGGCGAAGGCAACAAGATCGGCCCCGACCTCACCACTGCCGACCGCGGCAACCGCGCGTTCATGCTCGCCAACATCGTCGACCCGAACCTCGGCCTGCGACAGGAGTACGCCGCCAGCACCATCCGCACCGTCGACGGCCAGGTGCTCACCGGCATCGTCATCGAACGCACCGACGCCGGCCTCACTCTCGTCGACGCCAAAAACGTCCAGCATCGCGTCGCCACCGACGAAGTCGACGAACTCAAGGCCGCCGACCAGTCGCTAATGCCAGAAAAGGCGCTCGACGATCTCAGCGAAACCGATCTCCGCGATCTGTTCGCCTATCTCGAAGCCGGCGTCCATCGCACCGACAATCGCCGCTCGATCGTCAGCATGTTCGACGCCGGCCTCGACGAATGGACCGTCACCGACAACGGCGAACGCACTCGCCCGGAGCATAATGCCACCGGTGGCGCGTCCGGCGGCTTCTTATTGCTCCGCGACGGCGACGCGGCCGACATGAAACTCGTCGCGCCGATCACCTACCACGGCGATCTCACGCAACTCATCGACGGCATCGTCACGTTCGAGGCCAAGACGATCGACGTAAACCCCACAGTTCCCACCGGCGGAAAGCCCCATCCCGTCTTCGGCACGCTCACCATCGGCGACGGCAAAATCAAGCTCCAACAAGACCTCTTCCACCCCACCCATCAAGTCCCCACCACCAACTGGCAACGCTTCTCCGGCCGCCTAACCGCCGAAGCCTTCAACACCGACCCAGCAACCTTTGCCGCCGTGATGAGCAACGTCGCCAGCGTCACCGTCACGGTCGAAGCCTACGCCAACGCCCGCGAAACCATCGGCATCGACAGCTTCACGATCCAGGCAAAGTAACGGGTCGCACGATGCAGTAGAAAGGTCGGCCCAAACTCGTTATTGTTGCGCCTGATAAGCCGTGAATAACCAAATGGCAGCGCAGATGTTTTTCTCGCTCCTAGAGACTGGTTGGCAGTACTTCAAGGGCATGTCACATCGCGACTTCGTATGCTCGTCTCGTAGCCTGGGAACGCCATGGGCAAAAGATGGAGGGATAGTTGAGAGGCTCCGCGTTCGTGGCGAGAAAGAGTCACCAAATAATTCTTTATCCGGAATTCACGGTAGGGACGCGTTCCCACTACATACGGATTTCGCGCATCACGCGGTGCCGCCTCGCTACGTCCTACTCCGAAACACCGGTACAGCGCCGATACGCCCCACAGTTCTTCAGCGCCTAGATTCCCTATCGATGTTAACGAGCACCCGAATCACACTAAAACGTCGGATATGGCTTACTCGGGGAGGCGTGTCGCCTTTTTACGCTTCAACCGGACTTATTCACCGTCGATATGAATCGAGCGTTTGAGTGGCGGGCGTGGCGTTGGAGTGATGTGCGGGCGCGGCGGCCCCTTCCCCGTGGTTTGTTGTTGGCTCGGCGTTGTGTGAGAAGGTGGATGCGATGATCTTGGCCGCGTTACTCGCGGCGGACCTCGCGGAGGACTCGTGCAAAGCTTCGCAAGCTCGGCTGGAATGTCCTCGTAATCTGGCAGTGCGAGACGACCAATACTGAACGGCTCGAGGAAATCATCCAGATTTTCATGCATGGCTCGTGAGCATCAATTCTCGACCTCGCTAAACGACGGAAAGTACCGATAGACTCTCCCATACTTTTTTCGCTCGTCTTCCGGAATCCAAGATGGTCGCGCGACATCAGGTGCAGAACGAGGCAGTTTTTCATCAAGACGTTTGATTTCGCGCCATGTGAGGAGAGGTGTTTCGATTAGGTACGCATCCGAATTCGGCCGGTAGAAGGTCAAGTCCTCAAAATGTTTTGGGGCCAACTTCGTTCCATCCCGGCCATTAAGGATTAGGCCACCAAACGACATCATTTGCTTGCCATCCGCGTAATGGAAATGAAACAATTGGTCAAAGTGGAATTTGTTTGCAGCATCCAGAGCGGCGCTCCGGTCGCTCAGTGTGGTTTCTATTAGATTGGCGACTATTCGTCGAAGTACCGTGGCCAATCCCCACTTCGCCAATTGGCTACCTTCCACGTCGGACGGCATGTGCTTCTTTCCGATTTGGGAGCGCAGATCGGCAAGCCGTTTTGTACGCATGTCTAAATTGGCATCTACCGGGCCCGGATCTGCGGGCAACGTAACTATTAGAGCACTGCCTGAACGAAGCGAACTAGCTACCAATGCGATATCGGATAATTTTTTTTCGTCGAGCGGCTGCTCGTAATCCAGCCAGACGATAGCACGTTTTGACCACTTGAGGATCGGAAGAACCTCGTGCGACATTCCCCACTTCATCTGAATGCATGAATACGGCTTGTTTCTGGCGATCCGATTCCGCGCTTTGAGATTCCCCTCGATCCTGACCATTTCCCTAATTCCGAGGCGCTGGTGAAAGAGGCAGAAATCATGAAAGCCTATTGCGCCGAATCCGATGTAACGGTATGTGGCCAAACCCGCAATTCGCGATAACCTCGCGAGCGCCTCGCAGAACATCTTCCTTTCCATGTTCTTGGCAGGTCGCAGTGCGTAATTGAACTTCTCAAAAGACGAACCCGTCACTATTTCACCTCGGCGTGATAGAAATAGTCAAAAGTGCCTGCTCCAACCTCTTTGTACGACCTAGCACGCAATGCTTTCTTGACTTCGATAACCTTATCGTACGGCATGTCGTATTGTATTCTCTGCATTTGAACTTCGCACGGTTTCGATTCCGCTTTGGTAACTGGTGGCGTGAAAACCGGCCGAGTGGGTGCCTTCTCCAAGGCGATGGGAGTCGCGCCATCGACCAACTTTTCAAGCGGCCCCATTTCGTCCGGATCGTCCTTATTCTGCTTCTCGTCCTTTAGCTTGTTCAAGAAGTCAACGACTGGCCGCATGAGCTTCATCATTTCTAATTTGACAGCGCGGTAGATGGGCGAATCGGTATTGAGTCCCGTTTTGGTAGTATTCCAGGGAAGCCGAGCCGGATCGTCGGAATCGAAGTAAGCAAAGCCTCGCAAGTTATTGTACTGAGGATGGAAGCCTGGGATTGACAAGCTATCGGCATCGGAATTCCATCCCGTGACGTCGGTTTTGTCACCTTCGAGGATCAAACGTCCATTGCAGAAAACATGCCATCCGGCATTGGTTCTCTCCTCGCTTCGGTTGCTACTTCGGCCAATGCCGCAATAGAGTTTTACGGACACCAACTTGAGGTTTGTCTTAGCATATTTCAACGTCTTGTGAGCTGGCGCCAGTTTCGGGTGCGACAAGATCATCATAGGTTCAGCGTCAACGGGCAATGTGTTCAATGTCGTCGCCAACCCGCGAGAGATGGGATCCTGAAGTCGCGATTGAAGCTCATTGCGAAGTTCGGTGACGAAGCTATCCTGCGCAAATTTGTCGGCAACGTCGGGATGCAATCGAGTGACGGTAACTTTGGTACCGGTCTCGGTAGATTCATGTTTCGCATTCTCGTCCAACTCGGTGAATTCAAATTCCCATTTTGGCGCCCTTGCCCAAACATCGACGTCTACCTCGACAACGAAGCGGCTTTCCGTCGTCGTCGATTCGACTCGGAATTTACGGCCGATCTTGAAGATGGCCCGTTTCATACCCACGCCGAATTGACCGACGGAGTGCTTTACGAATGGTGCACCAAGTGGGCGGCCGAATCGAAATGCGTATTTGCGTGCAGTTTCAATGGTCATGCCGCCGCAATTATCGGAAATGCTGAATTCGTCTGGAGAAACCGAGACGCGTGCCCAATAGTTGATGAGGCTGCCATCTCCCTTTACGCGTTTCGCGCGGTCGGCGCTGTTGTCAACGAGGTCCGTAATTGCCGGAATCAACGCGATATCACGTGTGAGCATTTCGATGAACAACTCCTTCGTGGGCATCGCGTCGATCAACATTGCATTGTCGAGTTTGTTTTTGGTTGCGATACTCTTGGCCATAGCCGCTCTCCTCACTGGGGCTGCAACAATATGCGCTGAATTTGCGAGGCTACTGCCTTCGCTAGATATGGCGGCACTGAATTCCCGATCTGTCGAAAGGAGTGCCATTTTGTTGGGTGAAACACGAACCAATCAGGGAACGTGTGAAGACGGGCTGCTTCGCGAACGGTAATGCAGCGTGGGCGAACTGGGTGTATGGGCCGGGGCGCGGTGTGGCTTCCGTGGTCGGGGCCCGTGCCTGCTCGTAGGGTTGGGCTTATGCCGTTCCATGCTAGGCGAAAGTAGCGGCTAATTACTTCCCATTCGCCTGGCTTGGTCGCCCGAAATCGGGCAACGACGGTCGACGAGTGGATTGTACGAAGACAGCCTGATAGTCTGCCGACTGTCTTACCCCCGGGAAACCGTCGGAGAGCGCGAGCGAATACGGATTCAGGACCAAGTGGTCCTGCATAGACATCCAAAGTGCAGTCAGGGCAATGTCGATCAAGTAACGCTAAGTCGCCAATAGCGTCATGAACTGTTGGCCGTGCGCATTCGTTTGGCGTTGGGTACTCAGGGAGAACCTCGCCCATGGCGCAGCCAATGATGAACGCTCGTATTCTCCGCTGCGGTACACCGTAGTCCGCTGCATTTAGCGCCCGAATGGGATTTCGCATTTCATAACCGGCCTTAGAAATCGCATCACAGAATCGCTTGCGAAGGCCGGCGTGTTTCGCTGCGAGAAATCCGCGCACGTTCTCCATGATAAAATATCGAGGCTGCAGTTCGTCGTGGCCTGCTATTGATTTCCTGATCCATCGGTTATGAAGGTCTTTAGCCCGTTGGGCAAGGAGACCTTTTCGATGACGACGAAACGACGGAAGCGGCATTCACCGGAGCAGATTGTTCGCAAGCTTCGAGATGCGGACGC
>JAJDEG010000461.1 GCA_029259895.1 Planctomycetota bacterium
TGGCCAATGGGACTTGGACCTCATCGACCAGCGCGGCTTCTACCGTCGGTTTGTCGTGCAGCACGTTACGCTCGACGCCCTATCCTCGCGGATCGACGATCCGCAGCAGCGCAAAGGCTCGCCCAAACCGAAGCGCGACGAGTTGCTCTACGAGGCCGCCGCAGTTCTCGCCGGCACGATGCTGATGGGATCGGGCACCAGCGGCAATGGACCGGAATGCCACGACTCGACCGTCACGCTGGCCAATTTATTGCCACACATCGCCGCTTATCGCGACTCGTTTTATGCCGACCTGATCACGCGCGTTAGCGGAAATCACGCGAAGCGACTGCAAGCGGAAGCCGCTCGGCTAAAACAGCCGTTCGGCGGTGCGCGGCATCACCTCAATGCATGCCTTGCCCGCCTCCGCGCCGCCCAGATGGGGCACGTACACGTTGCTCATGTGTACGCGGAGATGGGCTATCCCGATGCGGCGCGCCGCGAAGCCGCGGTCGTGCCGGTCGCATCGGCGCGCATGGCATGTGAGATCCGCTGTCGTTTGACGTCCTGCGAACGCGATTTGGATAGCCGGCTACGTAGCGAAGAACAGACGGATTCCGCCGCGGATCGGCCCAGCCGGTCCGGTGTTGCCGATACGACTGTCCTCGCCGCTGCGGCCGATCGACTTGCCGAGGCCGAAGACTTGCTCCGCCGCGCGATCGAATGCGGCGCGATGGTCGACCCCTGGAACATCACGTGGTTCAGCGCTCACTTCGGCCTCTTTCGCTCCATCGAAGACAGCGTGTACGACCACCGCTGCGATCAGTTGATCGAATTGCTGGAACGCATCTTCCTCACCTACGGCCGGCTGGTAAGTGAGGCTTTTTCTGCGGGGGACGAACCGCTCGGCCGAAAACTGCTCGAATGTATGGATGCTCTGGCCGGTTGGTGGGATGAGTTCGCCACCATCAGCACGTCGAGCGTCGAGAGTTTTTCCGGCCGCGAGCTGCACGATTCCGCCGCCCAAGTTGGCGCGGCGCTGGCTGCCTGGCAGAAAGGCGGTGCGGCGGCGGGCGACGTCGCTTTCTGGCGGCAATACGTCGCCGAGTTCGCCTCGCCGCGCACATTCGCTCGCGTCGTCGAAACGTTGCTCGACAACCGAGATTTTGTCGCGGCGATGGCCTTGCTCGTGCAGTGGCTGTCGCAGGCGGCCGACGTTCCGCTCGAAGACGGCGACGACTCGTTTCACGATCTCGTCGCCCGTTGGATGGGCACGCATCTGAGCGGCGACGACGGCGACCGCCTCGTATCGGCCCGCAAGATGCTCGACTTCATCGAAGCGAATGCCGAAGAGTATTGGGAACCACCCGAACTTTACGACGCCGATCCGGCCGACGCCGAGGAATTGCTACGCAGTCTTTTCGGCGAGCAAGACGCCGAACTCGACGAGGAATTGGACCGGGAGATTGACGAGGAAGACGAAGATGAGGACGACGACGCCAACGGCCTGTTCGGCGCAGCCTACGAGAACTTTGTCTTCCGCGACAGCGCCGCCGACGGCACGGAAGGCGAGTTGGCCGACTCCGGCATTCCCGGCGAATCGGATTACGAGTTCGAGGACGAGCTGAAGCGGATCACCGATCGCCTCGGATTTCTTTCCACCGTGGCGGGCCTGTGGAAGCAGGTTGCCGTTGAGGTCGTTCGCGGCGCTCCGCGCGGCGACGATATCCGCGACGCACTCGTCCGCTGGCGATCGCGAGCCGCCGAGAACCACAAGCGGCTACGCGGCCTAATCTCGACCGTCGAGCGATATCGGCTTGTCGCACCGAGCGGCGCTTTCGAGTCCTACGTCGATTACGACCGCCGCCGCACGATGAAGGAAACGTTGCTCGAACGGATCATTGCGGCCGCCACCGACGTCGCCGACGCTTGCGAGTTCCTCGCCGTAGTTTGCGACGAGACCGCCGATGCGCCGAGCGAAGAATTCCGCGCGATTGCGGCGACCGTCGATCGAGCGCTCATCGGCGGCGATGCGCCAGCCGTCGACAACATCTGGAACGAATTACTTACTGCGCTCGGCGAGAGAACGAGCCTCTATATGCCGCTCGCGCGCGGCGGCGATCCCCTGCGCATCGCCGACGCCAGAATGCTGCACCAGCGCGTGCGGCAGTGGCTCGTGTGGTTGCCGCGCCTCGGCCTGCTCGTTCAGACTGCCCGTTTGATCGACGCGATTCGTAATATGGAAGTCGAACATCCCGTCGGGCCCGGCGCAGTGACCGAATTCGATCGCTTGTTCGAGACGGGCTACAAGTCGCTAATCGACGGGATCATTCTGTCGGCCGAAGACTGGACGGCGGCCGAGGGCGAGTCGACTGATCGCCTGCTCAACGAGGCCGTGCAGATCGTCACGGAACCGCTACTCACGCGGTGGCTCGACCATAGCCAGACGCTACGGCTTTCCGCCCTCGAACGCGTCGACAACGACAAGGACTGGAAGGATCTTCGCGCCTTCGTCGAAACGTTCGGCAGCGACCTGTTCCACCAGCAATTCATGAACCTCGGCAATCTGCGGGCGATCCTGCACCAGGGCGTCGACGACTGGATCGGCCAGTTGGAGGAAAACCAAGATCGGGGCGAAGACGCGCCGAGTTTCGTCGCCGAACTGGACGGCAAGCTCGTACGCGGCCAGGTGGTTCGTCAATTGACGATGATCTTTGAAGCCGTGATCGACAATTACGTCGAGTATCGCGACTACAACAGCACGACCACGCAGTCGGACCGTGGCGAGATGTTGTACACGTTTCTCGACTTCCTCCGTCTCAAGGCGGCCTACGAACGGGCCCACTGGAATCTCAAACCCGTCATCATGGCCCACGAGATGCTCGTTCGCCGCGGCCGCAGCGAAGCCGCCGAATTGTGGCGAAGGGCACTGGTCGACCGTACGTCGGACATGGCCGACCGACTGACGCGACGTTTGGAGCGCGTTCAGAAACTGTACGGCATGCGCCTGGCGACCGTGGCCGACCGGGTCGGCGAGCGATTCGTGCGACCACTGGACGCCGACCGCGTGTTGGCAATGGTCCGACCGGCGATGGAACAAGCACGCGGCGAATCTGCCGAGGACGGTTCCGCATTCGCACAGCTCGAACAAGAAATCGCGGAACTTACGGCCGAACCGACCGGCGCTGGTCTCGACGTGCCCGACTGGCTGGCAGCACTCGAAGACGAAGTCGATATGATCCAAAACCTCCACCGCCGCACGGCGATCGACCCGGAATCGGCGCCCGTGCCGCGTGTGCGGCTTTCGTACGAATCGGTGATCGACCAAGCGCGACGCATGGCGACGTAGCGCCGCGGGTGCCGCTCAATACCGTTCGTTGGCACCGATCGTAGGCCGGATATCAATTCCGTGCCACGTTATCGGTCTCGAGTCGTCCGCCCAACGTTATTCGTTCCCCAGCGTCGGCGGCAGATTGGGAAAATCGGACGGCGTGGCGCTGTCGGGGCTGGTCTCGGCGGCCGGTATCGCTTTCTTTTTGATGACGTCGGCGCGGCTGAGGTGGATTTTCTTGTAAACGTCCTCTGGGATGACGTAATACCAGTCCGCAAACCGTTCGTTCAACTCCTTGACCTTCTTCTTCGCCGCCGCGACCTTCTCGTCGTATTCTTCCTGCTTCCGGCTATTCTCGGCCTCGATCCGCGTGCGCTCCGCATCGAGCCTCTTGGCGGCGTCTTCGGGAGTTTCGGTCGCCGCATCGGGCAACGTCGGATCGTCCGTAGCCGAAGGAGCGTCGGGATCGACCGATGCCGCATCGTCGGGCTTCGCGTCGTCCGTCGGCTTTGGCGTGTCGATTGTGGCGTCGTCCGGTTGGGCTTCATCCGGTTTGGCTTCGTCCGACGTCGCGTCTTCGGCCTTTGCGTTGTCGGCTTTGGGCTCGACTTCGTTCGGTTCGTCGTCCTTCGCGTCATCCGCTTGCGCGTCCGCGGATTCACCGGCCTCGGCTTGGTCGTTCTGACTTGCGACGAATCTAAGCGGCGACAAGCTGGCGGCAGCTTGTGGATCGCCGTCGCCGGCGTCGGTGGGCGATTCCGCCGCAGGGGCGTCGGGCTTTGCGCCGTCGGGCTTTGCAGTGTCGGATTCTTCGTCGCCGGGCGTTTCGTCAACTTTCGCGTCGTCAACTCTCGCGTCGTCAACTTCTGCGTCGTCAACTTCTGCGTCGTCCGGAGGCGTCGAATCGTCGTCGGCCTTATTGGCCTCGTCGCTTGGCGCTGCCGCATCGCCGTTGTCCGCTTTGTCGTCGCTCGCGGCTTCGTCCTTCTCCGCTTCGTCTTTCGCCGCATCGGGGAGTTTCTCGAACTCCGGCTTCTCGACGGCGTCTTCGTCGAACTGGGCAACGACGAACAAATATCGATGCAGATCGATGCTCGACTTGTCGCCTTCGTCTTCGCTCTCGTCGGCCTCAGCCTCGCCTGCGCCGCTGGTCGATCCGGCCGGCTCGCCCTTGTCGAAATCGGCAACGGCGCCAAATCGCAGCACGTATTCCACGCCGTCTTTCATCGTCACCGTCAGTTCGCCGTCGGACGAAACCAACGCGATCGCCGGATCGTCGTCGCTGCCCGTCTGAATCAAATAGAATCCCTTGTCTTGCAGCGACCGCGCCGTTTCCTGAGACAGATTGATTTGCCCCGTGGCCCCCAGGCTGTCGCGAAACTTCGCCGGCTTTCGCTCGACGTTCACAATCTTCAACTCGTTGAGCGCGCTGCGCATGTCGTCGATCTTTTGCGAATCGAGTTCCTCGTCCTCGCCGGGCATCGCCGAAACGTATTCGCTCTGTTGTTCGTCGAATTGCTCGAGATCGACGATACGCCATTCGTTCTTGTCGGCTGGCCGGTCGAACGTCATGCGGGCACGTTCCTGCGGACCGCGGTCGAGGTCGAACGAATAATCGTGCAGCGCCAGCTTAGACACGTCCCAGACGCTGCCCAGCGTGAGCAAGTCGGTTTCGATCCAATCGCCGAACTTCGTCGAAAGCTTGTCGACGGCGATCTTGATCGTCGCAACGCGCTTCTGACCCGGCAGGGCGACGTAGCGCTGATCGGGCTTGCCGGGAACTTCCTTGCCAACGATCAAGTCCGCCAGTTCCTTCTTGGCCGCATCGCGAACCGTGACGCGCATGCCGATGCCGGCGGGGCCATGCTTCTTGAAATTGCTAACCGTCGGTTCGAGAACGCCAAAACGCTCGCGTTGCGTCGCGTTCGCCTCGGGTTCGATCGACGTCACGCGGAGGTCGGAAAGCAACGACGCCACGTCGACGATCTGGCTCTTGGCGTCGGCCGGATAGTCGTCGTGAGAAGGAATTGTCCAGACGCGATTCTTCTCGACAACCTGCAATTTGTCGAAGTGCATCGCGTCCTCATCGACGTCGGCGATGGCCGTTCCGCTCAACCGAAAAATCTTGTCTTCGTCGTATCGCTTGATTTCCAAGCTGGCCGCTCTGGTTGGATCCGTAAATTGCGGAAACAACAACAGCGCCTCGGCGGACAAATCGGGCGTAACGCCGACTCGTGCGGGCCGGCTGAAATAGGCCACTGCAACCGCGACAACGGCGATCGCGACGTAAGTGAGCGTTCGATTCGATTGATTCATCGAAGTGATTCCATGATAGGGAAACAATACAATCGGATTGAAAACCGCGACGGCCGTTTTCGACGACTCACCGCAGGCGCGACTTGGCGGCACCCTCTTCTTCCCGCGATCGGCGGTAGAGGTATACGATGACGCCGACCACGAAGGGCAAGATCGGCGGAATCAGCGTCGCACGCCATTTGTAGGCATCGTTGAGCTTGTACGTGGCACGTTTGCCGTCCTCGATCGCCTTTTCTCGGTCCTTGCGAAATTTCTTGTCGGCGCGGTCCTTTTCGCGTGCTTCTTCGACCGTCGCGCTGGCCCGCGTCATGTTCGCCTTGTCTTCGAGTGCTTTCACCTCGGAGATGTTCAGTTCACCGCGCTTTTTCATTTCTTCAAAGGACTTCTGGGCCTCGTCGATGGCATCTTTGCGCTTTTTCTCGGCGTCCTTTTCAATCTTCTTGAATGTCTCCTCGGCTTCGTCGATCTGCCGTTCAATTTCGCTGGTCACGACTTCTTCGACGCGCCGTTCGACGTGCGTGAGATGCCCGTACATTTGCCGGCCTTTGCGAATTCTCAGAAAACGGTCGTCCCCAGCGAGCGAATCGATGGCGTTGAGCACGAACGGCACGTTTTGGAACTGCAAGTCGAGACCGGGAATGGGATTCGCCCGCAGGCGGAAAAACTCTCGGTGGAGCATGTCGACGTCCGACACGAGGATGACGCTGATCTTGGTCTTGGTGTTTTTCTTGGCATCCTTCTTGGCGTCATTGCCCTCTTTCGCCGCGTCGATGGGCAATTCGGCAGCCGGGAGCGATTCGATCTCACCTTCGATTCGCGCCGCCAGGCAATACCGCCGATTCTTTTCGACTTCGTGCTCACGCATGGCGAACGGCGTGCGGTTGCGGAATGCGCCCTCGATATCGCGATAACGGATCTCGCCCGATTCCTCGCCCGTGCGAATCAGCGGCGTGAACTTGAGCTGGTCTCTGGCTCCGAGGTTCTCTTTCTTGATGATGCCACCCGGAAACAGGAATAGCATTTCATACAATTGACTCGTGACAGGGTCGTCGGCGAAGCAACCTTCGCCGTCGGCATCGATCGCCTTCGGCGCGTTGTCGTTGACGAACACCCATTCGTTGGTCAGCCCTTCGCTAAACCGAAGCGCCGGATAAGGGTTGTAACGCTGCCAGACGACCAGTGCTTCGTGATCGGTCGGCCGACCGCGCGCCATGGCGGCGAAGTCCTGCTCGTCCTTCTCGAAACGGTCGCGGACCAACTGCACGCCGAGCCTTGCGAATAGCAAGTCGATGTTTCCCTTTGGCTCGGGCGGTTGCGGCATCCCCATCATGCCCATTGGTTGTTGCGGTCGTTTGGGCTGGTCGGTGCCGGGAACTTCCTGCATCCAGAACGGAAACGGATCCTCGAAGATGGCGGTCGGAACGCCGGCCATCACCGCGTCAATTACGTTGGGAAGTTGCTGCGGCGTAAGAGAAGACGGCTGGGCGACGAGCAACACGTCGTACTTGCGCGCGTTTGGATCGTCCGGGTCGACAATCTTTTCGTTCGGATCGACGTCGATCACCTCGTAGTGTTTCTTTAGCTCCCGGATGATCGGCTGTTGCTGCGAGGATTCCGGCGCGCCACCGGCGAAGTTGAACGTGCCGCCGAACAGGTCGGCGTCCGTCTTGATCACACCCAGTGTCTTGCGCTCCGACTGGCTGACCGTCACGATCGCCTGGATCAGTTCGTACTCGACTGGCACGCCCAACTCGAAGAATTCGATCACCACTTCGTCGAGGCCCGAGCGGACTGACGCGCCGAGAAAGATGTCCTTGCTGAGGTACTGGCCGCGAGTTTCGTCGCTTACGCGGCGGGCCTCGATGCTGTGGCGGTCCTTGGCTTGATCGGCTTCCACGCTTGCCGGATCGATGTCGTAAATCGTGATCGCTAGCTTGCGCTTGGCGATGTTTTCAAACTCGCGCAGCTTCGAGATCAGGTCGAGCCGTTTGGCGGCGTATGCCTCGGGCACTTCTCGGCTGATGTACGCATCGATGACGATCGGCTCTTGAATCCGCGCCTCGTCCAGTTCGACCTGTCGCAAGCGTTGCTCGGCCTTTTCGACGGCCGCTTGTAGGTCTTTGTTGTCCTCGTCGGCTGCGGCGGCCTTCTTCGCGTCGGCTAGGTCTTTTTTCAGCGACTCGCGACGTTTTTCGATTTCCTTGGCCTCTTCGACGTGCAATTCGGCGAGCATGTCCCGCGTATCTTGCGACAGCGAATTGAGACTCGCGGACGTGGCGTCGGCGCGAATGACGTCGTGGTTGGCGAACACAAATACCGCGCTGCCGACAATGGCGGCGAGAGCCAGACCGCGAACGGCGTAGTGGCCGATCATGCTGCTGCCGTCGCGACCGCCCAGCCAGTGGCGGCGACCGATCAGAATCAAGCAGACGTACAGGGCGAACGCCGCCACGGCGCAGAAATACGTCACCGACGACAGGCTAATGACGCCGCGCGTGAAGTCTTCGAAGGGCCCGACGAACGTCCAACGTTTGGCAAAGTCCGTAGCCTCGCGCCAGGGAATGAACGACTCGGCCAATTGCGCCACGACGAACGGCAGATTGCACATGAAGCCCAACACGAACGCCACGGTAAGATTGCCGGAAAGAAACGAGCCGATCATGCCCAGCGCGATCATCGCCAATCCGACGAACCAATACCCGACATAATTGGCCGCCAATAGACCGATATCCGGCTCACCCATCGAAGCGAGCATGATCCCGTTGCAAGCCAGCGAAAACGCGAGCGACACCGAGTAGATCGCCACGGCGGCGAGGTACTTGCCCGCCACGACCTCAAAGTCGTTGGCGGGAATCGTGAGCAGCAGTTCGTCGGTTCCCTGACGGCGCTCATCGGCCCAAATGCTCATCGTGATCGAGGGCACGAAACCGAGCATCAGCCACAGGAACGACTTGTTAAGCTGGTCGAGATTCGCGAGATTCGCGTTGAAGAATTCGTCGAACCAAAACGCGGCCACCGAACTGAAGCACATGAACAACGCGATGAAGACGTAGCCGGTCGGACTGCTGAAGTAGGCAACGAAGTTGCGGCGAAAGATCGCGCTGAGGACGTTGGTTTTCATGATGGGGATATTGGGCTGTAGGCGGAAGGCTGGGTCGCGCGGAGTTGGTCTGGTGGGCCTCGCTTTGCTCGACCCACCCTACGAATTCGCTGTGGGCGGTCGTTTAGGCTTTGGTTAGTTGCTTGCCGCGGGAAAGTTCTCGGAAGCGCTCGTCGAGGTCGTGGGTGGCGTCGGCCAACTTCGAGACCGGACCGTCGAACACGAGCCGGCCTTCGCTGATGAACAGCACGCGGCCAGCGACGGCTTGGACTTCCTGCATAATGTGCGTCGAGAGCAAGATCGTCTTTTGCTTACCTAGTTGGCGGATGATCTCGCGGACTTCGTGAATCTGGTTTGGGTCGAGACCGGCTGTCGGTTCGTCGAGGATCAGCAC
>JAJDEG010000462.1 GCA_029259895.1 Planctomycetota bacterium
GCTGGCCAGCGCTTTGCGAACGAGTTCGCAGCGCTGCTTTGCGTCAACGCAAAACGCCGCGTCGAGCAACGTCAACGCGGCGTCTTCGTCGTGTCGGTTTTTCGCGCCGGTCGATGAGCGAGGCGCTTTAGCCATATGTCATTCGCGTGCCGGTCATTCGCTACGAGGCAATCCCGTTTAGGCGATGACCGGCTTCTCGATGTCCAAGAGCGCACAGACCCGCTCCAACAGCGCGTCGACCTCGAACGGCTTCCGCATGAAGTCGTCTGCGCCGGCCGCCTGGAGATCCTTGACCTTTTCGTCCTCGACCATACCGGAGATACAAATGATCTTCACGTCGTCGGTCGTCTTGTCGCTGCGTACCCGTTGGCAAACTTCTTTGCCGTTAATGTCGGGCAGCATCACATCGAGCACGATGGTGTCCGGGCGATATTCCTTGACCAACATGCCGGCGTCGAAGCCGTTGTTGGCCGTCTTGATTTCAAATCGGCCGTCGCGCTCGAAGACATCACTGATCAACTCGACCAACTCTTGATCGTCGTCGACGATGAGGATCTTACGCTTGCCGCTTTCCAGCGCGTCGGTCGGGATGCCGTTGTCCCGCATAAAGTGCATCAGTTCGGGCCGCGGGATGCGACGGAAGCGGCTTCCCGGCACGCGAAATCCTTTGAGCTGACCGGAATCGAAACAGCGAATAATCGTCTGCTGGCTGACCTTGCAGATTTTCGCCGCTTCGCCGGTGGTAAAGACCGTTTTCATGCGATTGCTCTCCCTAGCCATTGGAAATGCCCTCACTGGGCGGGTGGCTCGTCACCGGGAAGACGTGTAAATCGTCCGGCGACGGCGCTTTGCTCCTGGAAACACGACAACAGGTCATCCTTGCCGCTGCGACCGCCGCACGATCCTCATTCTCGCGACGCCGGCCGGGCGTGTTCTTCGCAATCTAGGCATTCGACGCGAGGAAAGATACACCTCACCCCGAATACCCCGAGGCCGCAAAGGCATCATCCTGCGGCACCCGCACAATTGGCAATCCCGCCCGTTCCTACCAAGCTTGCCGGAATTGCCATACAGCCGAATTATAGCCATCTTCCGAAACGAGTCAACATCGGTATTCGCGACGCAACTCCTTTCGCGATAGCATGTTGTGGCAAATCGAGAATCGCAGCGCGGTGAGCCTTCCGCCATCGGGCGATGTTGGCCAAAGCCGTTAGCTTGCCAAAGAAGGTCGGCGGCGAGGCGGTTTACCACGCCGCTTCTAGCCGCGTAGCAGCAGCGACGCGCCGAACCGCGCCGGTGGCAGGCACGGCTAGGCGTGCGGCTTCGGCACCAACGTTTAGCGAATAGTTTACGCGACGCGTGCTTTTTATTTGACCGGTATTCGCCGCACAACTAAAATGACGCTTAACGGCTGGTGGGGCCGCGTTTCTCCCCGTTTCACGCTCGTCATCGGCGAAATCCGATGATCGGCTGGGAACGTCTGCGCGACTCACTTCGCTCGACTTCCGATTCACTTCCCAGCCGCGGGACGACTGTGCGCGATCTCGATCGATCGACGACGACCATCGATTGGTTGCACGCGGGTCAGTTCGACAAGGTGAGGTCACCGCCTCGCGGCCATTTTTCCCGCCGTTCCGTCCGAGAGTCTCGCGAAGGCCGGCGGCGAAGTAGTTCTCCTCGAGGAATCCTGCCGATATGAGCCGATCGCTTCGCCGCGCGTTGTCCTTCGTTGGGCTGGACTCGATGAGATCGCGAAATTCGACCCGCACACGACGTCGAGCTGGCTGCCGGTTCGAGCCGCTCGAACAGCGCCAACTTCTCGCAGTCACGGCCAGTCCGGATGTCTACTCGACAGCTCAGAACACGACACTTACGGCCGGCGAGGCGATCGCGGTTGCTCAGCGCGCCGATTGGGCGCGGTTCGAGGGCATTGCTCGCAGCGGCGCGAACACCGGATACCCGGATACGAACCAGTTGCCGACGGATTGGAACGACGTCGCTTACGATACAGCGAGTCCTTCGTTCGGAACGTGGACGGCCCCGGCCGTAGCACCATTTACTGCTCCAGAGAACGCCGTCACGGGCCTGACGGGAACTCAAACACCGCTCAACATCAATTACACTTCGAGTTCCGGCGGCAACGGCACGCTCGTAACGGCCCTATTCCGCACGAACTTTTCGGCCGCCGCCGGCGCAGACTCCGGTAGCGGGCGCATCCTCTGCGACGACGGCTGTGCGGTCTATGTCAACGGCGTGGAAGTGTTTCGCTCGAATCTTCCCGCCGGAACGCTGGCCGCTAACGATGCCGCGCTGAACGGCAATACCGACGAAACTTTGTTTCAAACGTTCACGTTCTCTAGTGCGAACCTCACGCCAGACTCCAACAACGTCCTGGCCGTTGAATTGCATCAGTCGGGCACGAACAGCAGCGACATCGGATTCGACGCCGAACTGTACGTCGGCGACGGATCGCCCAGTTTGTTGACGAACGACAGCCTCGGTGCGCAAAACGGCCCGCTCGGTGTCTTCTATTGGGACGGCGTGGCCGACCAGAACACGGTCTCAACGGTTTCCGGCCCGGCGGTCGATTCCACCACCGCCCAACCGGCGGGGACTGTGGCCATTGGACCCAACGGCAGTTTTTCGTTCACGCCCAATGCCGGCTACGCCGGGACGGCCCAATTCCGCTACGTTATTCGCGACGACGACGGACCGAGCAACGCCCTGGTGTCGATAACTGTCGCGGGCACGGACGTTCCGCCGACCGCCGTCGACGACACGTACGACATGACCGAGGACACATCGCTCGTTGTCGGCGTGCCGACGAGCGGCGACGTGCTGATTCCGCGCGGAGCGTCGTGGGACTACCTCGACCAGATTCAAAACGGCGAGCAGACCAATCCGGCGTCCGCGCCGGAAGGTTATCCTGTCGACGCCGAAGGCGACCCGTGGCACGCCGAGAACTTCAATACGGCCACGAGCACGGGTTCGATCGGCGCTTGGCAGACGGGCAATGCCATGTTTGCCGCGCCGATTGATGCGTTGAACATCGGCGTCGGGGAAACATTGCTCGACGGCATCGACGACGCCGCCAATGGAACCAGCAACGCCGTTACGACCTACTTGTTCCGCCGCACGATCAATTTGACCGGCGCGGCTGGCGTGAACCTTCTTCGCGTCAACCTGCTTTCCGACGACGGGGGCGTGCTCTACGTCAACGGCACGGAAGTCCTGCGCCACTTGCTAACCGCCGATCCGATCGATACGACGACGTTTGCGACGAACCCCGGAGACGAGGATGCCTATCTGCCGTTCGTCGTCAACGTCGCCGGGTTGCTCCACGATGGCGCGAACACGATTGCGTACGAACTGCACCAGGTCAACTTGACCAGTTCCGACGTCGGTTTCGACATGGAGGTTACCGCGGCGACGTTGCTATCGAACGACTTCGACGCCGACGGCGATCCGATCTCCAGTCTATCGCTCGTCGCTGGGCAGGGTCCGACGAACGGTTCGTCGTCCGTAAACCCGACGACGGGCGCGTTCACGTACACACCCAATGCGAATTTCTCCGGCACGGAACGGTTTCAATACACGATTTCCGCCGGCGGGCAGACGTCGTCCCCGGCCACGGTGACGATCAACGTCGCGCCGTCGACGGACGATCCAGTGGTTGCGAATGAGAGCTACTCGGTCGCGCAGACCGGGGTGTTGTCGGCCAATCTTGCCGACCATGCGGCGAACCTCGGCGTCGGCCAGTCGCTGATTCCGCTCGGCTCGAATTGGTTTTACAGCGACAACGGATCGAATCAGCCGGCGACGAATCCCAACTGGAAGAATCCGGGATTCAATCCCGCGGCGGCCTCTGAATGGAATCCGTCGGCCGCGCCTGCCCAATTCGGTTTCGGCGAAGGGGACGAGGCGACGACGCTTTCGTCGGCCGCGACGACCTATTATTTTCAACGCACGTTCAACGTCGCCGACGCCTCAGCGATTTCCCGTCTCACGCTGCACGCGATTCGCGACGACGGCATTGCCGTTTATCTCAACGGTGTCGAAATTGTCCGCGACAACCTGGTTGCCGCCGCCGCGTTCAACCAGATTGCCGGCGCGCAGAGCGATGCTGAGAACACGCTATTCTCCTATCTCGTCAACTTAGCGTCGCTGCCCGGCGGCAATCCGCTGGTGACCGGCACGAATACGCTGGCGGTCGAAGTTCATCAGCGACCGGACGGGGCGAGCGACTTGAGCTTCGATCTTGCCTTGGCGGTCGCTAGCGGCACGTTCGGCGTTTTGGCCAACGATCGCGATCCCGATGGCACGGCCCTATCGGCGACGCTGCTCGCCGGTCCGAGTAATGCCGCAAGCTTTACGCTCAATCCGAACGGCGCGTTCACCTACGATCCGCTCAATGCGTTCGGCGGCGTCGACAGCTTTACGTACACGGTGGCCGACGGAAACGGCGGAACGGCCACGGGAACGGCAACGATCAACGTAATCGCCCCGAATTTCGGCGTGGCTTCGACCAATCCCGCCAGCGGTGCGACGTTGACTTCCCCGCCGACGCAGATCGTCGTCGACTTCGATGCACCCGTGCAGGCGGCGTCGGTATCGGCTTCGGATCTGACGGTCAACGGCGTCGCCGCGACGGGCTTCACGATCGATGACGCCGATACGATCACGTTCACGCTTGGCGGCGGGATGAGCGCCGGCTCGAAGAGTGTCGTCATTGCGCCCGGCGCGCTAACGTCGACCGGCAACGCGCCGAACTCCGCGTTTAGCGGCCAGTTCACGCTCGTCGCGCCGCCGGCCGTCAACAATCTCAGTCCGACCAACGTCGCCGCGACGACCGCGTCGCTTCGCGCCGCGATTACGGACACCGGTTTTCAGAACCCAAACCTCAAACTCTACTGGGGCGATAACGACGGGGGCACACTCGCCGCGACCTGGGACAATGTGATCGATCTCGGCGCGGTCGCCGCCGGTACACACACGTCGGCCATCGCCGGTTTGACGTCGAACACGACGTATTTCTATCGCGCATTGGCGACCAACGCCGCCGGAGCCACCTGGGCATCGCCAACGACCAGCTTTAGCACGACGACCGGCGTCGACGTCCTGCCGCGGATCAACGAGCTGCTCGCGAGCAACAACAATTCGATCCAGGACGAGGACGGCAGCTTCGAGGACTGGATCGAGATTCACAATCCCGGCACGGTTCCGCGCGACTTGACCGGTTGGTACTTGACGGACGACGCGACGAATCCGACCAAGTGGCAGTTCCCCGCGACATCGATTCCGCCCAACGAATATTTGATCGTGTGGGCGTCGAACAAGAATCGAATCGCGCCTGGGCTCCCGTTGCATACGAATTTTCGGCTTTCAAACAATGGCGAGTATCTTGGGCTAATTCAGTCCGACGCAGCGACGGTCGTAAGCGAGTACGTTCCCGAATTTCCGCCGCAATCCGCGGACCAATCGTACGGACTTACCGTTGGTGACCTGACGCCCAGCTATTTCTTCCCGGCCACGCCGGGCGCGGCGAATCTGGCCGGCGCGCTGGTCATCAACGAGGTGATGTACCATCCGACGTCGGAGAACGTGCTGGAAGAATGGATCGAACTAAAGAACATCGGCTCTCAGGCGGTCGACGCCACGGGTTGGCAATTGACGGCCGGCGTCGATTTCACCTTCCCATCCGTGAGCGTGCCGGCCGGCGGCTTCGTCGTCGTCGCGGCCGACGTCGCGGCGTTTGCGGCGGCTAACCCGGGATTCTCCGGAACGGCCGTCGGCGGCTGGACCGGTCAGCTTAGCAACAGTGGCGAGCGGATCGAGCTATCGGACAATTTCGGCCAGGAGATCGACGTCGTGGAGTATGCCGACGACGGCGATTGGGCCATTCGCCGGCTCGTACCGAACGTGTCGTCGACGACAGGCTGGCAGTGGATCACTTTCCACGACGGCGGCGACTTCTACGACGACGACAACGATCCCGGGACCAACGACGTGTTCCGCACCGCTTCGTTGGAACTCGTCAATCCGCTGCTCTCCAACAATCGCGGTCAGAATTGGACGTCCAGTACGACGGCCGCCGGCACGCCCGGCGCCGAGAATTCGGTGGCCAGCGCGAACGTCGCGCCGTTGATCTCGAACGTCGAACATTCGCCGAAGATTCCCCGTTCGACCGACACCGTATTCGTGACGGCCGATCTACGCGACGAACTTACCGCCGGCGTGACGGCGTCGGTCTTCTATCGCGACGCTTCGACGTTGTCGCCGGGCGCGTGGATCGAAGTCCCCATGTTCGACGACGGATTGCACGGCGACGGCGCGGCCGGAGATCGCGAGTTCGGCGCGACCTTGCCGGCTCTAACGGGCGATACCATCGTCGAGTATTACGTCCGCGCTCGCGATGCCGGGAACAACGTCCGCACTTGGCCGGCACCGACCGACGACTTCGAGACGCAAGGAGCGAATGCGCTCTATCAGGTCGACGACACGATCTCGCTCGTCGATCAGCAATATTTCCGCCTCATCATGACCGAGGCCGAGCGCGTCCGGTTCGCCGGTCAGGCACGCGGCAGCAATGCCCAAGCGAACGTCACGTTCGTGGCGGCGTTCGGCGGCGAAGTCGACGTCCGACACAGCGGCGGCTTGCGCTACCGCGGGGCAGGCAGCCGCACACGCAATCCGCCGACGATGCGGTTGAACCTGACAGCCGACGATCCGTGGAACGGCCAGAGCCAGATCAACCTCAATTCGCAGTACACGCATTCGCAAGTCGCCGGCAGCGCGATCTTCCGCACCGCCGGCCAGCAGTCCGCCGAAGCGACCGCCGTCCAGCTTCGCATCAACAACGTTAATCCCGCCAACGCCGGCTCGCCGCAATTCGGCTCCTACGTGGCGATGGAGGTCATCAATAGCGACTTCTTCGACAACCAGTTCCCCGACGACGCCAACGGCAACGGCTATCGCGGCCTCAATCACGGTGCGCCGCTCAACTATCTCGGTCCCGACCCGGGTCCGTACGTCAATCCCTACAACAAGCTCAGCAACGCTAGCGAAGCCGACTACAGCGACCTCATCCGCCTGACGTGCGAGCTTTCTCGTCCCGCTGCGCCGGCGACGACGACGTGCGACACGCTCGACCCGACCGAACCCGCGAGCTTCAGTATCGATCGCGTCGCGACGATACTGAACATCGACCAATGGGCCGAACACATCGCCATTCACACGTTGATGGCCAACAACGAAACGTCGCTGGCCAACGGGTTCGGCGACGATTACGCCATGTATCGCGGCGTCGTCGATCCGCGGTTCGTGCTGCTGCCGCACGATCTCGATACGATTCTCGGCCAAGGCGACAGCCCAGGAGGAACGAACGACAGCATCTTCCGCTTCGCCAATACGTCGAACATCCCCAACGTCGCGCGGCTGATGCTCCACGGCGACGTGCTGCCGAAGTATTACGCCGCGCTCGAACGGCTGATCGGCACGACATTCTCGCCGGCCGTCCTCGATCCGCTCCTCGATAATACGCTTCGCAATTTCGTGCCGCAGGGCACGATCAACGCGATGCAGTCGTTCGCCGCGACGCGCAACGCCTACGTTCTGTCGCAGATTCCCACCAGCTTCACCGTCGCCACGTCGCATCCTGTCGTCAGCGGCTTTCCACAGACGACGTTTTCGTCGACGACGGCGATTACCGGCACGGCGAATATGCTGGAAACGCACAAGGTACTCGTCGACGGCATCGAAGCCGTGCTCGATTCGCAAGCCGGCACGTGGGGGCTCACGGGCGGCATTGGCACGACGATCTTGCCGGCCGGTTCGACGTGGAGCTATCTCGACGATGGCAGCGATCAAGACGGCGCGGAAGACGGGGGCGGCGTGCCGCTGCGCATTCCAACCGACAACACGTGGTTCGGCAGTCCGCTGTTCGACGATTCGGCTTGGGCCTCGGGGCCCGCCCAACTTGGCTACGGCGACGGCGACGAAGCGACGGAGGTCAACTGCGGCCCCAGCGCGACTGCTTGCAATGTCGACAACCTCCTGACCACTTATTTTCGCCACACATTCAACGTCGCTAGTCCTTCACAGTTCACCGGCCTCACGCTGCGTCTGCTGCGCGATGACGGTGCGGCGGTCTACCTCAACGGCGTGGAGATCGCCCGCGACAATCTCGCCCCCGATGCCGAGTTCGACTCCCCCGCTTCCGGTGCGACCGGCGGCGGCACCGAGAATACCTTTTTTGAGTTTGCGGTCGATCCGGCGTTGCTCGTGGCCGGCGATAACATGATCGCCGTCGAAGTCCATCAGGCCGGTCCCACGAGCTCCGACATCAGCTTCGACCTCGAATTGCTCGGTGTCTCGCCGAGCGCGGGTGCCGGCGTCGCCCTCAAGCCTGGCATCAACCGCGTGCTCGTGAAGGAGCTCGACGAAAACGACCAGGAGATCGACCGCCGCACGATCGACATCTGGTACGAAGATGGCTCTGTTCAAGGTGTGTCCGGCACGATCAATTCCAACACGACGTGGACCGCGGCGAACGGTCCGTACCGCATCACGGGCAACGTAACCGTCGCCGCCGGAGCGACGTTGACCATCGAGCCAGGCACGACGATATTCGCCGACCCTGGTTTCGGCATCACGGTCAACGGCCGGCTGCTCGCCGAAGGGACCGACGGCTTGCACATCCGCATGCGGCCCAATCCCGGCAGCACGTCGGCGTGGAACGGCATCCGCTTCACAAACACTACCCAAGACAACCGCCTCGCCTATGTCGACATGGAGCATGCCGACGCGTTGGGCGAATCGATCCGCTCCACGAATAGCACGATCGCGCTCGACCGCATGACCTGGGCCGGCACGGACAGCACCGTGCTGGAGCTGACCAACTCGTCGTTCCGCGTCACGAATAGCGTGTTTCCGTCGCTGTTGGGGAGCGGGAGCGACGAGTTGGTTCACGGCAACGGTATCGCCGCCGGCGGCGTGGCGATTATCGAAGGCAACACCTTCGGCGTGACCAGCGGCTACAACGACGTGATCGATTTCACCGGCGGGCAGCGGCCCGGGCCGATTCTGCAAATCCTCAATAACACGTTCCTCGGCGGCGGCGATGATGCTCTCGATCTCGATGGCACCGACGCCCACATCGAAGGAAACACGTTCCGCAGCTTCCACAAGAATAACACCAGCGATTCGTCGAGCAACGCCATCGCCACCGGCATCGACGGCGGCGTGCCGTCCGAAATCACGGTGGTGCGAAACTTATTCTACGACAACGATCACGCCGTGTTGGTCAAAGAAGGCTCGTTCCTGATCTTCCAAAACAACACGGTCGTCGGAAGCACGATTGCCGCGATCAACTTCGACGAGCCGAACCGGCCCGTCCAACCTGGCTTGGGCGCGCTCGTCGAAGGCAACATTTTCATCGGCAACGCCGCCGATTTCGAGAACGTCTATGACAGCCACCCGACGGAAGGCACAACGCAACTGACGATCAATTACTCGATCGTCGAAGCGGCGTATACGAACCGCGGCGTGGGCAATCTCAACTCGGCGACGAACGATCCGCGAGTCACGGACGCGGCTGGCGGCGACTTTACGCTCGCGCCCGGATCGGCGGCCAAGGGAACGGGATCGCTTGGACTCGACATGGGCGGCGCAGTGCCGCAGTGGGCGACGATCGCCGGCGAACCATTTGGCACCACGCCCAGCACGTCAGCGACGCTTTCGGTTTACGGACCCGGCGTCACCCATTACCGCGTAAGCGTCGACGGCGGCGCGTTCGGTGCCGAACGGAGCGTCAGCCTGCCGATCATCCTTGGCTCGCTCGTGAATGGGCAACACAGCGTTCGCGTCATCGGCAAGAACTCGGCCGGCGTGTATCAAGACGTCGGCGAGGCGACCGTGTCGCGAACGTGGACCGTCGATACATCGCGCCCGGCAATCGTCATCGACGAGGTCTTGGCGTCGAACGTAGATGCCTACAACCACGAAGGCACGTTCCCGGACGTCATCGAACTTCGCAACGCCGGCAGCGCCACTGTCGACTTGGCCGGCATGAGCCTCAGCGACAATCCGGCGGAACCTTTTAGATTCGTCTTTCCCGCCAATACGCTACTCGCCCCGGGCGGGCGGCTGTTGGTGTTCGCCAACGACCCGGACGGAACGAGCGGCCACCATGCTGGCTTCAATCTATCGGCCGACGGTGAGACGGTCACGCTCTACAACACGTTGGCCAGCGGCGGCGCGGCCCTCGATTCCGTGACATTCGGCATCCAGCTTCCTAACCTTTCGGTCGGTCGCGACGCCGATGGCCAGTGGCATCTGAACTCGCCGACGCTCGGCGCGGCAAATCAGGCGATTACGACCGGCGATCCGTCGCTGTTAAAGATCAACGAATGGGTTGCGGCTCAAGATTTCTTGCTGTCGGACGACTTTATCGAACTGTTCAACGCCGACACGTTGCCGGTGAATCTCGGCGGCCTGCATTTGACGGACGATCCGGTCGCGCGGCCTTTCAAGCATGCCATCACGCCGCTGTCGTTCGTCGCGCCCGGCGGCTGGACGCTGTTCCGCGCCGACGACAACGAGAACGCCGGCACGAATCATACCAATTTCAACCTCGATCGCGACGGCGGCATGATCGGCTTGTTCGCCGCCGATCTCTCGCTCATCGACCAGGTTCTCTACATCCCGCAGAAAGACGACGTATCCCAAGGCCGCAACGGCGATGCCAATCCGCTGTTCACGTTCTATTCGCCGCCGAACCTCGGCCAGACGAATTCGACGAGCAGCGGCGAAGTCGTCACGACGGTGACCTCTTACACGGACGTTTGGAGCTACGAGCAGTCCGGCACGGACCTCGGCACGGCGTGGCGGGCAACCGGTTTCAACGACGCCGCATGGCCGACCGGCGCCGGATTGCTATACGTCGAAAACGATCCGCTGCCGGAGCCGAAATCGACGCAGCTCACGCTCACCGGCAACAATTCGACCTATTACTTCCGCCGACACTTCAATCTCGCCAGCAATCCCGCCGACGTCGACGAACTTCGCATCACGACCGTTCTCGACGACGGCGCGGTGATCTACCTCAACGGCTCCGAGATTCTGCGAATTCGCATGAATCCCGGCGAACCGGCCTACGCCGATTTCGCCAGCGGCACGGTCGGCAACGCCAGCTACGAGGGGCCGTTCGTCGTACCACGCGGCGTATTCGGATCGCTGCTCGTCGCCGGCGACAACGTGTTGGCGGTCGAAGTGCATCAGATCAATTCCGGCAGCAGCGACGTCGTGTTCGGCATGACGCTCCAGAGCGTCGTCGTCAGCGAGCCGCCGTCGAGTTCCATCAACGATCTGCTGGCACATCTGCGAATCGCCGAAATCAATTACAACCCGGCCGTCGGTTTGCAAACCGAGTTTATCGAGCTTGTGAATACCGGCAGCGAACCATTGCCGCTGGCGGGCGTGCGTTTGTCGAACGCCGTTAGTTTTACGTTCGGCGATATCACCCTCGCGCCGGGTGCCCGCACGCTCGTCGTCGAGGACGCGGCCGCGTTCGTCGCTCATTACGGGGCGGGCTTGCCGTTCGCCGGCGATTACGACGGCAGCCTTAGCAACGGCGGAGAAAACGTCGAGCTGCGGCTGCCGGAACCGTATGCCGCGGCGATCCAGGATTTCTCGTACGACGACGCCTGGTATCCCAGCACCGACGGCGTCGGGGCGACGCTGGTAATCAACGATGCGGCCGGATTGCCCGGCAATTGGAGCGTCGCGGCCGGATGGCATGCCAGCTTCGCCGACGGCGGTACGCCGGGAACGGCCGAGCAGATTCTTGCACCAGCCGTTGGGCTCTCGCCGCTCACCACGCCCGACGCGTCGCCACCGGTTTTCGGCACGGTCAACACGGTCGTCGATACGGTGACGGTGACGATCGATGGCACGCTCACGTTCCCCGCGTTCGTCGACGGTCTCGGCGTCTGGACGCTGGCCGACGATACGATCCAGCCGCCGCTCTCGGCCGGCGACCATACGATGTTCGCCACGGCGACAAATTCGCAGGGTTCGGCCAACTCGTCGACCGTACTGCTGCGGATCGGGTCGACCGCGCCGACGGTCGCGATCGACTCACTGACGACCAACGACGCCACGCCGCCGCTCTCCGGCACGGTGAGCGATCCGACGGCCGCCATTCAAGTCACCGTCGGTGGCAACACGTACCCGGCCACGAACAACGGCAACGGCACGTGGTCGCTGGCGAACAATACGATTTCGCCGCCGCTTGCTCAGGGCACGTACGATGTCGCCGTCACGGCCAACGTCGGCGGCAACATCGGTTCGGATGCAACGGCCAACGAGTTGACCATCGACACGACGTTGCCGACCGTGACGATCGTTCCGCGGACGACCAACGACACGACACCGCAACTGACCGGCACGGTGAGCGACAACAGCACGGTCGGTTCGCTCGTCGTTCGCGTTACATTCGGGGGCAACACGTATACGGCGACGAACAATGGCGATGGCACGTGGACGCTCGCCGACAATGCGATTTCGCCAGCGCTATCGCAAGGTTCGCATAGCGTTACGGTCACGGCTACGGATCTCGCCGGCAACGTCGGAACGGATGCCACGAGCAACGAACTGCTCGTCGACACCACGCCGCCGGTCGTCACGATCAACGCGCGCACGACCAACGACACGACGCCGCAACTGACCGGCACGCTTTCCGATAACAACGGCGTGTCGAACGTCGTCGTCCGCGTGACGGTGGGCGGGAACACCTACACGGCGACGAACAACTTCGACGGTACGTGGACACTGGCCGACAACACAATTTCTCCTCCGCTCGGCCAAGGCACGCATAGTGTCACGGTGACGGCGACCGATCTGGCGACGAACGTCGGCACGGACGCCACAAGCAACGAGCTTGTCGTCGATACGTCGGCACCGAACGTTACGGTCGATCCACGCACGACGAACGATGCGACGCCGCAGCTGACCGGCACGGTAAGCGACAACAGCGCCGTGGCGTCGGTCGCCGTTCGCGTCACCGTGGGCGGGAACACGTATACGGCCACGAACAACGGCAACGGAACCTGGACGCTGGCCAACAACGCGATTTCGCCGGCGCTGGCTCAAGGAACGTACAGCGTCGCGGTGACCGGCACCGATCTGGCGGGCAACGTTGGAATCGACGCCACGTCGAACGAACTCGTCATCGACACGACGTCGCCCGTCGTCGCGATCGACCCACTTACGACCAACGACACGACGCCGCAACTGACGGGCACGATGTCCGATAACAACGGCACATCCAACGTCGTCGTCCGCGTCACCGTGAGCGGCAACACCTATACGGCCACCAACAACCTCGACGGAACTTGGACGCTGGCCGACAACACGATTTCTCCGCCGCTCGGCCAAGGCACGTATAGTATCACGGTTACGGCGACCGATTTGGCGACGAACGTCGGCACGGACGCCACGAGCAACGAGCTTGTCGTCGATACGCTGCCGCCGGCGGTGGGCATTTTGCCGAGAACGACCAACGACGCCACGCCGCAACTGACCGGCACGTATTCCGACAACAGCAGCCCGGCCGGCATCGTGGTTCGCGTTACCGTCGGCGGCAACATCTACGTCGCCACGAACAACGGCAACGGCACCTGGACGCTGGCCGACAATACGATTTCTCCGCCGCTTGCTCAAGGAACGCATAGCGTCGCGGTGACGGCCACCGATTCGGCAGGCAACGTCGGAACCGATCCCTCGAGCAATGAGCTAACCATCGACACGGCCGCACCGGTCGTCACGGTGAATGCGCGGACCACAAACGACACGACACCGCAATTGACCGGCACGGTGAGCGACAACAGCGCGGTCGGTTCGCTCGTCGTCCGCGTCACCGTCGGCGGCAATACGTACACGGCGACGAACAACGGCGACGGCACCTGGACGCTGCCGGACAACACGATCGCCCCGCCGCTGGCACAGGGAACGCACGGCGTCACCGTGACCGCGACCGACGTCGCGGGCAACGTGGGCACGGATCCGACGAATAACGAGTTGGTTATCGACATCACGCCGCCGACGATCTCGGTCAGCGCGCTGTCGACGAGCGACACCACGCCGCCGCTTTCGGGCACGATCGACGACAACGCCGCGACGATTCAAGTCACGGTAGGCGGCAACACCTACGCGGCCACGAACAACGGTAACGGCACGTGGTCGCTCGCCAACAACACGATCGCGCCGCCGTTGACCGTGGGCATTCATGACGTCTCGGCTCAGGCGGCCGACGCCGCGGGCAACGTCGGCACGGACGCGACCGCCGACGAACTGACGATCACCAGCGTGGGCGCGAACCCAGTATCGTCGCTCCGCGTGACCGAGATCATGTACAACGCCGCTGCGCTAAGTACAGCGGAAATCGGCGCGGGCTTCACCACGGCGGCGGAGTTCGATTATCTCGAACTCATCAACCTTCACGCCACGCTGCCACTCGACCTAACCGGCGTGCGGCTCACGGCGGGCGTGACCTTCGACTTTACCAGCAGCGCCGTCACATCACTCGGCCCGGGCCAGCGCGTGGTCGTCGTCCGCGACGCCGCGGCCTTCGGTTTCCGCTACCAGAGTGGCGAGGCGGACGTGGCAGGCGTCTACACGGGCAATCTCAACGACAACGGCGAAACGCTCACGCTCGTCGATGCGGCCAGCGCCACGATACAGAGCTTCGCCTATGACGACACCGGTGCCGGATGGCATCCGACGACCGACGGCGGCGGTTACTCGCTGGTGATCCTCGACCCCAGCGGCGCGGCGGCCAACTGGAATTCCGGCGCGGGATACCGCCCAAGCCACGAGATTCACGGCTCGCCCGGGCGAGCAGACTACTTGCACGGCGACTTGAACGCGGACAATGTCGTCGGCTTGGCCGACATCGCGATGTTGCAGGGAAGACTTGGCACGTCGACCAACGATGGCCCCAGCGCCGGTGACCTCAACCGCGATGGATTCGTCAATCGCGCCGACGTGAGCGCTTTGGCATCGCGATTCGGCAGCAGCTACACGCCCCCGCCAGGCAATCCGCCGCCGTCGCCGGCGTTGTCTCCGCAAGCGCCGGGAGCCGTGCTGGCGGCGGCGTCGCGTTCGGCTCGCGATGCCGTGATGTTCGGCGACGCGCAGGATCGTATTGTGACGCGGCCACGGTCGATATCGGCCCGCACGATTCGTCGACCGTCGAACCAATCGGCCGTCGACGCGGTATTGTCAGGAGTTGGTGACGCGACTGGCGGAGAGTCGATCACGGCACTGCGGGCGTCTCGCAAGCTTCGATCCGCGTCGCGAAGATAGCGAGGATGGGCATCAATACGCCGCTCGCAAGATCGACAACAAATCGTCGCACGTCACCGCACGCGGATTGACGCGAAGAATGCGCTTAACGCCGAACGCCTTTTCGGCCATCGCAGGCAATTGCGACTCGCTCACGCCCAGATCGCGCAGCCGACCGGGCACGCCGATATCGTCCCGCAGCTTAGCCACGGCTGCCACAGACGCCGCGGCTGCTTCCACGTCCGACATTCCCACCACGTCCTCGCCCAACAGCCGCCCGACGCGGGCCGTCCGCTCCAAGCAAGCCGACTGATTGAAATCCATCACGTAAGGCAGCAACAATCCGTTGCCCGCCCCGTGCGAACAATGCGTCGCGCCGCCGATCGGATACTCCAGCGCGTGAACCACCGCCACTCCGACGTTCGAAAACGCCATGCCGCCCAGCGTCGCCGCCAACGCCATACCGTCGCGGGCTTCCAGGTCGTTGCCGTCCGCAACGGCGCGCCGCAAGAACCGGCCGACCAGCTCGATCGCCCGCTCGGCGACCAAATCGCCCATCGGGTGATGGCCTTGATAGACGGAACGTTCGCCCGAGGGCAGCGGAAAATTCGCATTGTCGATCGCGGTGAGCGCCTCGACGGCATGCGTCAGCGCGTCGATGCCGCTGTCCGCCGTCACCTTCGCCGGGCAGCTAACGGTCAGCAGCGGATCGACCACCGCCACGCGCGGCCGTAGGTAGTTGCTCAAGATTCCGAACTTCGTCGCTTGCTCCGGATCGGAAAGCACCGACGCGGCCGAAACTTCCGACCCCGTGCCCGCGGTCGTCGGCACGCACACCAGCGGCAACACCGGCCCCGGCACGACGCCATCACCGGAATAATCGCGGCACGCTCCGCCATGAGCGAGAACCGTGGCGGTGATTTTAGCCAGGTCCATGTTACTCCCGCCGCCCAGGCCCAGCACCACGTCGGGCTTGAACTCGCGGCCGACCGCCACACATTCCTCGGCAACCGCCACCGGCGGTTCGGGTTCGCCGCCATCAAAAACGTGAACGTCGATCCCAGCGGCGACGAGCGGCGCACGAGCGCGATCGACGATCCCAGCCGCGGCGAGCGTCTTATCGGAAACGACCAAACAGCGTCGGCCGCCTAACTCGCGCACCACATCGCCCAACTGCCCGACGGCATCGCGCCCAAACAGCAATTGGCCGGCGGTGTGGAATGTCCAAGTGGTTCGCATCGAAATGCGAGAATAAGCTACTTCTTCTTCAACTCCCATTCACCCTCGCCTTCGACCTTTCCGTCTTTGATGAAAAACACTTTGCCGCCGGCACGTGAGGGGTTGGATACATTGCCGATGAAATGCAAGGTGACGATTCCCTGGCGTTCGATGTCGCTTACGTACATCTTGATTTTGCCCTTTTCCTGGACGCCCTTGAGCGCAATTTCGTTGCCGGCAAGTCCGGTCGAATCGACGGAAATGTTTCTGCCTTCAACAGATACTTTGGCATCCCTTGTGATTTCCGCGTTTTTCTTGTACTCAGGAACGCGCAGGATTAAGGCGTAGTCGTCGCTCGTCAAAGCAGGGCCAGATTCGTCGTCTTGGGCAACGGTGCGACAACAAAACGCAAGCAAGAGCATTCCAAAAGCGGCGATTACGGTTGGCTTCGACATACCGATCTCCACTTGCTCGATGTTACACGTTGATGCAACGACAAATCACTGCTCGAACCGCCACTTATCCGGCAGCACCGCATCCTTCGGCACGCACACGACGCCTTCGATGACCAGCGCCTCGTTCGAGTCGGGCGTTTCCACGGCCTTCAGATCGTTCGCCACGCGACAACTCGCCCCGATGCGGCAGTTCTTATCGACGATCGCCCCTTCGACCAGCGTTCCCTTGCCGATGCCGATCGCCGGGCGCTCGGCGGAGTGGGCGTTGGTCGCGGGTTCAAAATAATCGGCGCCGCAAATGACGGAATTGCGAATCTGAGCGCCCCGTCCGATCCGACACCGCACCCCGATCACGCTGTTCTCGATCGTCACGTCCGGTTCGATCACACAGCCGTCGGAGATCAAACTGTTCTTCACCGTCACGCCGTCGAGCCGCGACGGCGGCAAGAACCGCGCCCGCGTGTAGATCGGCGCCTCGGCCGCCGCGAACTGAAACGGCGGATTCGCTCCGGCCAGGGCAAGGTTCGCCTCGTAAAACGACCGGACCGTGCCAATGTCTTCCCAGTAACCGTCGAAAATGTGCATCTGCACCCGCCGGCTCCGAATGGCGGCCGGGAAAACCTCCCTGCCGAAGTCTTGATAGTCCGTCTTCGTCAGCACGTCGATGAGCGTCTCTCGGTTGAACAAGTAGATGCCCATGTTCGCCATGCAATCGCGGCCGCGGCTTTCGATGCCTTGGGCGTTGATCCACTCGGGATCCGTACGCACCAGATCGGCCTCTTCGTTGGTCTGCGGCTTCTCGAGAAACCCATTCACCCGGCCGGTATCGTCGGCCCGCATGATTCCCAAGGCGTGAACCTCTTTGCGGTCCACCGGAATCGCGGCAATCGTCACGTCGGCGTTGTGCTTCTCGTGCGTGGCGATCATCTCGCGGTAGTCCATCCGATAAAGCTGATCGCCGGACAGAATCAGCACGTGGTCGTGCGTCGATTCCTGCAAGTAACGGATGTTCTTCCGCACGGCGTCGGCGGTCCCCTCGTACCAGTTCGACCCCGGTTCGTAAGTTTGCTGGGCGGCAAGAATCTCGACGAAACCACCGTCGAACGAGTCGAACTTGTACGTCCGCGAGATATGCCGGTGCAAGCTCACCGACAGAAACTGCGTAAGCACGTGAATCTGATTCATTCCGCTGTTGATGCAATTCGACAGCGGAATGTCGATCAACCGATACTTGCCGGCCAACGGCACGGCCGGCTTCGAGCGAAATTTCGTGAGCGGATAAAGCCGCGTCCCGCGACCACCGCCGAGCACGAGCGTGAGTACGTTTTGCATGACTGCGCTGCCCGAGGTTGCGTCTTTGCGGATAGACAGTTCTTTGCCGATGTCCGCCATTTCGTAGCGTTCGCGGGCAGCGTACCACGGGCACTGTGCAGGGTCAAACCGGCCGCATTCCGATTACCCACCGTCCATCGACGCCATGCGCGTCGCAATCTCCTCCGGCGTCAGGTCTTCCTTGTGCGTCGCAATCGTCCACTTGTGACCGAACGGGTCCACCACGGTGCCCGACCGGTCGCCGTAAAATTGATCGGCAAGCGGCCGCTCGACGGTCGCGCCCGTAGCCACGGCGCGGGCGAACACCGCGTCGCAGTCCTCCACGTACAAACACATGCCGACGGCCGTGCCGCCAATCGTTTTCGGGCTAACGGCCCCCATCTCCGGATGCTCGTCGGCCAGCATCACGCACGAGTCGCCGATGTCGATTTCGGCATGGCCAATCTTGCCGCCCGGCATGTCCAAACGCATGCGTTCCTTCGCGCCAAACGCCTCGGCATAAAACGCCAGTGCCGCCGCACCGCCGCGCACGATTAAATACGGAGTCACCGAATGGTAGCCATCGGGAATCGCCTTGACCGACATGAAGCACCTCGATTCAAAAGAAGAACGCGCCGGCAATTGAATAAACGTAAATGAACAAGCGTTCACTTCCGCGAAGTGTAGCCAGTAAACGTCGACGAGTCAACGCCCAAGCACCCGACCGCTTGCTTCGACGCACTCATCATCGCAACATCACTCCAGCGCGCACCATCCACCACAGCCCCGCGTCGCCGATTTATTGAACAAACGCTAGCAGGCCGTTGAAAAACTCGTTCCGCCGGCTACGATGTGGCGGGCGGTTTTTTGGGCGACGGCAAACGGGAGGCCGGGCGATGGCGATGGGCAAGTGGGCGACGGAGCGGCAGCAGGATTTGTTCATTACGCACGACCGGCTGCCGAAGTCGCCGGGCCATGTGTTCTACGTCAAGCTCAACAAACTCCTGGCCGAAGCGGGCTTCGAC
>JAJDEG010000463.1 GCA_029259895.1 Planctomycetota bacterium
ACGACGCGCTGGCCGAGGTCGAGGGCGATTGCTGCGGCGGGTGCTATCAGCAACTCACGCCCAACATGCTCAGCCATCTTAAATCGGCCGTCGCCGTAGCGTGCAAGAGCTGTGGGCGGATGCTGTATTTTCCGGAGTAGCCGGCGCGGCAGCGGATGGAGATCACGGGCTGCTCACGCTCGTTTCCCTGCGACTCTGCAAATACGCAGGGAATCTGCGCAATGACGCAATGTAGACCGTCAACACCGCCACGCGGAAAGCGATTTGGCCGACAACGTCATCATCTCCGAGTGGTTCGCTGCCGGTCTTTACACGCCGCGCCTCGCTGGCGACAATAACATGGATTGGCTGGCTACATCAGTCGGCTCTGCGGTCTCACCGGGGGAGACCGCCTTTTTTGCGCTGTGGGCGTCGCGCTGGCGGTGAATCGCGCGGGCTGTTGCGCTGTGCTGTAATATTGACTTTCCGACCGCGAAGATGGTGCCGCTATGTCCGACTTGGTTCCCGTTACCCGCACCGGCTACGACAAGCTCAAGGCGGAGCTTGACCACCTGGAATCGGTCGAGATGCCCAAGCTGGCCGACCGCGTGGCGGCGGCGCGGAGTGAGGGCGACTTGAGCGAGAATGCCGAGTATCACGGCGCTCGGGAATCGCAGGGGATGCTGCAAGCGAAGATCAATCTTTTGCGCGACAAGCTGTCGCGGGCGCAGATCGTCGACACGTCGAAGCTGCCGAAGGACGCCGTGGTCTTCGGCGCGACCGTGATCGTCAAGGATCTCGATTTCGACGATGAAGAGACGTTCATTCTCGTTGGAGCGGGCGAGGAAGATTACGACGCGGGGCGGATTCTCTGCACCAGCCCGCTGGCGCAAGGATTGCTGCACAAGAAAGTCGGCGACCGCGTAGAGATACCGGTACCCGCAGGGACGATGAAGTTTGAGGTGCTGGAGATCCGCTTCGAGGAGTAGGGCGGGTCGTCGGGGCAGGTCGACTGGGCGGGCCGTCTGGGTGATCGACGCTTGGGGCGCACGTTTTCGAGTCGCCTTTGCACGGCGGCTATCTTCGGCGCTACGGCTTTGCTGCGACCACTGGTTGACCGGCGGCGGGCGAGTCTATAATCGTGGTATCGCCTTTTTTGCTTGCTCTCTTCCGGTCGATGTTGGGTGCCGCCATGCCCGTCCAGATGGAATTGTCGCGGATCATCATCAGCGAAATCAACGATCAGCAGGTGATTTATTTGCGCGAGGTGGACGGCAGTCGGACGTTTCCGATTTTGATTGGAATATTCGAGGCGACGAGCATCGACCGGCGCGTGAAGCAGCATTCCGGTCAGCTCGAACAGTCGCCGCGGCCGCTGACGCACGACTTGGTCGTGAGCATCGTCGACCAGATGGGCGGCGAATTGCAAGACGTGGTAATCAGCGAACTGAAGAACCACACTTATTTCGCCCGACTGCGGATTCGTTACGAAGGCGAGTTGATCGAGATCGACGCACGTCCGTCAGACGCGATCGCCGTGGCGGTAACTTGCGATCCGCCGCTGCCGATCTACGTGGCTGAGGACGTGCTGGACGACGTACTAGACGAGGACGAGAGCTAATACTTGCTCGTTTGGATCGTGCTCGTTTGGACCGTGCTCGATGTATCTTCGCCACGGCTGGCTGGCGACGCCGCATGCGAAGTTCACCGCGGCAGCGGTCGCGTCTGACCAACGTCGTCGCCATTGGCGGAAAGCGAACTTTCGTCGGCCAATTCTTCGCGAACGACGACCATGTCGCGCGGTGCGTCGATGCCGATGCGAACGCCTCCTTGGCCGACGCGGACAACCGTGATGGCGATGTCGTTGCCGATGAGGATTCGCTCGCCAATTTTGCGTGAGAGGACTAACATCTTCCTTGACCCTCGCGTGCAATCGGGTCGCGGCGGTCGGCACCGGCCAAGGAACTGGCAGCCGGCGACCTCGCGACGTGGCTAGAATTAGTTTTCATGATACCGCTGCTCGCAGGCACTGCAAGCAGCGTGGCGGTAGTGCGTTCGAGAAAAGCGGGTAGCTCGCGATCGGCTCGATCCGCCGCCTGCGTACGAAACCACCCAGTGGAGCGGAGGACTTTGCAACTCATTGCAACTCATGTGGCGATTGGCTGCTGATTATGCGGATGCCGTTTGCTGGAATTTCGCCGGACATTGGAATATCTTGGCAGGCTGACATTGCGATTCGCGACCGGTGCGATTCGCGACCGGTTACGGCCGGATCTTCAATCCGCTGTGTCAGAACAGAACACTCCAAACGTGGGGGGCGCTAGGGTCGCCTGCGTTTGTTCGACGTGCGATCGCGGCTGGGCAAGGACGACAGTCGTCTTGCGTGTCTTTTCGGTTGGTGACCTCTCGACGTTAGGACGTTCATTCGCATGAAGACGCTTCGCGCCGCCGCAGTTCAGTTTCAGCACGCGCCCGGCGATAAGTCGGCCAATTTGGCGGCGGTGCGCGGCTTCGTCGAACGGGCTGCCGGCGATGGCGTCGAATTGATCGCGTTTCCAGAATGCTGCATAAGCGGGTACTGGCATCTGCGGAAGCTGTCGTGTGACGAACTGGCGGAACTGGCAGAACGGGTGCCCGACGGAGAGACGACTCGCGAGATCGTCGCGATGAGCGAGCAGTACGGAATGACGATCGGCGTGGGGCTGGTGGAGATGGCGGCGGACGGGCGGATGTTCAACACCTATGTCGTCGCCATGCCGGACGGACAAGTACGGCGGCATCGCAAACTGCATGCGTTCGTAAGCGAGCACTTGTCCAACGGCGACGCGTTCACGGTGTTCGATACGCCGCACGGTTGGCGGATGGGTGTGCTGATCTGTTACGACAACAACATCATTGAGAACGCGCGGGCAACGGCATTGGCCGGGGCGGAAGTGCTGCTGGCACCGCATCAAACGGGCGGTTGCCGTTCGGGAAGTCCGTTTGCGATGAGTGCCATCGACGTCGAGGTGTGGCGGAATCGGCGAGAGAACCCCGACGCGCTGCGACGCGAGTTCTCCGGCGTCAAAGGACGAGAATGGCTGATGCGGTGGCTGCCGAGTCGCGCGCACGACAACGGGATGTTTCTCTTGTTCGCCAACGGTGTCGGTCAGGACGACGACGAGGTGCGGACTGGCAACGCCATGATTCTAGATCCGTATGGCCGGTTGCTGGCCGAATCGACGGCGCTGGAGGACGACGTGGTCGTCGCAGATCTCGACGCTAGTTTGCGCGAGCGAGCGACCGGCGTTCGGTGGATCAAGGCTCGGCGTCCGGAATTGTACGGGCCGCTGGCGACGTCCACCGGTTTGGAAAGAGACACGCGGTCGGTGCGATTCGAGTACGGCGGAAAGTAGTGGCGAGGGCTGCATCTGCGATGTTGACGACGAACGATTCAATGCTTCCGCTACGATTCTCGGCCAGGCGATTGGCCGCTCTGTTGGCCGGATTGGTGCTCATCGCAATTGGGCCGGCGCTGGCGGAGATCGATCTCCACGCCGCGCCAAACTGGGCGCGAGTCTTACTGCTGGCCGGCGGGTTGATGGCGGTTTACGTGCTGTGGATGGCGCTTGCGCCGTGTTGCGAGGCATTGTGGTCGATTATGTGGGTGTTCGCGACGGCGGCGGCGGGAGGTGTCCTCATGGTGGCCGTGGCGTTGTTTACGCCGCAGGATCGCCTATTGCCGCTGGACTTGGGAACGGCGCGGGGAATGGCCGCCGGATGGTGCGCGGTGATCGCGGTGCTGTCGAGCGTCGGCAGCATGCTGGCTGGTCGCTTGGCGGCAAACGAGAAAGCGTGAGCGAATGCTCGGATCGCGGAGCGAACTATTCGGAGTCGCGGTGCAGCTCGGAGTCACTGCGCAGCTCGGAATCACGGTGCAGCGTTTGGCTGTCGGTGCACCGCGGCACGGAACGGGCGACGACGGCCACGACCACGTCGCAGTCGGTCTCGGCCGTCTGAGCAAGACGGATTTCCAGGCGCAGGCCGAATGGCAGAGCTTCGGCGACTTTGACGGTCGCCGTCGGGCCATCCGTCGTTTCCACGAACACTTCCGGAGCAGCGGCAAACGGTGGGCAAACGCCGACGTGGAGATTCGTGACGCGCGCGCCCATTGAGAACTCGGCGCGAGCGAATCCCTCGAGAACATCGAAATCGTCTTCGAGGCGGCGCGCCCATTGCTGCATCACGTTGGGGGCCATTTGCTCGTCGAATGACTCGACCGGTGCCGCAGCAAGCGAAAGGGCAGTCAGTGGCATTGCGGCGTTCTCACGCGGCGACATCTCGTCAGGTTGCGTCGGGGAGAGATCCGATTCGTCCGTCGCTGCGGCCGCGCGTGGTGAAACACTCCAACCGCCGAAATGGAACCACGCGATCGCAACTTGCGAGGCAACGAGCGGCAGCCACAGCAAACTCGCGCTGGCGACCGACGTTCCGGGAAGCGTCATAGCCGCCGCCAGCAACGATGCAACCAACAACGGAGCGCCGAAACCGAGCACGTCGACGACGTGGATGCGGGAGTCGGCGTTGGACCGCAGGAACGTCCGATGCGGCCATTGGGCCAACGCGGCAAGCGATGCGAGCAGCGATCCGACGCAAAGCAGCGTCGTGGGCGCGAGTGCGACGGTAATCCCGCCTGCCGCGCGGCGGGCGAGGAGCACGGCGGCAACGACAACCAACCCGCCCAAGCACGTACCGGCGAGGACGCGGACGAGCAACTCGAACGAAGGGCGATGCAGGTCGCGGGTGACGCGAACCGGCGGAATGTCGATATCGAACGACGCGGCTGGCATGGCGGTCTCGGTGGATGGCGATTCGTGAGCTGAATTATTGCCGAGTATCCCCGGCGAAGCAAAGGCCAACGTGACTCGCCTGCGGGTTCTTTTTTCACACACAGGGCGAACTTCACACGGCCGAGCTGCGTAGTCATCCCATGCGCACCTCATGCGATCTCATCGTCGTCGGCGCGGGCTTCGCCGGGTTGACGTGCGCACAGGCCGCGGCCGCACGCGGATCGCGGACCGTCGTGATCGAACGGAAAGCCGACGTGGGCGCGGCATGTCATACGACGGGACTTCTGGTCAAGGAAGTGGCCGACACGTGGGACGTGCCGCGGGAACTGACGCGGCGGATTCACGGCGTGCGACTGTACGGGCCGTCGCTCAAGTCGATCGACCTGCATTCGCCGGGCTATTTCTTTCTGGCGACCGATACACCAGGCCTGATGCGACATCTGGCCGAGCAAGCGACGGCCGCCGGAGCGCGGCTGAAGCTTAGCACAGGCTACAAGGAATGCCGACGCACGGACGACGGATTCCGCGTCGCCACAAGCTCGATCGGCGAGCAATCGTTGGCATGTCGATATCTTATCGGTGCCGATGGAGCGCGGTCTCGTGTGGCCGGCGATCTGCGGTTGGGCGGTAATCGACGGTTTCTCGTCGGGGCGGAGGTCGAACTCGTCGGCGTTCGCGGACTGGACGCCGATCGCCTGCACGTGATTCTCGACGGACGATTGGCGAAAGGATACATCGCTTGGGCCGTACCGGGCGTCGGCGTGACGCAAGTCGGCCTCGCCACCAGCGGACCGATCGCCGGGCGGATCGATGCTTTGCTGCGACGACTCGCCGACGTTTTCGACTTGTCCGCGGCGAAGATCGTCTCTCGGCGCGGCGGGCTGATTCCTTGTGGCGGACCAGTGCGGCCGTGGCGCACGCCGGGCGCGATGCTGCTGGGCGACGCGGCAGGAATGGTGTCGCCGCTTACGGCTGGCGGCATCCATCCGGCGATGCAACTAGGCCGCGTCGCCGGAGTGGCCATCGCCAATCATCTGTTCGACGGCGGGCCGGAACCGTGGCGAGCCGTCTCGGCCATCGCACCATCATTCGCATACAAACGATGGCTTCGTGCTGCGTACGAATTGCTACCAACCAACTACCTAATCGATCGGCTGATTACGTCGGCACCGCTTCGGCGGCTGGCGCAAGTGATCTTCTTTCATCACCGCGGATTGTTCTCCCTCGCCGCGTGGCGAGAAATCGTGTTGGCCGCCCGCTGAGGCGAGCGATCGTTTCGAGTACGCGAATTCTCGCGGCCAATCGCGGTGCCAACGTCTCCACGCAGCAATTCAGTCCGGGAGACTATCCGCCGGCGCGAGCGAAAGCGAATGGAATCGCACCTGATTGTGGTTGCCGACGTACAGCACATGCGGATCGCCCGGAGTCCAGTGCGGGCTTTGCGAAATGCGGTCGAATCCGCCGTCGAAATCGATGATCGTCTCGCCGTTGACCTTCACCTCGATCTTCTCGTCGCGAACCGTGACGACGACCGTCGACTTCATGCCGGTTGGAAGCACGACGCCTTCGCGCCGCGAGGCATTGCTGTTAATCGACGTACCGTCGACGTCTTCGATCGCCGATACGTTGCCGAAGTCGAGATTCACGTGCGCGCGTCGCCCGTCGGCGACGAACGCCAGCACGAGCCCGCAAGCCTCCTCGACGGGGTCGACCTCCGCGATGAGCGAATACTCGCCGGGCGGAATCACGCCGATCAGCACGGCGCCGCGGTTCGACGTCGGCGTGGTGAGCACGCCGCCTTCGAGCGACCATCCGCGATTGGCCGCGTTTTGGTCGATTTCGACGTAGGGCATCAGGTTAACGGTCGTATCCATCCGCGCGGCCATGCGGACGCTTGCCGCTTGCCGGGCTAGCTTCATTTCGTCCGATTCGCCCTCGCCCAGCGCCGCGACCGCCGCAGCGAGCGACGTGCGGTCGCCCGGCAGTCGCGCCACAATGCGGAGCCATGCGGCGCGATGAAGTTCGGGCTTGCCGACGGCGGCGGCCAGCGATTCGGCCAGCCACGAGTCGTCGGCCCGCGCGAGCGTGACGAGCGTCTCCTCGGCGACGCGACCCGCATCGGTCGGACCGCCAAGATTGCGCGTAAGGACGGGCAACATCGATCGCGCCGCCGTCGGATACGACGCCATCGTCCGCAAGGCCTCGACGTAGCGGTAATCGAAAATCGGCGGACCGTCGACGATTTCCAGCAACGCGGGCACGACGACGTCGGCATCGCCGCCGGCTCGCCCCAACGCACGAATGATCGCATCGTCCGCGCCGGTGCCGCGACTTTTTCGCAGGTATGCGACCATCGCAGGCACCGCGCTCGCCGCGCCCGCGCCTAAATCGGTCAGTCGCGCCGCGGCCGTGTCTTCGAGGTTCGGCTCCTCGCTCTCCAGCATCGCCACGAGCGTTTCAAGCCCGTTGGCGATGACGATCAGACTAAACGCGAGATCGGTGGACGTCCTCGAGGCCTGATGCACCTCGGCGGCGAAGACGTTTCGACCGCCGCGGAGCTTCGACGCATCGACGGCGAAGTACTCCACGCTCGATTCGCCGCTGCTGCCGATCGTCTTTGGCGCGAACGTTCGATACCTCGCGCCGGGTCGCAGGTTGTCGCGGACGATTTCCTCGCCGTTGAGATAGACGGCCACGCCGTCGTCGCGTTGGATGCCGACGAACAGGTTCTTCACGTTCGCGGGATCGTCGACCTCGAATTCAGTGCGAAAGTAGGTCGTGACGCGCTTGTCGCGCGCGTCACCGCCGTAATCGACGGTGGTGACGATGCCCGCATCGCCGTAGCCCAGCGGCGACTTGCCTTTTTTCCACTTTGAATCGTCGAAGTCGATCTCGCGCCATGCCTCGCCCTGGTCCGAGCCGTCGTCGAGGTACTTCCACTCGTGGCCGGCAAGAATGAGATTCCCCTCGAACGCCAGGTTCACCGATTTCGACGCATCGAGGGTTTCGATCGACCGGTTCGTGTCCCAAATGCGGACCGTGTGTTCCTCTCCTCGCGACGCGAGGTGCTTTCCGTCGCGGCTCCAGTCGATCGTGTGCGCCATCGAGTCGCTCCACGTCATGTTCACCGATGGCCGCAGCGTAAGCAGTTCCAGTCCGGTCGTGGCGTCCCACAGCCGCACGCTGTTGTCCGAAGCGAGCGACGCAATGCGATTGCCCCTCAGCGGCTCCCAGCGCAGAGACAACACGTTGCCGTGGCCAATCAAACGCAGCTCTTGCTTGCCGGTCTGCGGATCCCAAACGCGAATCGTGTCGTCCGCGCCGGCAGTCGCCAGACGTTTGCCGTCGGGGCTGAACGCCACGGCGCGGATGAAACCGGGGTGCCCTTTGAGTTGAGTGATCTCTTTGCCGTCGTCGGCGTTCCACAACACGACCGACATGTCGCGGCCTCCTCCGGCGATCACATTCCCCGTCGAACTCCAGTCGATCGTGCCCGACATGTATCCGCGAATCGCTCGTACGAAACGCCCGGTCTTGGCGTCCCAGATTCCGATGGTGCCGTTGTAATGGGTCGTGGCGAGTTGGGTTCCGTCGGGTCGCCAAACGACCGATTGTGCCGGGCCCTGCGGCAGCGAGATCGGACCGCCGACCATGCCGGAGATCCACACTCGTAGCGGCCCCGGCATGCCGGCCAGCTCGCCGATCTCCTTGCCCGTGGCCGATTCGCGAAGGAAAACGCCCGTGTCGTCCCCCTGGCCGACCACGATCGCCAGCTTCGCACCGTCCGGGCTATAGGTGGCCTGGCGGACCTGACTCCCCGCGGTTTTCCACGTGTCCTTGCGCTGGCCGGTCGCTGCGTCCCAGAAGCGAATCGACCGGTCCTGATGGACCGTCGCCAGTGTGTCCCCTTGAGGATTCCACGCCAGGGCATTGATCGTTCGATCGCCGCGATCTCGTCGGTTCTCGGCTTGCGGCGGCGCGAATCGCCATACGCGCACCTTGCCGTCGCGTCCGCCGGCGGCGACCATTTCGCCTTCGCCGTGCCAGGCGATCGATTCGGATAGTTGCGTCAGTCGCCGCAGCGATGGAACGTCGTTGTTCTGCTCGCTGGCGTTCGGCCGCACGTCCCACGTTCGCGCAAAGCCGTCGGCACCGACCGTCGTAAAGAAATCGTCGGTCGGATGCCACGCCACGCTGAGAACTTGACGCACCGGGCCATAGTACGATCGCTCCTGCCGCGAGCCGATGTCCCACATCCGCACGTTGCCGGCGACGTAGACCAACCGCTGGCTGTCTGGGTGCCAGGACATGTCGCTGACATCGCCGCCGTAGGTTCGCCGTGGTTCGCCCGAGGCGGCTCCCGTGGCCACGTCCCAAAGCTGGACCTTGCCATCGCGCCAGCCGGTCGCGATCCAAGCACCGTTGGGGCTCCATGCCAGACGCCTCAGTCCCCCGACTTGCGTGTAAGTGAACGGACTGTCGTTGCGGACACGACCTTCGTCAACCTCAAGCGTCTTCACCACGTTTCCGCTCGCCGAGGAAAAAATGCGTATCTCGCGCAGTCGATATACCGCGGCGAACATCTCTCCATCGGGACTGAAGCAAACGTCCGGCACGCCGATGCCCGCCGACGAATCGCGCAGCGACAGCGAATAAACCGGCTTGTCCTCCTCGGGATTCCACATCTTCACGGTGCCGTCGCTGCCGGCCGAAACCAATTGTGATCCGTCCGGACTCCAAGCGATGCGGTGGATCGCCCCCTTATGCCCTTCCAGACGACGGAGTTGCTGCGACGTCTCGACATCCCAAACGACGATCGTGCCATCGTCGCCGGCCGAAGCCAGACGCTTGCCGTCGGCGTTCCACGCTACGCTACGCACCGTTACGCCCGGTGCGTGCAAGAGCGTGCGGTCGAACGCCTGATTGATCTGCGAATAGAGATAATGCCACTCCCAGCCGCGGAGGTCGGGGTCTTCGGCGCTGCGCGGCTTGAGATCGTCGAGCAGCGGCGTGATGTCGTCTGGCAAGTCGGTCGATTCCCACGCCTTACACAAGTTGCGAATCTTCTGCGCGTAGAGGAATTCCTCCGCCTGCTGCCGTGCGGCGCGCTCTCGTTTCTGTGCGTTCTCGGCGTCGATTCGTTTCGATTCCGCCAAACCGCGGAGCTCGTCGGCTTTGGTCTTCAGTCCTTCCGCCTCGGCTTTTTGCACCAACGCCGCGGCACGAGCATCATCGGCGTCCCGCTTCTCCCACTCCGCGTCGTCGAGCGCCGCTTGTGTGCGCACGTAGCCGGTCGTCGCCACGGCGGCCACGGTCACCAGTAACACGAGCACAGTCGCCAACAGCGACGCCACGGCCGGAAACCGCTTCGCCCATCGCCACGTCCGTTCGACGCGCCCCACCGGCCGCGACACGATCGGTTCGCCGCGCTGCGTCCGCTGCAATTCGTCGCGAAGATCGCGTGCCGTCGCAAATCGCTGCGCCGGGTTCTTCTCCAGGCACTTGAGGACGATCGTTTCCAAATCGCGCGAGATCGTCGGGTTGATCCGTCGTGGGCTGGGCGGCTCCTCGTTTAGGATCTGCAAGATCAGCATTCGCGTGTTGCCACGAAACGGCAACTCGCCCGTCAGCATCTGGTAGAACATCACGCCCAGCGAGTAAATGTCGCTGCGGCGGTCGGCATGATGCCCTTCGCCGCGGGCCTGCTCCGGCGACATGTACGCCGGCGTTCCCAGCACGCGGCCCTCGATGGTCATCGTCAGCTCGCCGACTTCGCGCTTCGCCAGACCGAAGTCCATCACGTGCGGCTCCATCTCCGCATCGAGCATGATGTTGCCCGGCTTGAGATCGCGATGCACGATGCCCTTGTTGTGGGCGTGGTCGAGGGCGTCGGAAACTTTTGCCACAACCTGCGTCGCCTGAGCGATGGTGAGTGGCTGGCTCGTCATCCAGTCCGACAGCGTCACGCCGCGGACGATGTCGCTGACGATGTAGATCGTTTCGCCGTCGCGGCCCACTTCGTGAACGTTGACGATGTTCGGATGGCTAAGCTGGGCCGCCGCACGGGCTTCGCGCAGAAACTGCTCCGCTTCGTGTGGTTCGAGCTGTCCCTTCCGCGGCACTTTGACGGCGACCGTGCGATCGAGGTCGCGGTCGCGGGCCTTCCAAACCGTGCCGAAGGCGCCGACGCCCAACTGCTCGATCAGATCGAAGTGCCCGACGGAACTCGCGGCCGGCGCCGCCCGCGTGGCCGACGCGTCGTCGACCAGGCTGAAGTTGCTTCCGCACAAGCTGCACGTGATGTCGGCCCAAGTGCCGTCGACGATCGTTTCGATGTAGTTGCGACACGAAGGGCAACGCACCTTTAGCCCGCGGCCGAGCGTCGATGCATGAGACCCATCGTCGGCGGAACGGGGCGCGTCGTTCGAAGATGAGTTGGCGCTGGAGCCTCGTCCGTTGCTCCCTCGTTCTTTACCGTCTTCTTTTCCGTCGCCCGACGATTGCGCAGCCGAATCGGGCTCGAGCACTTGCGTCTCGAACAGATGCGTCGGCGGCGCGGGCGTGGGCTTGGCGGGATTCGATGTACCCGGCGTGAACGTCGGCAGTTCTCGCAGCGCTTCGCCCAACTCGGGCATCAACTCCGGATGACGCGCGATTACGTCCGCCGCCGTCAGCGATTCGCCGACGGCCCGACGGCGTAGGAAATCGTCGAGCGCGACGCGAATGCGGCTCACGCGGTCACCGGATGCTGTTTTGCCGTGGGAGTCCACGTCTTCCACCCTTGCGCTTCAGCGGCGTCGCCCGTTGCCCGACCACGTGGACATTGAATACGGCGGCACGCGCAATGAACTTCGTTGCCGGGCGACCGATCTTGCCCAACGAAAATCGCCATACCCCCTCGGCCGGCGGAGCCGAAGCGTGCGGAAAGCGACGACCGAACCTCTATGTTACGTCCGGCGGATCGGCGTCGTCAATCAACGGCTATGGATCGATCGCGGTTATTCGCCCGTTTCTTCCAGATACGTGTACCCGGCCAATCCCGCTTCGTAGAACCGCAGGAATTGCCCGGCCTGCTTGAAGTCGATCCGCTCGCCGCGAACGGCCTCGTCGACCGAGGTTTGCATCCGCCGGAGCAGGTCGTTGCCGTCGAATTGCACGTAGTTCAGCACGTCGCGAACGGTGTCGCCCTTGACGATCGCATCGACGACGATTTCATTCCCCTCGTCGAGGCTGACGTGAACCGCGTTGGTGTCGCCGAACAGATTGTGGAGGTCGCCGAGAATCTCCTGATACGCGCCGATCAGAAACGCCCCCAGGTAATACGGCCGACCGTCCCACAGATGCAGCGGCAACGTCTTCTTCACGTCGCGGCGATCGATGAACTGGTCGATCTTGCCGTCGCTGTCGCACGTGATGTCGCCGAGCACTGCGTGCCGCGTCGGCTCCTCGTTCAATCGATGAATCGGCATCACCGGGAACAACTGCTTGATCGCCCAACTATCCGGCATCGACTGGAACAGCGAAAAGTTGCAGAAGTACGTATCGGCGAGCATCGCGTCCAGATTGCCCAAGTCGTCGGGCTTGAATTCCATGTCGGCCACTAGCCGTTGAATCTTGCGGCACGTCGCCCAAAACAGATTCTCCGCCACCGCCCGCTGGTCTAGCGGCAAATACCCGCTGACGAACAGGTTCATCACCATTTCCATCGCCTGCTGGGCGTCGTGATAGCTTTCCAGCACGTTACGGGCGGTGATGTTGTTGAACGTGTAATTCAAATCTCGCACGGGCTGCTCGGCGTTCTCCGGCACGATGAACGATCCGTTGCCGTCGTAGCCCTTATCCGTCACGCCGAGTACGTCGAACACTAGCAAGCTGTGATACGCAACGGTCGCCCGTCCGCTTTCGGAAATGATCGTCGGATGCGGCACGCCGACTTCGTCGCACACGCTTTGCACGTGGTAGATCACGTCGTTGGCGTATTCTTCGAGCGTGTAGTTGGCGCTCGACTCGAAGTTCGTCTGCGAGCCGTCGTAGTCCACGCCCAAGCCGCCGCCGACGTCGAGGAATTCCAAACCCGCGCCGCGATTCTTCAACTCGCCGTAGATCCGCGCCGCCTCGTTGAGCGCCGACTTGATGAAGCGGATGTTGGTGATCTGGCTCCCCAGGTGAAAGTGCAACAGCTTGAAGCAATCGAGCATGTCGCGCTCGCGCAACTGCTCGATCGCGCGCAGGATTTCGCTGACCGTTAGTCCAAACTTCGACCGAAAACCGCCCGACGATTGCCACCGCCCTGCACCTTTGGCGGCCAGCTTGACGCGCATGCCGATCCGCGGCCGGACGCCTAGCCGCTGCGCGTAGTCCAGAATCAAACTCAATTCCGAGAACTTTTCAACCACCGGAATGATGTTGCGGCCGATCTTATGGGCCATCATCGCCGTTTCGATGAATTCGGCGTCCTTGAAGCCATTACAGATGATCGGCGTGTCGTTGTCGGCCAGCGCCACCACCGCCAGCAGTTCCGGTTTGCTCCCCGCCTCGAGACCGAAGCCGAACGGCTTGCCGAATCGCAGCACCTCGTCGACAACCTGCCGCTGCTGGTTCACCTTGATCGGGAACACGCAGCGGTACTGGCCACCGTATTGGTGGTCGTCGATCGCCTTCGTGAACGCGGCGTTGATCTCGCCCAACCGATGCTCGAGCACGCCGGGAAAACGCACCAAAATCGGCAGGTCCAGCCCCCGCTGCTGCATCCGATCGACCAACTGCCGCAGGTCGATCGACCGATGCGGATCCTTCGTCGGATGGACCAGCACATTGCCGTCCGGCCCGATGGAAAAATACCCCTTGCCCCAGCCGTCGATCTCGTACAACTCACACGAGTCGTTAGTCGTCCAACTGCGTACTTCCAAATCCTGCTTCATCGATTTCTCCTCGCCGCCGCGTCGCTCTGGGGCCGCGACATAACGATGGACCTACACTCAACCGCGTCGACACTACCGCGATTATCGCCGCCATCCTATGAAAGGCAACGGCAAATGTCGAGCCAGCCGTGAGTTGTGAGGCCTGAGGCTTGGGGCGTGAGGCTTGAGAGACATCGCTTTCGCACCGCCCATCCGTTGACTCGCCCGGCACGCCAGATGGCACGACCGCCGTCGCTTTGCAAGGCGACAACCCATATACATAGGCTGTAGGCACAAACAAGCCTCAAGCGTCACGTCTCAGGCCTCACACCTCAATCCTCAAGCCTAATTCCGCCCTATGCCCACCAGCGATACGTTTGGCGACGAAGAACTAAACGACGCCGCGGCGATCGAGATCGTCCGCGAAGGCTTTCCCCGCGGCCCGTTCCGCGCCGCTCTGTTCGATTTCGACGGCACGCTGTCGCTGATTCGCCGCGGCTGGCAAGATGTCATGATTCCCATGATGGTCAGCCATCTCGCCGCCACGCCGACCGAGGAAACTGAGGAGCAGCTTCGCACCGTCGTCGAGGACTTTGTCGCCCGGCTCACCGGCCGCCAGACGATCTATCAGATGATCCAACTCGCGGACGAAGTCACGCGCCGCGGCGGCAAGCCTTGCGAACCGCTCGACTACAAACGCCAGTACCACGACCGACTCTGGCAGCAAGTCGGCCGCCGCGTGGCAAGTCTGCGCGAAGGCGTCGCGCAGCCAGCCGAGCTTTCCGTGCCCGGTTCGCAGGCGCTTCTCGTTGCATTGACCAAGCGCAACATTGCGCTCTACCTGGCCTCAGGCACGGACCTCAACTACGTCCAAGACGAAGTCGACGCCCTCGCCATGACCGATCACTTCGCTCCGCATATCTATGGAGCGCTCGACGATTACAAGCAATTTTCCAAGGCCAAGATCATCGAGCAAATCCTCGGCGAAATGAACGTCGCCGGCAAAAACATCGTCGGCTTCGGCGACGGGTACGTCGAAATCGAGGAAGTCAAGCGTGTGGGCGGCTTGGCTATCGGCGTGGCAACCAACGAAGAAACGTGCCAGGGCGTCAACCAATGGAAGAGACGCCGCTTGATCGAAGCCGGCGCAGACATCATCGTCGGCGATTACCGTTGTCTGGACGAACTACTCAAGACGATCGGAGCGTAGCTGCTACCCAAGAACCATACGTCGTTGTGGCCGGTCTCCCGACCGAGCCACGGATTGCCGCATACGTCCTTATTCTGCCGCCGCGTCCACAATCGACATTCGCCGCACCGCCGTATACGTCGTGGCAATCACTTGCTTGCCGTCGGCCGACAATAATTCGGCCTGCACCACAACGTCGTATGCCAGCCGCGCAATTCCCGCCGGCGCCAGAATCGAAATCGCGCCTTCGCTCGCTTCCGGCGGAATCATAATCACGGCCTCGGCACGAAGCGCTTTGTCCGGATCGTCGATCTCTTTGTTGTCGACCTTTTTCTTCGGTACGGTCTGCGATGTGACGAGCGACAGCCGCACCGGCCCCGCCACGCCATCGCCGCGAACGATCTTCACCGCGACCGCCGCCTTTCCGCCCACCGTCACATTGATCGCCGCCACATCGATCGCCGCGTCCGCATTGGCCCAATCGGCCGTCAGCTGGGAATTGCCCGCCGCGGAAATTGCCAGTTCCTCGCGCAGCCACGGCTGCGTCTGCGCCAAGTCAAAGTCGGGTGCCTGAGCCTGCCGAACGTGCCCCGCGCCATCGATCGTTGCCTCGCCAACGAGCGCGACCAGCCCGGTGCCGGCTTGCGTCCCGCCGAAAGTCACCAGACCCGTATTGATGCCTTGCGGAATTTCGCCGCCGCTCATCGCCACGCCTTCTGGCAGTCGGGCCACACGCAAGCGAATCGGCCCGTCGTAGCCCGCCCGGTTTGCCGCGATGCGCACCAACGTCCGCCCGCCAACCGGTGCGATGATCGCGTCCTGCGGCATCGCCAGCGAAAACGTCTTCCCACCGGCCGGCACGATCGACAGCCGATATACAAAATCGTGCCCGCCGCCGCCGACCAAGTCCTCCACCGCGACGACGATCGTTTCCACGCCGG
>JAJDEG010000464.1 GCA_029259895.1 Planctomycetota bacterium
ACGCGGGTCGCCAGCCAGTTCTTGAGGTTGGTGACTTCGGCCGGGAATCCACCCGTACGCGGCGGACTGGCCGACCAGGTGGTGAAGTTGCGCACGGCGGCTTCGTCCAGTTCGTCCGCAAAACCGTCGATGGTCGACAATATGTGTGATGTCGAGAAAGTCGTTTCGCGCAGTTCCTGCCAGCGGTCGATCCACTTCTGCCAGAAGTTTGGATCCTGGAACAGCCGGCCCCACCAGGGATGACGACCGTCGGGCGTGAAGTAGATCGTCGAATCGGGAGGACCGTTCCACGCCGACGGGTTGTTGTCGCGGCCGTCGTAGGATTCCATCGAGCGGTCGAAGTCCCAGATCGGACCGAAGGTGAGCTTGCCGTTGCGGGGCTTGTACATGTATGTACTCAGCCGCAAGGCATCGACATTCATCGCCAGCACGTTGAGCATGTGGTGGTCGATCGACCTGTCGACGTCGAAATAGGCCGCGTAGCCGAGATTTGGGTCGGTGAAGTTCGCGCCGTTGAGCGCCGTACCGAACTGATTGATGTAATTGCGGATGTATTGTTCTTGCGGATCGCGCGCGGCTTGTTCGATAGTCGCTTCATCGGGTTCGACGAAGCACATGGTTTGGCCGGCGGCGGAGAATCCGCTGTCGCCAGGATCGCAACGGTCGCGCTTAATGATGTAACCGCCGGTTACGTCGGGTTGCGTGAGGTCGCCGGGCAAAAGGCGGTCGACATCGACGCGGTCGTTGTCGCGCTTGATGCTCTCCATGAAGGAATACACGCCGACGTAGTCGCCTTGATTCAGCTCGCCGCCGCCGGTATTGAGGAAGACTTCGACGAAGCGCGTACGCACCGCGTATTGACCGATTTCATTGCTCAACTGGTAAATGAAATCGTTACGCATCAGAGCGCGGTCGAAATTGTACGACGCGAAGAGGATCCAGTCCGATTCGGAAGGCATGCCGAGGATCGGCACGTCGCGGTCGTCGTTTTGATCGTCCCACGTTTCGAGCTTGAATTGGTGCTTCGGATCGCCGGCCGTGCTGGACCCTCGAATCCGCAGGCCGGTGCGGCTGATCGTGGTCGGCGAGTCTTGAATCGAGGTGCGTCCGTTTTCGCCCGGCTCGAAGATCGCCATGAATCCGGACTGGGGCGAGTTGGTCGGGACGCTACCCTGGCCAAAGTTGTCGATGACGACGATCGGCAAGTTAGAATCGAAGTTCTGAATCTCGGGGGCCAGCTTGTAGAACGTGTGGCTGACGATCGGGCTGGGCAAGAAGCCGGCCGGAAACGCGCGGGCACGGACTTGCGTGGTCGACGTGATCGGGACCGGCGCGGTGTAGGCGGGCGAGGACGCCGTTGGCTGCGAGCCGTCGACGGTGTAACGAATCACGGCCGACGGATCGGATGTCGAAAGCGCGAGGTTGAAGTTCGTCGCAAATGTTCCCGTCGCGGCCGAGAATGTCGGCCCGGCCCCAAGACCGGCGAAACCAATCACGTTCGCCGCGCCGGGCGTGGGCGTACTCATGTACGCCACGTCCGTGCCGATCGTTTGCGAGCCGATCAGCTCAGGCAAAATCAAGAAGCCCGTGTCGGCGGCCGCGACGCTCGAGTTGAGACCGTGGATCGACAGGACGTTGATGCCTTCGATCAACTCGTCGATGTGGCCGGAGACGTCGAACTCTTCAAACGACGTTGCGCCGGCGTCGTCGCGATCGATCGATGCCGTGGCATTCCACGCCGGCGTGCCGCCGGCAGCGACGTTGCTGCGGGCGACCTCGACGCCGTTGAGGTACGCGACGAAGGCGTCATCGTATTTCATGCGCAGCTTGAGCGTATCGACGGATGGCAAGCTACCCAAGTTGAATGGAATGCGGACGTAGGCACCGGCCCGCTGCTGATACATTTGCGCTTGCAGATCGGATTGGATCAGGTCGCTAAAGGGCGGCGTTGGCGCGGCCGCGTAACCGACGCCGGTGATCGCGTCTTGCCAAGCAGCGTCGTTGAAGCCGAGGCCGGTCCAGGTCGAGCCGAGCGCGCCGTTGCCGGGAACTAGCAGTTTGACATCCGCCGTGGCCTGAACCATGGGGAACGTGGCGATGTCGGTGGCCGTGCCGAATGAGATGTCGTCGACCTGCGGCGGGAACATCGGCGAGAAAGACGATACGACGGTTTCCCCGTCTGGCTCGACGAGAGCGAGCAATTCGCCGTCGGTGTCGAGGCGGAAGTTGGTGTGCAGCGGTTGGCCGACCGTGGCGCGGTTATTATTCGAGGCGAACACGATTAGGAATTCGCCGGGATCGAGGACTTCGGCGGGGAGTCGCCACTTGGTCAGGTCGGTGGCGCTGTCCGTGAGATACCAGCCGTCGAGGTTCACCGCCGCGTCGCCACGGTTGTAGAGTTCGATCCAATCGGGGAATGCACCTTCTTCGTCGGCGAGCGTCGTGGCGTTGGCGGCCATGAACTCGTTGATGACCGGCATGCCGTCGAGGACGACGCGAGATTCGAGCGTTTCGAGCTGCAACACGCGGGCGGTGCGTTTTTTCGTCTTCCGGCCGGCGGGGAAACGCTGTGGCGCGAATAGCGTTGCGGTTGCATTGCGTAGTTCGGGCGTCGGTCGACGAAAGAATCTAGAATTCACGAAGCTTGCTCTTGCGGCAGGAGGAAACGTCGGGGCAAGACGGTGGGAGTCGTTGCAGCGCGGAGGGTCGTTTGGCGGCGTACGCCAACGAAAAAGACGCCACTTTCCGACGGCGTCCTAGCCTTCTGAGAATAACCGGTACAGACGAAAACAGCAACGAAATTACCGTATTTTTCCTATCCATTGTGTTCGCTAGCGAACATAGGCGGCACGAAAGACGTCTCTACAGTTCGCGGCGAAGCCGGCCGCGTGCGAAACGCTGCGCCGACGAAGATCGGGAAGGCCCCGCTTGTTCGCACGGAATCGATGGGCTAGTTTTATCGATTCGCGTCCGGCCCCGACCGCACTCCGGGCCGCATTCCGCCTAAATTCTCAAGCCTCAAGTCTGTCTGCCATGTCCGACCCTTACTTCCAATCCATGTTCGCCCAACGCATCGGCGGTGCCAACTACGGCAAGGGAACCGACATCTATAAGTTCGAGAAGATCAAGCGGGCGAAGCGGAAGGCCTTGGCCGACCACCCGACGCGGAAGCTGGTCGACTTCGGCATCGGCGAGAACGACGAAATGGCACCGGAATCGGTCCGCCGGCGGATGGCCGAGGAGATCAGCCGGCCGGAAAACCGCGGGTATGCCGACAATGGCGTGGCGGAGTTCAAGGAAGCGGTTGCCCGGTTCATGAAACGGTCGTTCGGCGTCGCGCTCGATGCGGCGACCGAGGTGAACCACTCGATCGGCTCGAAGCCGGCGCTGGCGATGCTGCCGGCGTGCTTCATCAATCCGGGCGACGTGACGCTGATGACCGTGCCGGGCTACCCGGTGGCCGGGACGCACACGAAATACTACGGCGGCGAGGTGCATCGCTTGCCGCTGCTCGAGGAAAACGGCTTCTACCCGGACTTGGAGTCGATTCCCGCCGACGTTCGCTCTCGGGCGAAGCTGCTGGTGATCAATTACCCGAATAGCCCGACGGGGCGCGTGGCGACGCGAGAGTTCTACGAGAGGGTCGTCGAGTTTGCGAAGAAGAATAACGTCGTGGTGGTCCAGGACGCTGCGCATTCGATGTTGGTTTTCGAGGGAGAGCCGACGAGTTTCTTGCAAGTGCCCGGCGCGAAGGACGTGGGCGTGGAAGTCCATTCGCTCTCCAAGGGCTTCGACATGATCGGCTGGCGGATCGGTTGGGTCTGCGGCCACGAGCGGATGGTGCGGGCGTTTTCCGACGTGAAGGACAACAGCGACTCGGGGCAGTTCATTGCCATTCAAAAGGCGGCCGCGGCGGCGCTCGACGATGCGGAAATCCCCCGCCGCACGCGAGCGAAGTACAAGCGGCGGCTGGAAAAGCTGGTGGCGATGTTGCGGCGGTGCGGCTTTGAATGCGAGATGCCCGGCGGGACGTACTTTTTGTACGCCCGATCGCCGAAGGGCTTGGCCGACGGTCGGACGTTCGACTCGGCCGAGGCGGCCAGCCAGTTCATCATCACCGAGCATTCGATCGTCACGGTGCCGTGGGACGACGCGGGGGCGTATCTGCGA
>JAJDEG010000465.1 GCA_029259895.1 Planctomycetota bacterium
ACGCGGTCGCAAAACCAGACCAGGATTCACGCACGAGCGACGCCGCTAGAACGTCCATTCCATGCCCGCATACGGCGTTATGCCGGGGGCTAGCAATTGCAACTCCGGAATCGAGTCGATAGCACTCGCCGGCAGCCGCAAGTCGAGATGTTCGAGATAGTTACGATCGAACAGGTTTTCGACGCCGGCGGTCAAGCGGATATTCCGCGACGCGGCCCAATAGCCGCGCAAGTGCCAAACGGTGAAGCCGGGCGTGGCCTGTTCGACGGTGGCGATGTTCGGCCCGCTCCGCAGCCCGCCCAGGCGATCCTGATCGTCGACGATACGGCCGAAGAATTCGAGGGCCCAGCGTCGTTCCGCCGAGGCGTCGTGCATGCGGATGCCCACGCGACCTTCGAGCGGGTAGATCGCCGTAAGCGGCACGTTGAGATCCTGGTCGCGGCCTTCGACGTAAGACAAGCTGCCGAACAGCGTGATGTAGTCGTTCCAATCGATTGCACCGTCGATCTCGAAGCCGGCCAGCGTGGCCAGATCGGACGACGTGCTATGTACCAACTGGGCGCCGAACGGCCCGCCCGCGCCCACGGTGGCGACGTCGTACGTGGCGTAGTCGAGAATCCAAGTGTAAAAACCACGCACGCCGCCGCGGACGTCGCCGTAATCGGCCCGCAGACCAAGGTCGGCTTGCCACGCCCGTTCGGGATTGAGGTTCGGATCGCCGATCACGCGTGTAAACCCGTTCTGAAACAGCCCGAGAAACAGGCCATCGGCGTAGCGCTCCGTGAGCGAAGGCGGGCGATGGGCGTGTCCGAATCCGGCGTCGACCGACCAAATCTCGTCGAGGTCGATCTCGTTGTCCAGGTAGAACGCATACATCGTATTATTGCGGGCCATGTCCTGATCGAAGCCCGGCAGCGACGAGTTCGTGCGAATCTCTTCCTCGCGGGCGTCGGTGTACAGCCAATCCGCCCGCACGCCGACCGTCGTCTTCCAATAGCTCTGCCAGGGGAGCGCGAGTTCGAGGAACGCGCCCGGATCGATCATCTCGGCCCAGGGCTGGTTGGTGCCGAAATCGTCGAGTCCGGCCAGACCAATGTTGGTTTGGTTCGTGCCGCTGCTGGACGTCATGAACCGCTCGTTGATGCGTTGCGTGATGTAGCGGACGTCGGTGCCGACGGTCAAATTGGCTTCGTCCTGTTCGCCGAACGTCATCGCGGCCCGCGCACCGGTCGAGGCGAGAAAGCCATTCGTGTTGCCGGCGAAGAACACGGCCTCCGGCCCGCCCAGCGCACGCTCCAATGCCCGTTCGACGCGGTCGATGGTGAGCGACTTGCCGTCGTTACCGAACGGATCGCCCGTGCCGCCGTGAAAATCGGTCCGGTTGTACCAGCCTTCGACGATGAATCGCGACCACGGTCCGGCCGGGTCTTCGTCGATCAACCGGACGTTGAATCCGTCGACGATCAGCGCGTCGAGATCGAAGAACTTGCCGAAGTATTCCGTGTCGGTCTGATCGAGGTGCTGATAACGGAATTCGAGCCGCTGAAACGGGTTGAGGTCGTAGCCGAACTGGGCAAGAAAATCCTGGTTCAAATAGCTCGACGGAATCCGCTCGCCGTTGCCGGCTTCGTAGTCGATGCCGTTGCGGTTGCCGTAGCCGAGCCGAAAGCCGTAGTTCGAGCTGCCGCCCTCGACCGTCTCGTAACCGTACCACGCATTGCCGTTCGTGCGATAGTTCAGCCCCAGCGTGTTGTGCATTTCCGGTCCGCAGTCGTAGCGCGGCGTGGCAGCCGTTTCGACGTCGATGAACGCGAAGCCGGGGCCGCGAGTGACGCCGTACGGACCGTTGATCACCTGAATGCCCGCCATCGAACTGGGAGAAATCTTGGAAAGCATCGAGTCGAGGTCTTCCCGCGCGGGTCGCCACAGCGCGCCGTCGGCTTGTGCGTAGATTTGACCCTGGCGGAAGCCGCGAATGCGTGGATCGAACGCCACGGGCGAGCGGCGCTGTGCCCGGACGGTGTCGGTGCCGCTGGCTTCCGTGATGGCTTGCGTTGTGTCGATCGGCGGAGTCACGGACAGGACGGATGGAATCGGCGTCGAGGGCAGCGACGAAATGGCAGATCCATCGGCCGCGGACGTTTCGATCGCCGATGGCAGTCCGCCCAATCCGGCCGAAGGACGCGAGTACGGCTGAACGGACGGGATGTGCGCGAGACGAAACGGCGCGACGGCGGAGTCCGTGGCGGTTTCGGAAGCGGCCAACTGTTCTTCGCTCGGTTGCGCTTCGGTCGGCTGCTCTTCGGCTGCTCGGGCATTGGCGACGGCGCGAACCGTCGATTCGGCGGCTAATACGCGCGCACCGGTAAGCAGCGGAGCGTTTGCAAAAGGCGAGAACAACACGCCGGATGCCAGGATCAAACGGTGCCAGCGGCGATGGCGCATGGACGAAGCCCTCCTTAGCGCCCTCGGCCGGCAAGGCCGCGGACGACGTGCATTCATTCCGAAAGACGTGGCGTTACGGCGCGAACTACCTTCGCGCGTGCGGCAACAGTCGTTCGAGCGGGATTCTGCAACGAGCCAGCTCCGCCGACGGCAATCGTTGGGTCGTTTCCGATTGCGGCGTCGCCAACTCGATCCAAACGCCGGCAGCGCGCAGTTACCAAAAATCGCGCCGCCAACGCTGGATACTTCTTTTCGTCGTCACGGCCGCTACAGGACTTGAATTGAGAGTAATCCGCACGTCCGCAATAAGGGCTACGGCCGGAAATTTCGGCAAACACGGCAAATTAGGCAAAACCGGCGAAGTTGATCCGCGCAGTTTCGCGCGATCGAATCAAACGCCGCCGTAGGTGCCGCGCACGCCAGTCGGCGTTTCACTTCGACGGCCCCCCGATTATCTCCACGCCGTCGAGTGTGCTGCGCAGATCCGCGAAGCCTTTTGAGGAGATGCGCGTGCTTTCGACGTGCAGTTTCTTGAGCTTTGCGAGCCGCTTGAGATGCGGCACTGCGGCGTCGGTCACGGCGCAATTGTCGAGCCACAGCACTTCGAGATTCTCCAGCGCAGCCAAGGCCGGCAAGCACGCGTCGGTCACCTTCGTGTCGTCGAGGCCGAGCGTCTTTAGATTCCTGAGCCGCACGACGTGCTCGACCACCGCATCGTCGACCGGCGAATAGGCGAACGACAGATACTCGATCGGCAAATGCTCGACGTGCTTGAGACCAGCTCCGGTAGCGCGACTGCCACCGACGTAGAGGATCTTCAAGTCGCTCATCCCCTTGAGATGCTCGATACCGGCGTCGGTCACGGTGGTCCGTTCGACCGAGAACGTTCGCATGGCAATCAATCCGGCCACGTGCTTCATGCCCTCGTCGGTAACCTTCGTGCCCATCAGATTGAGCAATTCGAGTTGCGTATGCGTGGCGAGCCGTTCTAGCGTGGCATCGGTAACGGCCGTGTGCGTCAGATTGAGTTCCACCGGCTCGACGTCGTCGAGCGGCTCGAGCGCCGCATCGCGGATTCCGCGATGGGCGAAGTTGACCGCGCGTATGCCGCCGCGTTCGTCCCGCGTCAGCGTAGCGCCGGAGGCTTGCAACTTGCTGGCTGCCTCGGCCAACACGCCTCGCAAGGCTTCGCCGGCGATCCGCGCGACCCGTCCGTCCCCGGATTTCGCCAATTCGCCGAGCGCCCGCCGGGCGGACCGTCGCGTTGGGGCGTGGCTCGATGCCGCCAACCGCTGCAACACGAGCATGCTTCGATAGCCGGTTTCGCGGTCGCTGGAAGTCGCGGCGGCGGCGACCAGCGGAATCGCCGCCTCGCCCGCCTCGATCAACGCCGCCGTGGCTGCCTCGCGCCTGGCGAATTGTTCGCTCGACAACGCCTCGACGCTCTGTTGCAAATCCGGTTCGTCGGCCGCGAGTCGGACATTCGTAGCCCCTACGCCAAGCGCGCAGGCCAACGCAAGCGAGCAGCATCGACTCGCCGCCCGCTTCGCACCGCGTCGCCACTGGCGACCATCATTCATCGATTCACCACCCGATGTCGATTCTTTTGCAAAATTGCTTTTAGATTTTCACCGGCCCGTCGTCTAATATGACCAGGAGAAGAGGCCCCGTGAACCATGAGCGATGCCCCGGACAGGCAATTGCTGGATCGGCTCGTGCGCGAGCATCTGTCCGAGTTGATGCGGCTGGCCGTCCGGCTAACCGGCGACTTGGACACCGCCGAGGACGTTCTCCAGGACGCCCTCGCCGCCGTGGCCCGTTCGTGGAGCGGCTTTCGCCAAGAGTCGTCGTTCCGCACCTGGGCGACGCGAATCGTCATCAATGCCTTCCGCGACCGCTTACGCCGTGGCGA
>JAJDEG010000466.1 GCA_029259895.1 Planctomycetota bacterium
ACGCGCAGCCGGCCCGCACCGAGTGCGGCAAAGCCGATACTCGGTTCGGCCGTCAGTTGGCCGCGTATTTCGACGCCAAACGGACCGAGCGAGGCGGCGCTGGCGTTGACGGTGCCCGCGACCAGTCCGCCGGCGGTGGAACTGGAGTCGAGAAAAAATCCGTCGGCGTCGATTCCGAATGTGAGGGAGAGGTTCGGCGTGACTTCGGCGGCGATCGCGCCTTCGAGGCCGAACTGTTCGAGACTGCCGACGTCGGAGAGATCGAGGGCGTAGCTAACGGTGACCGGCTCGAAGTCGTCGTTGGCGTCGAGCGTGAGCGACACGCGGGCGAGGTCTTCGCTAAGCGGCCGGCCGCGGAGAAAGTTCTGGATGTTTTGCGGCGAGATGGCGTGCGCGAGATCGAAGCCGAGGGCTGAAAGGAGACTGCCGCCGGAGAATGTGAACGGCGACGCGGCGGGGTCGGAAACGCCTGGGCTGGCGGCAACAGGACTTGGCGGTGCGAGCACGGCGCGATCGAACATCGTATCGAGCGTGATGTCGGCGGCAATCGCGTCGGCCACGCCGTGGCCGGACTGCTGGTCGTAGCCCGGTGTACCAATATCGGCGGCGGAGCTTGCGATTGCGTCGCGAATGTCGTTGCGGCCGGCAGCGGGATAAAGCTGCTTGAGCAACGCGGCCATCGCGGCGACGTGGGGCGCGGCGGCCGACGTGCCGCGGAACGGAACGGGAAACCCGCCTGCGCCGCTGACCTGCACGTTGTCGCCGGCGGCGAGATCGAGGACGGTGCGGGGCGTCGCCTCGCCGGTGATCGTGGCGGGACCGTGGGCGCTGTATGGGGCGACTTGCGACGGGTTGTCGACGTTCACCGCGCCGACGGTGAGTACGTCGACGAGCGCGGCGTGTCCCCAGATCGAGTCGGCCGGATCGCTGAACGCACCGAAGACTTGTGTGCCTGCCGGCGGGATGGATTCGCTCGCCAGCAGCGAGAAATCCAACCCCGTCGGGGCGGGATCCGGGCCGAGATACTCGATGGCAAGCGTCACATTACCCGGCGTACTTTTTCCGAAGCGAAGCAACGATTGCGCACTACTGATTTCGTCCGCCGTTATTTCATCCAAGGGAAGATTGCTGGCGGCGTCGATCAACAACAGACGAAACTCCGGGAGCAGAATCTCGTCGTAAGGTTCGTTCCAATTCAGCGCCAGCCAATGTTTGGCGCTGGCTGGACTGGGATTGCTTTGCAAAGTGAGGAATGGGTTCGTTCCGCCAAAGCGGTGCAATTGCCGGGTCTCGCCGTCGGCAAAAGAGTAGTCGGCAATGTCGAACGCCCCGCGCATGTGCCGTTGGGCAAAGTTTCCCGCCGCGGTGACGAACAGGATCTCCAGCGGCGGCGTGAGCGGGTTGTTGTCGTGATCGGGCGGGCTATCGATTAGCGACTGGACGTGTTGGGCGACGGGTCCATCGGCAAAGAACGGCTCGCCGCCGAAAAACTTGTCGTCGACGATAATCTGCACGCCCTGCGAGACGAGCCAATCGACGGCCTCGATGAACCGGCCGTGGGCCGTTGTCGACGAGGCGACCGTTGCGCCGGTGCCCGAGAAGAGCAGTTCCGCGCCCGGCGCGATGTCGTGAATGATTTCCAGCATCGCCGTGCCTTCGGCACCGGCGCTCGCGAGGTTTGGATTGACGGTAAGGTTGGCGGGGAGTTCGCCGTTGGCTTGGGCATCGGCAAGGCCGCGATCGCCGTCGGAAATAACGCCGATTTTTACGCCCGCGCCCGTGGCTAGAGATACTGCGCGGAGTTGGTCGGTTCGTTGCAGTAGGTCGCCGATGGTGTAGGCGATGCCCTGGCCGGTGTGATCGAAGGAGGTTTGGAACCGGGAAATGACGTATTCGAAAAACCTGGCTAGCGCGCCGGAAGGTTGGCCTTCTTGAGCGGTTTGATCGTCGACGAACGGAAACGGGCCGCTGTCGTCGCCAAACGGCAGAGGCAATTCGTCGACCAGCGCCGCGATCTCCGGAGAGAGAAACGAACTCAGCCCATCCTCGAACATCGGAAACAGCGCATCGACGAATGCATCGGCATCGGGCGTGTCGAACGAACTCGTCACCGTACCGAGCACACCGTCGACCATCGGAATTTGCCAAGACGAGCTGACCGAAAACGGCGTTGGCTGACCGTCGTGGGTTAGCGACGTCGTTAGCGTCACCTCCGTATCGGCGTCGACGGAGACGTTCCAAATCGTATCGGCGGGTGCGGAGAGATCGGCCGTTCGTAGCCGGCGGGCCGGATCGCCTTGTGCGAGCGAAACCACGACGTCGGCGGTGGCGTGGGCCGCTAGGCTGGCGGCCAAGCCGTCGATCGGCAGTGGGAACGATCCGGCCAGATCGCCTTCGGCTCCGACTTCGAGCGCGATGCGGCTTTCGCCGAGTAGGTAGAAACCGACATCGTCGACGCCGAACACGAGTTCGAGGTCGATGGCGGCGGGATGATCGGCCGTACCGTAGTCGATCGTTCCGTCGAGCGTGGCAGCGGGGTTGAGATCGCTGAGCAGGTCGATCGTCGCGGCGTCGAGCGGCGTCTGACCGACGAGTCCTTCGACGCGGCCGGTGAATCGGACCTGGAGCACGTCGTTATCTACACCGCCCTCCGGTCCGCCGGGAAACAGGTCGATGGTGTAACCGGCCTGGGCGAGCCGCGCGCGGAGTTGAAGGTTGTTGCCGGTGATCTCGACCTCGGGTACGGCGTCGTCGAGCGCCGCCGAAACGCCGAGCGTGCTAAAGAAATCGTCGTTAACAACCGGCACGTTTTCGGAGAGATTTCCGGCGGCCGGCCCCGGTCCAGCGGGGCTTGGTCCGGCCGATATCGTCAAGTTGAAGAGCGCGGCCCAATCGAATAATGACGTCTCGATCGTCGGCAGCGATTGGTTGAGAACGGTCGTCGTGCTGACGAGTACTGGGTCGGTCGGCCCGGCGAAGCCGAGGTGCGATTGCAACGTTGTGGCATCGACCAAATCGACGCGGTCGTTGGCGTCGAAGTTGCCCTGCCCCCACGACGGCGTTCCCGTGCGGCCGAAATTGCGGGCCAGCACGGCAGCGTCGGCACGGTCGACCGCGCCGTCGAGGTTCGCGTCGCCGAAGTTCGTCGCCAGCACCGATTCGATTAGATGCGTAAGATCGGTGGCGTCGACCAGCGCGTCGCCGGTCAAATCAAACGACGGATCGGCCATCGGACCGCGTCGTATCTCGCCGGCCAGGGCATCCACGTCGGCAGCGTCCACTCGGTCGTCGCCGGTGAAATCGCCAACTGTGGTGAGCAGATGTCGCGCTTCGAGCGTCTCAAACGCGAGCGCATCGCGGCCAAGAGATATTAGGGCGTTCTGGCGGCGGAAGGATCGCCTTGCCGCGGTTCTGTAGCCAGAGGCGAAATACTTGCGAGGCTTCGTTGTACGCGGCATCGTGGCGATTTCTCGGCTCGTGGAGATGTTGGGGCAAACGACGGACCTCGGCGCTATGCGCAACGGGTGATTCGGCCTTCCGTACAATAACTGCGCAATGAACGGCGGCTCCTACACGAAAAAACGCCCGAATCAATTTGTTTTTTTCAAGGAACTACGCGCGAACGTCGGCGACCGATGCCGCTTCGTCCAGAATCATCACGGGAGTGGTCACGTCGTTGGCAGGGCGGAAATTGGCGTTCGGACTGGATCGCGTGCATCCGCTGTCGAAACCACTGCCGGATCGAGGGCCGGTCGGGGAGAGCGATGACGCGAAGCGCTATCCGTCACGTTGCGTGAGAAGACGGTCAACCGCATCGCCATTTGCCAGCGAGCGTGTTATGCGGCGCACGCCGACGTTTTGTCGCCGTTCCGCTGAATCGTTCGCGTTGAAACGTGAAGCGATCCTCAAGGCAGGGATTACACCCTCGCGAAACGACGCATCGGCGCGACGCCGTTCTTCGCCTACGCGAGACGCCGTCAACTGGCGAATCCTTTTCAGGTCGCGCGTCGGTTCGTTGTTGGGCACTGATGCGAGGAGCGATGAAGCCACGGGACTGGGAGAGGGCGCGGCGAGTATGCGGCCCATGTTGGATTGCACGATGGCCAGATCGACGAGCGTCGTGCGGCGGTCACCGTCGGCATCGCCAAGGCCGCGGTGGGAGTTCGCATCCCGGCCGAATTGAGCGGCCAAGATCGCGGCGTCCTTGCGATCGACGACGCCGTTGCCGTCGAAGTCGCCGGCCAGCGGCAGCGGGTCGACCGCGCCGGGCGAACCGCCGACAAGGGCGCTGGAGCGCCAATTCGCGGCATCGTTGTAGTCGCCGGCCACATCGACCGCGACGAGAGAAAAACCCTCGCCGTCGGTTTCGCCATGCCAGGCGTCGTCGAACGCGAACGATTGGATCGGCGCGCCGATGGCGTCGAACAGAGCAATCGCTTCGCCGCCGTTGTCGAGACCGCCCGCGTATTGGCCGGCGACGGGAAGGCTCGTCCCATATAAGGCTTCGAACGCAGCGATGTTGCGCACGACGAGCACGAAACCGCCGGGCGCGACGGCCGGCATCGACGGGAATACAAAACCGGGCGTTCCGCCGACGCCGGTGAGCGTGAATCCGGAAATATCGAGCGGCGCGGTTCCGTTGTTGCGCAGTTCGACGAATTCGGTATCCTGTGTGCCGGCCGGGTTGTAGTGCAGTTCGGTGATGGCGAGCGCCGGCGGCGCGTCGACGGTCAACAAGCCCGTCGTCGGTCCGCTCCAGCTTCCGCCGTCGAGCGCTCTGGCGACGATGTTGGACGTGACGTCGATCGTGATGATTGAGTCGGCAAAGACGCCCGCTTCGAGCACGGGCCGCAGCAGCATGTCGGAGCTGTCGGCGGTGCGATTGAGGCCGTGAATTGCCAGCACGTTTTCGCCGGTTTGCAGCAGGCTTAAGTGGGGCGTCAGGTCGAACGGTTCGAAGACGATGGCGCTGGCGTCATTCTGCTCTTGCGATGATGTGGAGTTCCAAGCCAGCGGCACCGGGGCGTTGCCGCTGGCGACTTCGACGCCGTTGAGGTAAGCGACGAAACCGTCGTCGTATTGCATCCTTAATGTGAGGAAGTCGTAGGTGGGAACGTCGCCGGCGATATCGAATTTGATGCGCGCATACACCGACGGATTGATCGCGTTCATTTCCGCGCCGACGTCGAGGCCGATCAGCGGGAGATAATCGGGGTTCTCGTCGTAGCCGATGCCCGAGGTGCCCTGGGTCCAGCCGGCGGCGGCGGAGTCGTCGAACGGTTCCGACGCGGGCAGGCCGGTCCAACTCGCCCCGAATGTGGCGTCGAAGGTAGCGTCGGGGACGATGGCCGCTGCGGATGCGCCGACGTCGATGAGCGTTGTGGCTTGCGCTGCGCCGACGGCGATCGCTCCAGGAGTGACACCGCCGCCGGGGGCTCGTGGATCGGTGCCGTCGGCGGTGTAATAAACGGTGCCACGCGGCGCGGTGATGAGCAACTCGAAGCCGGGATCGACCTGTCCGCCCGGCGAGTCGAACGTTGGCGCGGGCACGTACAGCCCGTCGATGGCGGCGGCCCGCGTGGCGAGCCAGTCCTTCATTGCCTGGAGCCTGGCGGCCCAATTCGTCGTGCCGTTCGCGGCGGCGACGGTGGCGGTGATCTCGGCGGCCTGGGCGTCGATCAGTGCGTCGAAACTCGCCGTCGAGAACGGACCGGTGCGCAGCTCCTGCCAACGATCGACGTACGTCTGAGCGAAGTTGGGGTCTTGGAACAGCCGCGGCATCCACAGGAACTGCTGGCCCCAAGTGAGCGAACCGGTTGCGCCGCCGCCGAACGAGTTGGTGTTGTACGCGCGGTCGAAATCCCAGATCGGACCGAGTTGCAACAGCGACGTTTCATCTTCGCGGTACATGTACGTACTGAGCTGCAAGCCGTCGCGGTTCTTCGTTAGGTTGTTGAGGATCAGATGGTCGACGAAGCTATCGACGTCGATGTACGCGCGATAACCGAGCAGAGGGTCGGCGAAATCCGGACCGTAGAGCGCGTCCTCGAATTCGTCGAACCACGAGACGATCGCGCTGCTCTGCGCGGCGTTGATCTCGTCGCCGCGCGGGTACTCGTAGTTCATGAACGTGTTGTAGCCGGTCGGGATATCGTCGCCGCCGCGATCGGCGGACGAACTGCCGCCGTAGGGGCCTTCTTGAACGCGGTTGGGCCCGCGCGTGTGGAATGTCGGCGGGTGCTCCGTACCGCCGATCGGAATCGACGACAGCCGGTCGCTCTGCACCATCCATCCGCCCGTCGAACCGTCGGCCGACATGGCGTCGATTTG
>JAJDEG010000467.1 GCA_029259895.1 Planctomycetota bacterium
ACCGTGAATTCACCCCCCGCGGCGCGGAGCCGCTGTGTTTTCGGCGTTGACTTTACAACAAAAAACCCGGCGTCTCTGCGCCTCGGCGGTTCAATTCCCGTCAGCAGGCGCGGAGAAGTACAAGAATCTCGTTGAATCGGAAAGTCTAGGGGCGTTAGCCAAGCAAAATCCGCGAACGAGCCATGAAGCCCTGCAACTGCGGCCGCGATTCCAAGAACCGCGTCGCCGCGACGAATAAGGCGAATAATCCAGTGACCGCGCCATGTCGACCTTCCCCCGCCGCCCCCCGGTTGTGCGATATCGGCGAATCGGTAACGATACACGGCAACATCGGCGCATCTATTCTCCATTAAGCGCCTAACCCGGAACTGTGGCAGGCGAATCCTTTCGCCGATGGAATCGCTAGACAGCGCTTTCCGCGAATGGATTCGCCTCCCACAGATTTCAGTTCTGGGATAGGTACTAACTTCATCGGAAAACCGGCATGGCGACGGAATCGGCGATCGAAGTCCAAGGCCTGCGAAAGACCTATCGCGATGGCCTGCTCGGCCGACGTCGCATTGAGGCCCTCCGCGGCGTTACGCTATCCATTCCCCGCGGCGAGATTTTCGGCCTGCTCGGGCCAAACGGGGCCGGCAAGACAACGCTCATCAAGCTGCTGCTAGGACTCGTCCGCGTTACAGACGGATCCGCCCGCTTGCTCGGCCGCCAGGTCGGAGATCGTCGCGCACGCCGAAAAGTCGGCTATCTGCCAGAGGGACACCGCTTCCCTCAGCATCACACGGGCAATTCCGCGCTCGTCTATTTCGGCGGACTTAGCGGCCTGTCGCCGGCCGAAGTTCGCCGCCGCTCTCCGAAACTGCTCGACCTCGTCGGCCTCAGCCAGTGGGGCCGCACCCGCGTTCGCAAATATTCCAAAGGCATGCAGCAGCGTCTCGGCCTCGCTCAGGCGATGCTCCACGACCCCGATCTTCTCATGCTCGACGAGCCGACCGACGGCGTCGATCCGGTCGGCCGCAAGGAAATGCGCACGCTGCTGCAAGGGCTTAAGGCGTCGGGCAAGACGGTCTTCATCAATAGCCACTTGCTTCAGGAAGTCGAGCTGGTCTGCGACCGCGTAGCGATTCTCACGCACGGCGAAGTTCGCCGCATCGGCAACATCGAAGAACTCACCCGCGGACCAACGGCCGAATTCACGTTTACGCTCTGCTGCGACGATGCTGCCGCCCGTCGTTCGCTCGCCGCGCACCAGGTGAAGGATGTGGCGTCGCTCCCCACCGGCCAATCCGCGCCGCAGACGAACGTCACCATCGCCATCGCCGATCAGCCCGCCGTCGATCGGGCGATCGACGACGTACGGCGAGCGGGCGTCAGCATCGTCGCCATGACCGGCCGCCGCCGCACGCTCGAAGACGCGTTTCTCGAAGTCGTCGCCACGCCGAATCAGAAGACGCCGGCCCCCGCTGGCGACGAACCGATCGAAGCGGAGATCATCTGATGCGGGCCTATGCGACGATCGTCAAGGACTCCTTTCACGAGGCCCTCGTCTCGAAGACGATGTGGTTCGTGCTCGTCAAGGCGACGCTGATTCTCCTTGCGCTGGCGCCCATCGGAATCGTCGAGCGGGGGCCGACGCGATTCGACTGGAACGATATTCGCGAACGCGACGCGCTGGCCCGCGAGATCAACCGACAGGCCGCCGAGGACAAACCCAGCCCGGGCAAGCGCATCGTCGAAGTCGAAGCCAGCAGCGGTTCGCAACTCGCGCCAAACGGCGACGCCGATCCGGCGAAGCCCGCCGATCGAGCCGATGCCGCAAGAGTCGGCGAAGCTGCCGAAGCCGGTGAAATTGTCGACAACAACAATGGCGACGACGACGGCGATGCGGACGAGTTGGCCGACGCAACGCCCAAACCCTTCCCCAAGTCCGGCGATATCTGGTCGTCGTTGAATGCCGTCGTCCAAAGCCGCGAGTTATACGACGCGGCAGCATGGGCCGATTACGAGCTCGGCGAAGAGGCTAGCGGCCTGATCGAACGCGGCGTCGACGCGCTCGACGACGGTGAGGTTGCGCGATTGAATCGGCTGTTGCTCGAGACGGCGTTTGGCCGTTTCCTCAAAGTTGCCGACACAAAGTCGTATCTCGGCTATGCCGGCTGGTACATGGACGACTCGCTGTTCGCGGACAAATCGTACGTTCTAGCCACGGCGCTGACGATATTCACGGACTACTTCCTCGGCGTCGCCGGAATCATGACGGCACTGGTCCTCACATCGACCTTCGTTCCCCGCACGTTTGAAACCGGGGCCGTCGATCTTCTGCTCAGCAAACCGGTCAGCCGTTCGCTGGTGTTTTTGGCGAAATTCGTCGGCGGTTGCGCATTTATTACGGTTATTTCGGCGTACCTCATCGGTGGCCTCTATCTGATCGCCGGATTCCGCCTCGACTACTGGAACCACCGCTTTCTGTGGTGCGTGCCGCTGTTGCTGTTTCTCTTCGCCATCTATTACTCCGTCTCCGCCATGGCCGGCGTCCTGTGGCGCAACGCCATCGTCAGCATCGTCGTCGCCGTCGTGTTCTGGGCCGTTTGTTACGCGATGGGGGTCACCAAGTTCATCTTCGACACGAACCTCATGATGCCGCAGCAAGTGACGCGGTTGATCGTCGCCGACGATCATACGTTCGCATCGTTCGCTAGCCGGTGGGGGATGGGGGCGGGTGCGTTTCGTCGTTGGGACGCCGATGCCGGCGAGTGGGTTGAAACATTCGTTCGCAACGAAGGATTCGGCGAGCAGATCGGGGCCGCGCCTTGGGAAAGCCGCTTCGACGCCGGACCGATCTACGATTCCAAGTCGAGTCGCCTGTTCGCTCTCGGAAATCTATACAACCCCGAGGCGGAAAGCAGTACCGGACCTTGGGTGTATGCGGCGAAGGCCGAGAATGGTTGGCGGCAACAGGTCTTTGGTCGGCTCACGAAAGACGTCCGGCATCTGCTCGTCCGCCCCGACGGCAAGCTGCTCGGTCTGGCGTCTGCGGGCATCGTCGAGATTCCCACCGACGCAAAGCCGCTTGCCGACGAGCAACTCAAGAAGATCGACGCGGCCAACGCGCTTGCGACGGTCGAATTGAAAGTCGCCAAGTGGACGGTTCCCTCTGCGGCGGCGGCCCACGACACAACCACCGACATTGCCGTGTACGATCCCGGTCGACTCCGCGTGCTGGGGCTCGTCGATGGCAAGAAATACGAAGTTCGCGGAGAGTATCGCGTCGAACCCCAAGCCGCTTGCGAAATCGACGGCCTCGCCTTCGTCGGCGACCGCCTCGTGCTGGGCCTATTCGATGGCCGCATACTCGTGTTCGCCGTCGGCGACGACAAGCTCGACTTGCTCGCCGAACACACGCAGGGCGAAAAAACCGTCATCAAGCAAGTCGCCCTCGCCCCCGACGGCAAGTCCTTCGCCGTGCGTTGCGACGATGAGCGCGTCTTCTGGTACGACACCGACGCCGAAAGCGGCACGGCTGGCGATCCGCTCGCCTCGTCGGCGCAAGGCGACGTAACGGCCATCGCCATGTCGCCCGACGGCGAGCTTGCCGCCGCGTACGCATTCAACCACGTCGTCCGCTTAGACAACCAGCGGCACGTCGCCGCCACGCAAACGCCCGCCTACGGCCGATTCGAGTCCTTTTATTGGTACGGCGTGCTGCCGATCTATACCGTCTTTCCCAAGCCGGGCGAATTGGGGAACCTCACGGCGTACCTCCTCCACGGCAAGGAAACCGTTCGCGTCGGCGAAGGCCCCGGCGCGGTAGAGCAAAAGCTCGACATCTATACGCCGATTTGGAGCAACATGCTGTTCCTGTCGGTGATGCTCGCCATTGGCTGCTGGTACGTCAGCCGCCGCGACTTCTAGCGATTCTCGTCGACGACGGTCGCGCGGTCATCTTGCCTCGCCTTGGAAGACTCGCCCATGAACGACGAAGACCGCACCGCTCGCCTCGACGC